>NZ_CP029458.1:0-328031 GCF_003614235.1 Clostridium novyi | reverse complement strand
TCCAGAAGAATTTTATGAGTTAATAAAGATATTTAATAAATATCCTTTAGAAGAATTAATTATTCATCCTAGAACTAGGGAAGATTTTTATAAAAATAAACCTAACTTAGATGTGTTTAAAGATGCATTATCTTTAAGTGTAAATCCGATATGTTATAATGGGGATATTTTTACTGCTACAGATTATAAAAAATTAATAGAAACTTTCAAAGAAGTAGAAACAGTAATGATAGGAAGAGGAATATTAGCAAATCCAGGTTTAATTAATGAGATTAAAGAAGATAAAACTTTAGATAAAAAAGTATTAAAAGAGTTTCATGATGAAGTTTTAAATAATTATAGAGAATTATTTAATGAAGATAGAAATGCAATGTTTAGAATGAAAGAACTATGGGGATATATGATCTATATATTTTCAGATAATAAAAAGTATGCTAAAAAAATAAGAAAGGCTCAAAATTTAAGAGATTATAACCAAGCTGTTTCAAGTTTGTTTAGAGAGCAGGAAATAGTAAAGGGAGCTGGATTATTTAATAATTAATGTTTAAAGCACTTATCTTTAAAAGGATAGGTGTTTTTTTATTATGGAAATTATAAAGTTAAATTTTATTTCCTTATAAATTCCTTATAATTAGGGTTTAGTATTTAATTATAGGGAGGATGATTGAAATGAACGAAATTATTTTACAAACAAAGAGGTTGTGTAAAACATTTAAAAAACAAGAGGCAATTAAGGATGTTTCAATATCAGTTCAGAGAAATTCAATATATGGATTACTTGGACCAAATGGGGCAGGAAAATCAACGTTACTAAAGATGATTATAGGAATGCTTAGACCAACTTCAGGTGAAGTTTTATTTAATGGACATAAATGGAGTAGAAAGGATCTTAGCAGTATTGGTTCTTTAATAGAGTCAGCACCTTTGTATGAAAATTTAACATTATTTTGGGGGGTTTATTAGGAATATGGTTTAACTTTTTTCAAGGTAGAAAAAGTGAATAATAAAGAATGGGATTTAATGGAAGTATAAGATATAATTAATGTGGGAGGGATTGAAATGGCATATATTTTAGCTATAGATGATGAAGAAGGAATATTAAATATTATAAAAAGTGCATTAGAAAAAGAAGGACATAATGTAACTACAATTTCTAATCCCACATGTTTTCCAAAGGATAGATATTTAAAATATGATTTAATTTTACTCGATGTAATGATGCCAGAAATAGATGGTTTTTCTCTTTGCAAGAAAATACGAAATTTAGTTGATTGTCCAATAATATTTTTGACAGCTAAGACTATGGAACAAGATATTGTAATGGGATTAAGTTTGGGAGGAGACGATTATATATCTAAGCCTTTTGGTATTAGTGAACTAAGAGCAAGAGTAGCGGCACATTTAAGACGTGAACATAGAGAAAAACAAAATGCTTTTTCTGTATCTGATGTTAAATTTAATATAGCTTCAAAAGAGGCATATTATAATGAAAAATTAGTACCTTTTACAAAGAGTGAGTATAGTATTTGTGAATGTTTAGCTATTAATCATGGACAAGTATTTTCTAAAGAAAGAATATATGAAAAGGTATTTGGAGTTTATGGGAACAGTGATACCACAGCAATTGTAGAACATATTAAGAATATCTGTTGACTATTGTATGCAAAATGGAGAAATATTATTAACTGTTGATTCTAATTATAAAAGTATACAATTTATAGTTGAAGATTCAGGAAAAGGATTTACAAAAGAGGAAATAAGTTTTGCAACAGAGCAGTTTTTTCAAGGGGATAAAAGTAGAAATTCAAAAAATCATTATGGAATGGGACTGTATATATCAAAAAATCTTATTGAAAAACATAATGGTAATATAATTCTACAAAACTCTAAAACACTTGGCGGTGCAAAGGTTATAATAGAAGTGCCAATATAATATTAAAATTATTAAAAGGTAACCCTTAACAATACACGAATGTGTTGTTGAGGGTTTTTCTTGTATAAAGAAAACCACCTGCTATGCAGGTGTGTTCAGAAAAGCTTTTAGCGATGAGTATGACAAAAAAGACCTCCTTTTGATACAATAGAAAAGGTTTCGTCAGCCAATCTAAAGAACAAAAGGAGGTCATCCGAATGGATAGTAATAGTTTATCACATACAAAATGGAATTGTAAATATCATATAGTGTTTGCACCTAAGTTTAGAAGAAGAGAAATATATGGAGATAGGAAAATAGAGATAGGAAAAATATTAAGGCAATTATGTGAGTGGAAAGGTGTAGAAATAATAGAAGCCAATGCATGTGTAGATCATATACATATGTTAGTATCGATACCACCTAAAATGAGTATATCTAGTTTTGTAGGGTTTTTAAAAGGGAAAAGTAGTTTAATGATATTTGAAAAGTTTGCAAATTTAAGATATAGATATGGAAATAGACATTTTTGGTGCAGAGGATATTATGTAGATACAGTAGGAAGAAATAAAAAAGCAATTACGGAATATATAAAAAATCAACAAAAAGAAGATGTGATATCAGATCAAATAAGCTTAAAAGAGTATATGGACCCTTTTAAGGGTAGCAAGTAACAAAAGATGCGGCTGGCGGGCTTTTATAAGCGCCTTAAGGCGCAACGCAGGTAAGGTGTCCTTATAGGACGATAGAAATACCACCAGCTAAGCTGGTGGATTATTATTTATAATTTAAAAAATATACTGATAAATTTTTATAGTTATTTTGTCTAAATTTTAAGTTTGACACGAATATTCATGTACTCTATAATTTATTAGGTAAATCGGAAAAAGTAAGGAAGCGATTAATATGATTAGCATTATTAAGACAGCAATTATAACTATAGTAATATCAATTATATCTGGATTACTGCTGGAGCGTGTTAAAAATGTAGCACCTAGAATATTATGTAATATAGGTAAAGGCGTAGCTATGAAAATAAACAACAAAAAAGTTTATGCATATAGCATTACTGTCAGCAATTTATCTAAAAAAATAATTCATGATTTAACTTTGAATATTCAAAGTTCAAAAAGTAATTTAAATATTGCAGATGCAAAGATAACAGAGGGATTAAAATTTGATTCTTCAATAAAAGAGGATAGTGTAATAATTGATATACCTTTTTTAAGTAAAGGGGATAAATTTTCAGCTACAGTATATGTGGAAAATAAATATGGAGTATGTAGTAAACCTAATATTGTACTTAGATCACCTGAGAATTTTAAAAAGCTAGATTCTTCAGAGAAAAATAGGATTTTATCATTATTTAATACTGACAATACAGATAAAATAGATAGAATCAATAGAAGTAATAAATCTAGTCAAAATAAAAAAATAATTATAGCTATTTCATCTATTATAGTATTTATGATTATTGGAGTTTTGTTAAAGTTTTGTTTTGAAGATATAGAAACTAGTACCAAAAGTCATAGTGTAAAAACTGATACTAATGAAAAATTTAATAGGGAAAAAAAATCAATAGAAGATGGTACAAATAAAAATACAGGAGTAAAAACACCAGTAAAAAGAAAAAATAAAAATGTAGATATAAATACATCAAAAGAAGAAACAAATAAAAAGGTAGATATACATACATCAAGAGAAGAAACAAATAAAAATGAAGATACAAAATCATCAACAGGAAAAAAAGAAGAAAGTACGGATATAAAACTAAAAACAGGAGAAGAAACTGGAAATAAAGATGAAAAAACTAAAAATGATGATACAAAGAAATCAAAATTAAAAGAAAGAACAAATGAAAATACAAATAAAAAAACATCAGAAGATGAAATAAAGGATAAAAATATAAATGAGAATAAACAAGCTTCTTAGTAATTATGGTATTTGTTCAAGAAAAGAAGCAAATCGAATTATTGAGGAAAATAGAATAATAGTAAATGGTGAGATTTGCATTCCAGGTCAGTGGGTAGAAGAATATGATGAAATTCTTATGGATAATGAACCAATAAAAAAGAAAGAAAAAATATATATTGCATTAAATAAGCCAGTTGGTATTACCTGTACTGCTGCAAGAGAAGTAAAAGATAATATAATTGATTTTTTGAATTATCCAGAATACATTTTCCCAGTAGGAAGGTTAGATAAAGATTCAGAGGGTTTAATACTCATGACTAATGATGGGGAACTTTCTAATAAAATTTTAGAATCAGAAAATCATCATGAGAAAGAGTATATAGTTACTGTAGATAAACCCTTTGATGATTCATTTATAAAGGGAATGTCAGAGGGGGTTCAACTTAACGGTGTTAAAACTAGACCTTGCATAGTTACAAGAATTAATAATGATACTTTTAGGATTATATTGACACAAGGATTAAATAGACAAATTCGTAGAATGACAAGAGCTTTTAGATATACCGTTATAAAATTGGAAAGGATAAGAATACTTAATATAAAAATCAATGAAATAGATGTGGGTAAGTGGAGATATCTTACCCATAAAGAAATAGATGAACTAAGAAAATTTTAGAGTTTTCTTAGTTCATTTTATTTTGCATATTCACAAACCGATGGTTTGTTTATAAATGGTGCAAGTAATTAGCAATAATGTAGATGAATATAAATATTTTATAAAAATAATAAATATAAGGAGAGATAATTTGAATGATATATTAGATCCTAATGTTATACCTAAATATGTTGAGCAGCTACCTATACCAAAAGTATTTGTTCCACAATTAATGAAAGATCCTAATACTTGTATGGTTACGGGAGAATATTATTATGTAACTGCTAAGGAATTTGCTCAACAATTATTGCCAAGATGTTTTCCAAAGACTATTGTTTGGGGATATGGTGGAAAAGTTAAAGATTGCTCCACTGGAGAAATATACTATGACTATAGAAGTTATCCAGGTCCAACTTTTGAGGCTACTAGAGGAGTTCCTATTAATGTTCAGTGGGTTAATAATCTTACAGGATATAATCCACTTGCGGTAGATCCAACTCTTCATTGGGCAGATCCTAATGAAATTGGAATGATAAAACCACAAGATGTACCTCCATTTCCACCGGGATTACCAGAAGCACAATATCCTATTCCATTAGTTACACATCTTCATGGGGGAGAAGTTTGTTCTACATTTGATGGACATCCGGAGGCTTGGTTTACTTCAAATGAAAAATTAATAGGTCCTCAATTTGGTACTTCATTATATCAATATTTAAATACTCAACCCTCTACGGCATTGTGGTATCATGATCACACTTTGGGAGTAACAAGGTTAAGTGTTTATATGGGACTCGCAGGATTCTATATAATAAGGGATAAAAATAATCCTTTAGATAAGCCAGGATGCATATTACCAGATAGAAAATATGAAATACCATTAGTTATACAAGATCATACTTTTAATACTGATGGAACATTATATTTTCCTAATGTAGGAGATAATCCTGATATACATCCTTATTGGCAACCAGAATTTTTTGGCAATACAATATCAGTAAATGGAATGACATGGCCTAATTTAAATGTTGAACAAACTATGTATAGATTTAGAATATTAAATGGAGCTAATGCTAGATTTTTTACTTTGAAGTTTTCTAATAATATGCCGTTTCTTCAAATAGGAAGTGATGGAGGATATTTTGAACAACCAGTAAAACTTGAAGAACTTACATTAGCACCAGCACAAAGAGCAGATATACTTATAGATTTTTCTTCTTTAAAAAAGGGTACAAAAATCATATTAACTAACAGTGCTAATGCTCCTTTTTCTAGTATAAAAGCACCAAATAATGAAACAGTAGGACAGGTTATGCAATTTACGGTAAAGGGATGCTATAAACCATTTAAGCTTGTATTACCTAAAAAGCTTAATAATATTCCTATGCTTGTTCCAAATAGACCTAAAAGAGTACTAACATTAGTAGAAATTACAGGGACAGGTGGTCCTATACAAATGTTATTAGATGGTCAAAAGTGGATTGCGCCAATAACTGAAAATCCTCTTGTAGGATCTACAGAATTATGGGAATTAGTTAATCTTACAGTAGATACACATCCAATTCATTTACATTTAGTTCAGTTTCAATTACAAGATAGGCAGAAATTTAATTCTGATAAGTATAATTCTGATTGGTTAAATTTAAATGGACCTTTACCACTAAATCATCCAACAAAAGTAATTGATCCGGGTATATATCTACAAGGGGATCCTATTCCACCTGATCCCAATGAAAAAGGTTGGATGGACACAGTAAGAGCATATCCAGGAGAAGTAACTAGAATTTTAGTACGTTTTGCTCCTATTGATGCAGATACATCACAAGTTAAACCAGGCAAAAACTTGTATCCTTTTAATCCCCAAGAAGGACCGGGATATGTATGGCATTGTCATATGTTAGATCATGAAGATAATGAGATGATGAGACCTATGGTTGTTATGAATAAGCAAATGCATAAAAATGTAAATTTTAAAAGTCATTAGATATATTAAGAAAGTCTATGAGTAGTATAGAATATAATAAAATTAATTGTAGAATTTTTACTATAAATAGTTTATAATGGTTTTATAAAAGAATATGTGGCTAGGGGTGCTGTATAAAAAAAGCTGAGAGATATTTATGATATCAACCCTTGTACCTGATTTGGATAATACCAACGTAGGAAAGCTTATTAAGAACAATAATTATTAATATTTATGTCAATATAAGACTATGTTCCCTGTTGGGACATAGTCTTTTTATTTGTGAAGATATTTAATAATAATAAGCTTTATCCTTAAATTACTATTAGAAAGGAGAAAATTTTTTTAATTTACAAAACACTTATTTTAGAAGGGGAGAGTTTTATGATTAATTATATTATAATGGGGATTAGTGTATTATTATTGTGTTGTTATGTATTAAAGTTAAAAAAAGAAAAGTTTACGACTAAAAAAATAGTTATAATATCTATGTTTAGTGGATTAGCATTTATATTACATATGATTCCATTTGTTAAGTATCCTCAAGGGGGAGGAATAACATTATTTTCAATGTTACCAACTATGTTATTAGCTATATTATATGGAAATGCAGCAGGACTTACGGGAGGAGCTATATTTGGTTTGCTTAAACTTATAAATGGAGTAATAGTTGTACATCCAGCTCAATTTTTATTAGATTATATATTAGCAACTATGGCATTGGGACTAGCTGGTTCATTTGGAAATGATAAAAAGTATAAAATAGCTATGGGTGGATTGTTAGCTGTTATATTAAGTGTTTTAGTTAATGTAATTTCAGGAGCAGTTTATTTTGGACAATATGCACCAAAGGGTATGAATGTTTGGTTATATTCTATTATTTATAATGTATCTGGTAATGGAGTTGAAGGAATATTAAGTGTTATTTTATTGGTTATATTGCCTATAAAAAGGCTTAAAATAAACGAATAGTAATAAAAGTATACTGCGTGTAAAAAAAGGTACATGCAGTATATTTTTATTATGTAAAATAAGTAAAAACCAAGCTATAAGGTTGAAATATATAATAAATTTTATCCATAAATATTTATAATTTAGTTAATTATAATATATATAAATTATAAATTTAATTAAAAGGATGATTATTATGAAGAGATATGTTATTGTTTCGTTAATACACGGAGATGCACGAAAGTTTCATGAAAAATTAGTTCAAGAGATAAGTAATAAATTTAAGGTAAGAGCTCAGACACTTCCAATGCATATTACATTGAAAGCACCATTTGAAATAGAAGATATAAGTGAAGTTGAGCAGATAACAAAAAAGTTTTGCAATAAAAATAATAAGGTAAATATAGATATTAAAGGAATTGGACATTTTAGAGATAATGTTATTTTTATGGATATAATTCCGTCGAAAGAAGCCATACAAATGAATAAAGATTATTATAAGGAATTAAGGAATATAAAAAATTTACAATGGAGTAATAATGAAGGAGAAAACAGAAAATTTCATTGTACGTTGGCTAGCAAAAATATAAGAAATAAGTTTGAAAAAATATGGAACTTTGTTATTAATGAGGAAATTAGTTTTTCAAGTGTTATTGATAATATTACAATAATGCAGTATAATTTTAAAGATTTTAAGTGGGATTTATATAAAAAATTTCAATTAAAATAATAAAACAGTATGTTATGGAGAAGATGGAAATATGTTGAGTGAAATAATAACACCTGAAGTTATAAAGTTAAATGTAGATTGCAATAATTGGCAACAGGCTATAAGTATTGGCACTGATATACTTATACAAAAAGGTTATGTAAAAAAAGAATATGAAGAAGCTATACTAAATAAAATAAAAGAATTGGGACCTTATATGGTTATAACTCCGCATATAGTAGTTCCACATGCAAGACCAGAAGATGGGGTTAATAAAACATCAATAAGCTTAGTAACTTTAAAACACCCAATAAGTTTTGGAAATAATCAAAATGACCCTGTTAAACTTATTATTACAATAGCATCAGAAAATAATAGAGATCATATAGAATTTTTATCTACTATAGTAGACTTATTAAGAAATAAAGATGATTTAGAAAAAATTTTTCATGCAGAGAATAAGGAAATAATAATAGATATATTAAAAAAATATAATTAGTAAAAATTTTGAAGAAGTTAATATAAATAATTAATAAATATGTTGAATATCACAAAAAATGAAAAAAATAAGAGAAGGAAATCTTTACATTGAATATTATAGGATTTAATGGTGATTATTTGAATTTTATAAACCTAGTAAATTTAAGTATAATAAAGAATAAAGATTTAAATATATACAAAGGATAATGGGGGAGGTAATTAGTATGAAAATAGTAACATGTTGTGGAAGTGGTTTAGTAAGTAGTTTTATAATACAAACAAATGTAGAAAAGGCTTTAAAAGAATTAGAAATTAAAAATATAGAAGTAGAAGTATCTAGTATAGGATCAGCAAAAAATATACCTGCAGATATATATATTGGTGGAAGAGAAATAGCAGGACAATTATCAATGTTAGATGGAAAAATAATAACATTAAATAATATTATAGATAGTATGGAAATTAGGTCAAAATTAGCACAAACATTAAATGAATTAAATTATTCTGAATAAAAGTAAATAAAATTTATGTTAAATCCTATGAAAAATCATAGGATTTTTGATGGTTTAAGTAAAATTATATATAATAATACATATTTTTGTAACTTATAATTAAAATATAAATATAATAATAGTAATAGAAAAATATTTTATATATGTAGGTGATTATAGTGATTAGCACCATTGGAAGTTATAATCAATGTATAAATGGATATATGAATAACCCAGGTGGATATATAAGAGTAATTAATAAGGGCCTGTATGTTGCAATAGTTGAAATACAATTTTATGTAAATGGACAACATGAAATTTATAGGAGTCCTAAGCTTATAAAAGGGAAAGGTACTCAACTAAATATACCTGGAAATGCGCGTCAAATTAGACTTGATACCTACTATCATAGTGGTGTAAAATATAACCTAATTTGTACCAAATTTTTTGACAATGCACCAATTGTATGTTATGAGTTAACTGGCACTGTTTGTAATCCACAATGTAAACAAGTTCCATGCCAATCTAATAATGAACAAAATGGGTATACAATGTGTTGTTGTTGTTGTTGCTGCAAAAATAATATGTTTTAATATATATAATGTATAAGAAAAAGTCTTCATTTTGGTGAAGACTTTTTTTGTAAAATTAAACAAGTAAGTAACTTTAAATAATATAATAAATGGTATAATATAATATAACATTTATTATATTATTTAAAACTTATTTTATAATAACAACATTAAAGTATTTATTGTTATTTTTAGGAAGGTGATACTAAGTGGGAAAAATAATAGGAATTGATTTAGGAACTACAACTTGTGAAGTTGCATATTTAAATAACGGACAACCTGAAATTATATTAAATGATTTAAATAAAAAAATAACTCCGTCAGTAGTTAGTATTTCAGATGAAAACGAATTTATAGTAGGGGAATTAGCTAAAAGACAAGCTATATTAAAACCAGATAAAACAATAATAGAAGTAAAACGTTTAATTGGAGAAAGTAATAAAATTAAACTTGGAGATAGAGAGTTTTTACCAGAAGAAATTTCATCTATTATTTTGAAAAAGTTAAAGGAAGATGCAGAGAAGTATTTAGGAGAAGAAGTAACTGAGGCTGTTATTACTGTTCCTGCTAATTTTAATGATTTTCAAAGGAAAGCTACTAAAGAGGCAGGAGAAATGGCTGGTTTAAAAATAGAAAGAATTATAAATGAACCTACGGCAGCAGCATTAGCGTATGGAATTAATAATTTAAAGAATAATGAAAAAATTCTTGTATATGATTTAGGTGGAGGAACTTTTGATGTTACTGTTTTAGAATTATTTGAAGGAGTAATAGATGTAAAATCTAGTAGAGGTAATGATAAATTAGGTGGAAAAGATTTCAATGAAATAATAGAGAATTACATTATAAATAATTTTGAAGCTCATTATAAAGTAAGTTTAAAGGATAATATTAAAGCATTAGCACGTATAAAAGAAGCAGCTGAAAAAGCTAAGATTCAGTTATCAGAGGAAGAAGAAGTTAATATAAATATTCCGTTTATTGAAGTTGATAAAGAAGGAAACCCTTTAGAGATAAATACAAATTTAACTCGTAGTAAGTTTGAATTATTTATTATGGATTTAGTAGATTCTACTGAGAGAATAATTGATGATGCTATAAAGGCAGCAGGTTATACTGTAGATGATATTGATGTTGTAATACCTGTTGGAGGTTCTAGTAGAATTCCTTGTATTCAAAGATTACTTCAAGAAAAATTTAATAATAAAATAAGATATAATGTAAATCCAGATGAAGCAGTAGCATTAGGTGCAGCAGTACAAGCAGCTATAAAAAATGATGATATAAGTTCAGAAGATGGTATATTAATTACTGATGCTTGTAGTCACACACTAGGTACAAGTATTGTAAAAAAAATAGGTGATGGAAAATTTATGGATTATATATATGATCCTATAATACATAGAGATACTAAAATACCATGTACAGAGAAAAAGATATATCATACTATAAAGGATAATCAAACCAGTGTAATTATAGATGTTTATCAAGGTGAACAAAAATTAGCTACAAAGAACATGAAAATAGGAGAGTTTATTTTAAAAGGTATTCCTAAAGCACCAGCAGGAAAAGAAGCTATAGAGGTTTCATTTACCTATGATTTAAATGGTATGTTACAAGTATTTGCAAAAATATTAAGTACAGGAAAAACCCTTACTAAGGTAATAAATACATATAAAGAAGAGTCTAAAAAGTTAAAACATAATAGTAAAGAAAAAAGTAATAAAAAAGATTTAAAAACATGGGAAGAAGCTGAATTATATAATAACTTTAAAAGTATAGTTATTTTTGCAGAAAAAAAGATGAGCAAAATTAATGATGATGAATCTAGAAAAAAAATAAAAAAGGCAATAGATAAATTAAAAAAGTCAGTGATATGTAATGATAAAGAACAATCAGAGAAATATAATGAAGAACTAACAAATTTATTATTTGAACTAGATTAAGCTACTGCTTTAAGGAGTATAAGTATGGATAGGGTAATAGAGATATCAGGTATTTATTATAATAATGCACTTAAATTTATACATGAAAACAATATCTCAAAGGCAGTAATATATATAAAAAAAAGTTTAAAACTATATTCTAAAGATTTTGAAGTGTTAAATTTAATGGGAATATGTCAGTATATACTGTGTGATTTTGATAAGGCGTATTTTTATTGGAATAAGAGTATAGAATGTAATGATAAAGATAACAGAGCTAAAGATTATTTAAAAATATTAAAGAGTAGGAAATTTAATAGAGTTATAAGATTGTATAATGAAGCTTTGGAAGAAATAAAAAACTTTCAATATAAAGAAGCTATAGAAAAATTAAATAAAATAATTCATGAAGAAAAAAATTTATTAGAACCTTATATTATAATAGGCCTTTGTTATTATATGTTGGGTAAATATAATAGTTCTAAAAAATATATAGAATTTGCTTTAAAAATAGACAAAGAGAATGAAAAATGTCTATTGTATTTAAGGGAAATAAACGATAAAAGAAATGTAAAAATTATTAAGTATAAATCGAATAAAAATTATAAGGTAGTTGTAAGTATTTCAACATTTTTGTTAATTACACTATCAGGAGCATTTTATAAAAATCATAGTAGTTATATTAAGATTAAAAATGATTTAGCTGAGTATCAACAAAAATACAATATAAATAATATTCAGTTTCAATTAATTAAAAGTAAGTATAATAAGCTAAATAATGGAATACTAAAAGAACAGCAACAAATTAAAGATAAATTTAATGAAAAAAATGATAATGAGATATTCAATGAATCCATTTTATACTATAAAAAGAAAAATATTAAATTAGCATTAGAGGGATTTATATATGTATCTGACAAAGGACTAGATGAATCTTTAGTAGCAGAATCAACATATTTTTCAGCAGTTTGTTATGAAAAACTTATGCAATTAAATAAATCAGAAGAGTTTTATTGTAAATATATAAATAGATATAAAAACAAAAATTATTATGATGATGCTTTATATAATTATGGAATTATGTTATATAGACAAGGAAAAAAAGATAAGGCAAAAGATATATTATATTTGTTACAAAAAGAAGTGCCTAATAGTATTTTTATAAATAAGACTGTAAAAATGATATTAAAGAATTAAAGATTATAGTTAGGAGCGGGATAAGGTGAAGAATATGGACAATCTATATGATATTCTTCAAATAGATAATAAAACACGGGATATAGAAATTAAAAAGGCATATATAAAAATGCTTAGAAAATATCCACCAGAGAAGTGTCCAGAAGAATTCAAAAAAATAAGAGAAGCCTATGAAATTTTAATAGATCCAATATTAAAAGCAGAGTACAATGCCTTTATTAATCATAAGGACAATATAAATGAATATAGAAAAAAAGGTAACAATGCATTAGATAAAAAACAATATAGAAGAGCTATATTATATTATAAAAAAATATTGCTTATAGAACCTAAACTTACTTTTGCAAAAAATAAATTAGGCCTTGCTTTTTTCTATCATAAGCAATATGAAGAAGCTGTTATTCAGTTTAGGGAGTTAATTCAATTAAATCCCCATAATAGTATATTTTATAATAATCTTGCTTATGTTTATAAAGAACAACAAAAATATGATTTAGCAGAGGAATTATTATTAAAATCTTATGATATAGATTCAACTAATGAAAAGACAGTTTTAGCATTAGGGGATGTTTATATATCTTTAGGTAATTATGAAAAAGGAATTAAATTTATAAATAAATGTTTAGATGATAATAAATGTGATATTTTTAAAGAAATTATGTATTACCTAAAGTTAACAAGAATGTATGTCAATATAAATAATATAAATATGGTTATGGAAGTTCTTGATATAGTTAAAAATATAATTCCAGATGAAGAAAAAATTAAAGAATATGTAGTATGGAAGCTTCAGAAAATAGCTGAAGAATTATTAAAAGATAATAATTATGAACTTGGATATAAAATATGTGAAAAATTATTAAAAATAGATAATGACAGTGAAAAAATATTAGATTTATATAATAAATTTAATGAGATTTTAAAAGTCCGTGATTTATTAAAAGAATTATCAAGAGATAGAAGAATTATAGAGTGTTTAAAGAAACCTATTATATACTATTTACATGGAAATAGTAATAGTGAAAAAGAATTTAATAAGAAAAAGGAAAAAAATATAAAAGAAATAAAGCAAAGTATAGAAAATGATTTTATAAATGTACTAAAGAGTATAAATATATTAAAAACTAAATATAAGATTTTTTATAAATATAAAGAAGAACTTTATAAAGATGCTTATGATATGGCTAATGAAAATAAATTAAAGAATATTAATAAACAAAAATGTAATGAAGAATTGTGTGCTTGTAAAGAAGAAAAGGATTGGCCTGTACTTTATAGTACTAATATAAAAGAAAAAAAGAAAAAGTATAAATTTAAGAAAAGATTTAGTAGAATTTTATTAGGATGTGCAGTTGTATTTGTATTACTATGTATAATGATTTTGAATTTTCACTTAATTAAAAGAAGATAAATATTGAATAATAAAAAATCATTTAGTATAATATAGAATAATAATAGAGAAAAATTTAATAAATGAAATAGATAGTGATGGGGAATAGTACATAAAGAGAGGATTTAAAGCGAGTCGTTGAATGGTGAAAGCACGATAATGGATTTTTATGGAATGCAGCCCTTGAATCTCTTATCGAGAAAGAGGAATTATATTATAATTCTTACAATAGAGACAGACGTGTCCTCACGTTATGAGGAATGAAACTATAAGTTTTCAATAGAGAGAGTGCTTTTGCACTAACTAGGGTGGTACCGCGAAACTTCTTCGTCCCTTTTAGGGATGAAGGAGTTTTTTTATAAATTTAAATTTTGGGAGGTAATTATTATGGAGGAAATATTGGAGATTCTTGAAAAGAACAGTAAATATAATGAAGAAGAAATAGCGGCTATGACAGGAAAATCTGTAGAAGAAGTAAAAAAAGCTATAAAAAAATATGAAGAAGATAATATTATAGTTGGATATCCAGCGTTAATTAATTGGGAAAAGACAAGTAAAGATAGTGTTGTTGCATTAATACAGGTAAAAGTTACTCCACAAAGAGGAGAAGGATTTGATAAAGTTGCAGAAAGAATTTATAGATTTAGTGAAGTTAAATCATGTTATTTAATGTCCTCAGGTGGATTTGATTTAAATGTTATAGTAGAAGGAAAAACAATGAAGGAAGTAGCTTTATTTGTAGCAGAAAAGTTAGCTACTCAAGAAGCAGTTTTAAGTACTTCAACTCACTTTATACTTAAAAAATATAAAGATAAAGGAACTATTTTTGAAAAGAAAACAAGAGATGATAGGGAGGCAATATTTATATGATATTAGAAGATATGATTTCACCTAAGGTAAGGACAATGCCACCTTCAGGTATAAGAAAATATTTTGACATGATAAATGAAATGGAAGATGTAATATCACTTGGCGTTGGAGAACCTGACTTTGTTACACCTTGGAATGTTAGAGAAGCAGGTATTTACTCTTTAGAAAAAGGACACACTCATTATTCATCAAATGCTGGATTTATTGAACTTAGAGAAGAAATCTCAGCGTTTTTACATAGAAAATATAATCTTCACTATAATGCAGAAAATGAAATTATTGTAACAGTAGGTGGAAGTGAAGGAATAGATATTGCGTTAAGGGCATTAGTTGATTCAGGTGATGAGGTTATTATTCCAGAGCCAAGCTTCGTTGCATATAAAGGATGTACTGTTTTTGCAGGGGCAACTCCTGTAGTTTTAAATCTTAGAGCAGAAGATGGTTTTAAATTAACTCCAGAGTTACTTGAAAGTGCTATAACTCCAAAAACTAAAGTTGTTATTATACCATTTCCTAATAATCCAACAGGTGCAATTATGACAAAGGATGAACTTTCAAAAATTGTAGATATTCTTAAAGATAAAGATATAATTGTTTTATCTGATGAAATTTATTCAGAATTAACCTATGATACAAAGCATGTATCAATAGCAAGTTTCCCTGAAATTAAGGATAAAACTATTTTAATAAATGGCTTTTCAAAAGCTTATGCTATGACTGGATGGAGAATGGGTTATGTTTGTGGAAATAAAGTACTTATAGATGCTATGAAAAAGATACATCAATATGCAATAATGTGTGCTCCTACAACAGCACAATATGCAGCTATTGAAGCTTTGAAAAATAGTGACAAAGATATTGAAGAGATGAATAAAGAATATAATAGAAGAAGAAGAGTTATGGTTAATGGATTTAAAAAAATAGGACTTGATTGTTTTGAACCAAAGGGAGCATTTTATCTATTTCCATCTATAAAATCTACTGGATTGACTTCTGATGAATTCTGTGAAAAACTTTTAATGCAAGAAAAAGTTTTAACAGTTCCAGGAAATGCTTTTGGTGAATGTGGAGAAGGATTTATAAGAGCCTGTTATGCATGTTCTATGGATGATATTATGGAAGCATTAAAACGTATAGAAAGATTTGTAAAATCAATTAAATAACAAAAAAGTAAGGAGATTCAAATGAGAATCTCCTTTAATTGTCAAAGATATAAAATATAAGAGAGTAACAACAAAACGTGCAATAAACAGAAAAAAAAAGCACCAAACTATTAACAAAAATGCATAAACGTGATATTATAGTGAGGAGGATTTGTATATCATTGGTTATGGAAGGAGAGTTAATAGAATGTTTGCTGAGGAACGAAGAGAGAAGATACTTTCCATTGTAAAAACTAAAGGGAGAGTACTTGCAAAAGATTTAGCAGAAGAATTTGGAACTTCCATAGATACCATTAGAAGAGATCTTAAAGTTATGGAAAGTCATAGACTTTTAAAGAGAACTCATGGTGGAGCAATACCTCTATCAAAGGTAAGAAGATTACCAATAGATGATAAGCTAAGATATAATGAGGGTACAGAGCATCAAAATTCTGTGGCAAAGATGGCTGCAAAATATATAGATAATGGAGATACTATATTTATAGGCGGTGCAAGTATACACTATGTTTTGTTAAAATATCTACCTATGGATAAAAATTATACTGTTGTTACTAATTCATTAACTATAGCTCAGAAGTTAAAGTCTTTAAGTAACATAGAAACTTATATAGTTTGTGGAAACATAAAAAATGATGAAGGTGTAGTAGATGCCTTAGCCACAGAATTTATAAGAACATTAAGAATAGATGTAGCATTTTTAACTGGAGGAGGAATTTCTGCAAAGCATGGTCTTAGCAGCGCAACTCCTGAAGGTGCTATATTTCAAAAAACAGTTGCTGAGGTATCAAGAAGAAAAATATGTCTTGCCAATTTTGATAAAGTAGGAACAGAATTTTTCTCAAAGACTTTGGATATTAAAGATTTAGATATGTTAATAACAGATTGGGAAGCTCCGGAAGAAGAAATTAAAAAGATACAAAAGGCAGTAAAAGTTTTAATAGCTAAAAAATTAAAATAAATTAAAAACTTAAAAATAAAGAGAGGAAAGTGAAAAAATGAAAGTTAATTTTTATACTTCTCAAAGAGAATATCATGAAAAAAAGAATGAATTTGATACTGCTATTCAAAGTGTTATTGAAAAGGGAAACTTCATATTAGGAGATAAAGTTGCTGAATTTGAAAAGGCTATAGAAGAATATACAGGAATAAAGCATGCAATTGGAGTTGCATCAGGTACAGATGCTTTAGTTATAGCATCTGATATTTTAGGATTTAGTGATGGAGCAGAGGTTATAACTTCACCATTTACTTTCTTAGCATCAACTTCATGTATAGCAAGACATAAAGGAATACCTGTTTTTGTAGATATTGATGAAGAAACATTACAAATAGATACTAGTAAAATAGAAGAAAAAATAACTGATAAAACAGTAGGAATATTACCAATACATCTATTTAACCAAATGGGAGATATGGATAAAATCATGGAAATTGCAAAAAAACATGATCTTAGAGTTCTTGAAGATGCAGCTGAAGCATTTGGAATGAGATGGAAAGGTAATGGAGAAAAATACATACACTCTGGAGGAATAGGAGATTTTGGAGTTTATTCATTCTTCCCAACTAAAACACTAGGTGGTTATGGTGATGGTGGAATGATAGTTACAAATGATGATAAACTAGCAGAACTTGCAAGACAATATAGAGTTCACGGAGCTTCTAAAAAATATCATTATGACCATATAGGATACAACTCAAGACTTGATACAATGCAAGCAGCTGTATTAAGCGTAAAATTAAAATATATAGATGAAGCTATTGAAAAAAGAAGAAAAGTAGCTCAAATGTACATTGATGCATTAAGTGATTGTCCAGAAATAAGAATTCCTAAAATAAATGGAGATCAAAAGGCAGTTTATTATGTATTTAATATATTAGTGGAAAATAGAGATGGTCTTCAAGAATATTTAAAAGAAAAAGAAATTGGAACTAGTATATATTATCCAAAGCCACTTCATGAACAAAAATGTTTTGATTATTTAGGATACAAAGAAGGAGATTTCCCAGTAGCTGAAAAAATAGCTAAAAAAATTATTGCCCTTCCAATTTATCCTGAAATAACAGAAGAAGAAGTACAATTTGTATGTGAAACTATTAAAAGTTTCTATACAAAATAAATTATATAAAAAATAATAAACATACTGTATTGTTTAAATTTATGTATATATAAAATATTATATATAACATTTTGTAAAGTCATATTCAATATGTTATTGAAAGGAAGTTTTTATTATGTCAAAGAAAATACCATTTTCACCACCAGATATATCACAATTAGAAATTGAAGGTGTAATTGATACTTTAAAATCAGGTTGGATCACATCAGGTCCTAAAACAGCTAAATTTGAAGAAGAAATAGCCAAATACTCTGATGCTAATAAAGGTGTTGCAGTATCTAGTGCAACAATGGGTATGGAACTTATATTAAAAGTTCTAGGTATTGGTGGAGAAGGAAATAGTCATCATGAAATTATAACTACTCCATATACTTATACTTCAACTTCAAATGTAATTCTTCATAGAGGTTTAAGACCAAAATTTGTTGATGTAAAAAAAGATAGTTTTTTAATAGATGAACAAAAAATATATGATGCTATAACTCCAAATACAAAAGCAATAATGACAGTTGATTTTGCTGGAGTTCCAGTTGATTATGATAAAGTAAGAGAAGTTATAAAAGCTAAAAATCGTGAAGATATAGTTTTAATATCTGACTCAGCACACTCTTTTGGTGCTAAATATAAAGGTAAAAAGGTTGGAGGACAAATGGACTTCCATGTATTTTCATACCATGCAGTAAAAAATCTTACTACTGCTGAAGGTGGTGGAATTACATATAATAATAATAATTTTATGGGTAAAGAAGATTTATATAAAGAATTAAAATATACGTCATTAAATGGTCAAACAAAAGATGCCCTATCAAAAATGAAAGCAGGAGCATGGCAATATGACATTTTAACAGATGGATTTAAATGCAACATGCCAGATATAATGGCAGCAATAGGACTTGCTCAACTTGAGAGATATGATGATATGCTTAAAAAGAGATCGGAAATTTTTGAAGTATATACAAATATTCTTAAAGAAAAAGATTGGGCTATTATATCAGAGGCTAAAAATGATATTATGGAAACATCATATCATTTATATCCATTAAGAATAAAAGGTTTTACAGACGAACAAAGATCTGAAGTAATTACTATGATGGCTGAAAAAGATATTGCAGTAAATGTTCACTTTATTCCACTTCCAATGTTCACTCTTTATAAGAACTTAGGATATGATATAAAGGATTATCCAAATGCTTATGCACAATATGCTAATGAAATAACATTACCAGTATATTCAAAATTAACATTAGAAGATGCTGAATATGTTGCTAAAGAATTAGTTAAATGTATTGAAAAAGTTTTAACAAAATAACGTTTATAAAAAAGAGGTGGTTATTCCGCTTCTTTTTTTTATGTATTTATAGCTAGTAATTAAATTTTCATTTTTATAATGTTTTTTTAATATTTATATTAAATTAACAACAAAACAAAGTATTTACATGTAAATAATGAAAATATTTTATTATTATGCATTTTACTTCAAAAATATAGTATTATTGTATAAAGATACAATTTAATGCGGAGGTGATATATTGTGAATTATAGTGAGAAAAGTTTAAAAATTCATGAAAAAAATAAGGGTAAAATCTCAGTAAACTCTAAAATACCAGTAACTAATAAAGAAGAATTAAGTACTGCATATACTCCAGGAGTTGCAGAACCCTGTAGAGAAATTAATAAATGTCCTGATAACGTCTACAAATATACGGCTAAAGGAAATTTAGTTGCTGTAGTTACAGATGGTACAGCAGTATTAGGACTTGGTGATATAGGACCTAAAGCAGCTATGCCAGTTATGGAAGGAAAAGCAATATTATTCAAAGAGTTTGCAGATATTGATGCTTTCCCTATATGCTTAGACACTAAAGATACAGAAGAAATTATAAAAACTATAAAATATATATCTCCAACTTTTGGAGGAATAAATTTAGAAGATATTTCAGCACCTAGATGTTTTGAAATTGAAAAAAGATTAAAAGAAGAATTAGATATACCAGTATTCCATGATGATCAACATGGGACAGCTATAGTAGTTTTGGCAGGACTTTTAAATGCATTAAAAGTTGTAGGAAAAGAGTTACAAAGTGCAAAAATAGTTATTAATGGAGCTGGATCAGCAGGGATTTCAATTTGTAAGTTATTATTATTAGCAGGAGCTAAGAATATAGTTATGTGTGATTTAAAAGGCGCATTAATAAAAGATGCTCATTGGATGAATGAAGCTCAAAAGGATATAGCAGAAGTTACTAATAAACAATTAGAAACTGGAACTATAAAAGACATAATAAGAGGAAAAGACGTATTTATAGGAGTTTCAGGACCAAATGTATTAGATGCTCATATGGTATCAACTATGAATAAAGATGCTATTATATTTGCTATGGCAAATCCCTCTCCAGAAATAATGCCAGATGAAGCTAAAAAGGGGGGAGCTAGAGTAATTGCTACAGGTAGATCAGATTTCCCAAATCAGATTAATAATGTTTTAGTATTTCCAGGTATATTTAAAGGAGCATTAAAAGCTAGAGCAAGAGATATAACTGAAGATATGAAGCTTGCAGCAGCTAGAGCAATAGCTAGTATAGTTAAAGATGATGAATTAAATGAAAATTATATAATTCCAGATGCATTTAATAAAAAAGTTGTTTCAGTAGTTTCTAGTGAAGTAGAAAAAGTTGCTGAAAACAATAGGATATAACATTAACAATACTAAAAATACAATATGATAACAAAGCTTCGAAAGTTGGTTCATTTAAAGTTTAATTAGTAATGAATAGTAGGAGGCTATTGTATGAAACTTGTAACTAAAATTATGATTGGCATGGGAGCTGGGGTATTGGGTGGTTTAGCTTTTACTACGAATCCAACTATAGCCGTAACTTATATAAAACCTATAGGAACACTATTTTTAAATCTTATTAAGATGACTATAGTACCATTAGTATTTGCATCTTTAGTAGTAGGAGCATCTAGTATTGGCGATACTAAAAAGCTTGGCAGAATTGGTGGTAAAACCATGATTTTTTTCTTTGTTACAACGGCAATAGCAATAATTATAGGATTATTTCTTGCAAATATTTTAAAACCAGGAATAGGATTATCATTAACCCTTCCAGCTGAAACATCTAAGACAGCAACGAAAGCTCCATCATTAGCAAAAACATTGCTGGATATTGTACCACCAAATCCATTAATGGGACTAGGCAAAGGAAATATGTTACAAATTATATTTTTTGCACTTGTACTTGGAGTAGGAGCTACAAAAATAGGTGAAAAAGGAGAAGCATTTTTAAAAGTATGTGATAGTTTAGCAGAAATTATGTATAAATTGACTGAAATGATAATGAGTTTAGCTCCATATGGAGTATTTGCTCTTATAGTACCTGTTATTTCAGAAAATGGACCAAGTGTATTGTTACCACTTTTAAAAGTTATAGGTGTTGTATATCTAGGATTTATTATACATTCAATAATTGCATATTCTTTTTCAGTTACTACATTTGCAAAAATATCACCAATAACATTTTTTAAAAAAGTATCACCGGCTACAATTCTTGCATTTAGCACAAGTAGTAGTGCAGGAACACTTCCATTAACTATGGGAATTGTTAAGAAAAAATTTGGTGTATCAGACGGAATATCAAGTTTTGTACTTCCGCTTGGAACAACAATAAATATGGACGGAACTGCAATATATCAAGGAGTTTGTGCTATGTTTATTGCACAAGCATATGGAATACATTTAGGACCAGCTCAACAATTAACAATACTTTTAACTGCACTTTTAGCATCTATTGGAACGGCAGGTGTACCAGGCTCAGGATTTATGATGCTTATGATGGTGCTATCTTCTGTAGGTTTACCTCTTGAAGGTGCAGCATTAATAGGAGGTATTGATAGGATATTAGATATGGGAAGAACTGCTGTTAATGTAACAGGTAATGCAGCAGCATCTATTGTTGTGGCGGCATCTGAAGGAGAATTATCAGATTCATCAGTATAACTTAATATTTTAATAATATTACATCAAGATAAAAAGTTAAATTTCAGGGTATAACTTGAAAGGAGAATATCTTATGAGAGAAATAAGTTCCGAGGAGATAACCTCTGCTATTAAAGAAATAGCTATAAGATCTAATTGTATTTTAAGTGATGATGTAATGAGTGCTTTAAAAAAAAGATATGAAATGGAAGAATCTAAAGTTGGAAAAGAAATTTTATCTCAAATATTAAAAAATGATAAAATAGCTGCTAAAGAGCAAATTCCTATTTGTCAAGATACTGGGGTAGCTGTTGTTTTTGTAGAATTAGGACAGGAAGTACATGTAAATGGTGATATTAATAAAGCTATTAATGAAGGGGTAAGGCAAGGGTATAAAGAAGGATATTTAAGAAAGTCTATTGTTGAAAATCCTTTATACAGAAAAAATACAAATGATAATACTCCGGCAGTAATTCATATAAAACTTGTGCCAGGAAATAATATAAAGTTAACAATTGCACCAAAGGGTGGTGGTAGCGAAAATATGAGTAAAATTAAAATGTTAAAACCACTAGAAGGTGAAGAAGGAGTTAAAAAATTTATATTAAAAGTTGTAAGTGAAGCTGGTGGAAATCCATGCCCTCCTATTGTAGTGGGGGTAGGAATTGGAGGAACTTTTGAAAAAGCAGCTTTGATGTCTAAAGAAGCTTTATTAAGACCACTTAATGATCATAATGAGGATCCTAGAATAGCTAAACTGGAAGATGAGTTATTAAATGATATTAATAAACTTGGCATAGGTCCTATGGGACTTGGAGGAAGAACAACTTCTTTAGGGGTAAAAATAAATACACATCCATGCCATATAGCATCTCTTCCAGTAGCTGTGAATATTAATTGTCATGCTGCTAGACATGAAACAATTATCTTATAATTTTAAGGAGATGAAATTATGAAAGTGGAGTTACCTTTAACAGAAGAAACCATTAAGAATTTAAGCATAGGAGATAAGGTTGAATTATATGGAATAATTTACACAGCAAGAGATGTAGCACATTCAAGATTAGTAGAGTTAATTAAAAAAGATGAAAAATTGCCAATAGAACTTAAAGGGCAAGTAATATTTTATGTAGGACCATCACCGGCTAAACCAGGTGAAGCAATAGGGTCAGCAGGGCCAACTACAAGTTATCGTATGGATGGATTTACACCTATTCTATTGGATAATGGTTTAAAAGGAATGATTGGTAAAGGACCTAGAAGTAAAGAAGTGAAAGAATCTATAATAAAGAATAAAGCTATTTATTTTTCAGCAGTTGGTGGAGCTGGAGCATTAATTTCAAAATCTATAAAAAAATCAACATTAATAGCATATCCAGATCTTGGACCAGAAGCTATAAGAAGATTAGAAGTTGAAGGTTTTCCAGCTATCGTAGTAAATGATATGTATGGAAATGATTTATACGAAGAAGGAAGAAAAAAGTATGAATTAAAATAAATAGATTAAGTTTCAATATATAAATTAGGGGGGTTTAAAAATGTTATTTAGATTAGAAAGTGATTCTATAGGAGAAAAGCAAGTACCAAAATCAGCATATTATGGTGTACAGACGTTGAGAGCTTCAGAGAATTTTAGAATTACAGGTTTAACTATACACCCACAATTTATAAAAGCATTAGCAGAAGTGAAAAAAGCTACAGCAATTACCAATATGAAAGCTGGAATATTAGAAAAGAAAATAAGTGATGCAATAACTAAAGCCTGTGATGAAATAATAGAGGGAAAATTACATGATCAATTTATTACAGATCCAATTCAGGGTGGAGCAGGAACTTCTATGAACATGAATGCTAATGAAGTTATAGCTAATAGAGCTATCGAAATTTTAGGAGGTGAAAAAGGAGACTATAGGATTGTACATCCTAATGATCATGTAAATAATGGACAGTCCACTAATGATGTCATTCCCACTGCAGGTAAGATAGCTGCAGTAAGACTTTTAAAATCTATGTTAGAAAAATTATATAAATTGCATGAAGTATTATTAAAAAAAGCTGATGAATTTGATGATGTTATAAAAATGGGAAGAACACAAATGCAAGATGCAGTTCCAATAAGATTAGGACAAGAATTTTATGCTTATTCTAAAGCTGTTGAAAGAGATATTAAACGTATAAAATCAACCTCATCAAATTTATTAACTGTAAATTTAGGGGGAACAGCTATAGGAACAGGTATAAATGCTGATGAAAATTATGTTAAAAATATTACACCAGTTCTAAAAGAAGTTACAGGACTTCCTATAAAACAAGCAGAAGATTTAGTTGACGGTACTCAAAACTTAGACTGTTACGTTGAGGTTTCAGGAGTGCTTAAAGCTTGTGTTGTTAGTTTATCTAAAATGGCTAATGATTTAAGGTTAATGTCTTCAGGACCAAGATGTGGATTTAATGAAATAAACCTTCCACCAAAGCAAAATGGTTCATCAATAATGCCAGGGAAAGTTAATCCTGTTATACCTGAAGTAGTTAGTCAAATTGCATTTAATGTTATAGGAAATGATATGACAATTACTATGGCAGCTGAAGCAGGTCAATTAGAATTAAATGCTTTTGAGCCGGTATTATTTTATAATTTATTTGAGTCTATAGACACTATAAGAAATGGAGTAGATACATTTATAGAAAATTGTATTGAAGGTATAACTGCAAATAAAGAGCATTGTAGAGATTTAGTTTTTAATAGTGTTGGAATAATAACAGCAATATGTCCACATGTAGGATATAAAAAAGCAGCTTTAATTGCAAAAAAAGCAATTAAAACAGGAAGATCAGTAACGGAAATTGCTATAGAGGAAAAAGTTTTAAGTAAAGAAAATTTAGATAAAATACTTCACGTATATGAAATGACAATGCCAGGTATAGCAGCAAAGGAATTGTTAAAGAGATAATATAAAATTAATAATAATCTTTTATAATTACAATCATATTCAAAATATCTTCATAAAAAGATATTTTGAATATGATTTTTTATAAATAAAAATAAATTATTTACCAAACTGTAAGGAATATTAAAAAAATATATGATAATATTTATTATGAATGTTGATATAACAAAATATGTTATATCATAAATTTTAATTATAGACGTAAGGATGATTAGCATATGAAATTACATAAGTTTTTTTTAGCATTTATAATGATATTTTTTATAGTTGGTATGTTTATTGTTAATATATTTTCTAAAGATAAGGGATTTTCTGAATCAGAAAACAGAGTATTACAAAGTAGACCTGCATTTTCTTTTGACAAATTAAAGTCAGGAAAGTTTACTAAAGAATATGAAAAATATATAACAGATCAATTTGCATTTAGAGATTTCTGGGTTGGAATTAAATCAAGTACAGATAAACTACTTGAGAAAAAAGATAATAATGGTGTCTATTTGGGGAAAGATGGTTACTTACTTCAAAAACCTGAAAAAATAGATGAAGAGAACGTAATTGATAATATTGATTATATTAATAAATTTGCAAAAAATAATCCTAAATGTAATATGAGTTTTTTATTAGTACCTAATTCAGTAAAGATATTAGAAGAAAAATTACCGAAATATGCAGTACCAGAAGATGAGGAAAAAATTATTAATAAAGTTAAAGGGGAGTTGAATTCTGAAAATATTAAATTTGTAGATGTATATAAAGAATTAAAAAATCATAAAAATGAGTACATATACTATAAGACAGATCATCATTGGACAACCCTTGGAGCATATTATGCATATGAAAAACTAGGAGATACAATGGGATATAAACCATTACAAATAAGTGATTTTAATATTGAAAAGGTAACAGATAATTTCTATGGTACACTTTATTCAAAGGGAAACTATAGAGATATTGAATCTGATTCTATAGAAATATTTAAACCTAAAAAACAAATAGACTTTAATATTAATTATTTTGATAATAAAAAAACAAGTGGTAGTCTTTATGAGTTTAATAATCTTGAAAAAAAAGATAAATATTCTGTATTTTTAGATGGTAATCATGATTTAGTTACTATAAAAACTATTGAGAAAAATAATATATATAAAAATAAGATAACTAAAATAACGAAGAAAAAAAGTAGAAAATCTAAAAATAAGAGAAAGATAAAATTAGAAAAAAATAAAGGTATTAAAGTGAAAAAGTTACTAGTAATAAAAGATTCTTATGCTCACAGTTTAGTGCCATTTTTAACAAATCATTATGATGAGATTCATATGATAGATCTTAGATACTTTAATGATAATATAAATGAATATATTAAGAAAAATGATATAGAGGATATACTTTTATTATATAATGTGTTGACCTTTACTAAAGAAAGTAATATATCAAAATTAGAGCCACAGTAAGCACAAAAAACCTATGGATAATTCCGTAGGTTTTTATTTTTCTTAAGAAAATTTTAAGATTTTTACTAGTAAATTTGTAATAAGTATTATTTATAATAAAATCATAGATTAGGTAGGGAGGGATTGAAATGGTATAATTTACAGCAGGGAGGGAGAAAAATGTCACAGAATAATGTTTTAGTTGTAGATGATGATAAGGAAATAAGAGAAGCTATAAAAATTTATTTAAAAAATGAAGGATTAAAAGTATATGAAGCGCAGGACGGAATAGATGCTTTAATGATACTTCAAGAAGAAGAAATACATCTTATATTAATGGATATTATGATGCCAAAGATGGATGGAATAAAAGCTACATTTAAAATAAGAGAAAAAAAAGATATACCAATAATAATGTTATCAGCAAAATCAGAAGATACTGATAAAGTTTTAGGGCTTAATATAGGAGCGGATGATTATGTAACAAAACCTTTTAATCCACTAGAACTTATAGCTAGGGTTAAATCACAGTTAAGAAGATATGTAAAGTTTAGCAATTATAAGATTAATAAAGAAGAGTTAAAAGTAGGGGGAATTATATTAAATAAAATTGCAAAGCGAGTAACAGTTGATGGAGAAGAGATAAGGCTTACCCCTATAGAATATAAAATATTAGAATTTCTTATGGAAAGTATAGGGCAAGTATTTTCAATTGAACAGATATATGAAAATGTGTGGAATGAACCATGTTACAATGCAGAAAATACTGTACCTGTTCATATAAGAAGAATAAGAGAAAAAATAGAAATAAATCCGAAAGAACCAAGATATTTAAAGGTGGTGTGGGGAATTGGATACAAAATCCAAGAACAAATTTAAAGAAACATTGATTTTTATAGTTTCAATTTATTTACTACTTATATCTACAGTACTTATAAAAAATTCAATTAAAAATGCAGAAGAGAATACTATACCGTATTTTGAAAGTGGATCGTTTGCAACTCGTGTATGTAATATGTTTAATGGTGTAGCAAAGGAACCAGGAGATTCATTAACTAATGATGAATTTGAAAAGGTAAAATCAAAATATCAGAATATATTAAATAAAAAACAAAAGGAAATAGAAAATGAATATGTATATAGAATTAAGCTTGCAAAAGAATCACAAGATAATGTACTACTCAATGCATTAACAACTGAAAGAGATAAAAAAATAAGTGATGTAAGAAAAGAAAACTATAGAACTAATGAACAAATAAAACAAGAGATTATAAAAGAAAAAAATACTAAATATGCAAGGAATAAAGAAGAGTTAAAAAAGAAATCAGATTTTAAATATTATATTAAAAATAAATCAACTGGAAAAATAGATACTAATTTAGATGATCCATCTAAGTTAGAATCGGCTATAAGTAATTCAATGCATTATGTTAAGTTACCACATGGGGATAATATAAGTAGATACGAATATATAAATTCATATTGTAAAGATAATAATTGTGAAATGTATTTTATTGTACCCAAAGATATAAGTCAGGACAGTATAATATATGAAGAATACGAGATGTATAAAAGAAATACAAAGCATTTTATACAAAGTTCTATTATATCAGTTATAATACTTGTAATTACTATATTAATATTTATATATATGAAAAGGAATTCTATGGTTTATGGTGAGAAGTTTCAGCGTATATATAGTAAGTTTATAAAAATACCCTTTGGCATAAGAATTATAATAGGAATTCTAATGTTTCCAATGATAGATGATTTTATGAGGTATGAAGAATTTCTAATAGGTATGAGATTAAGTAGAGAATTTATATATTTAACAATAATAGGGGTTATAGTTATATATTATGGTTGTTGTGCTTATGATATAAAAAAATTAAAGAGTGATGGAATTTATTTAAAAGAAACAACAAATAAATTTTTTATAAAAAGAATAAATAATTCATTTGTATACAAAAATATATTATTTAAAATAATAGCTTTTTCAGTAATTACTGCAGGAGTACCTTGTGTTATACAAGAATTTTTATTTATATCATTTCAGTTTAATCCCGAAGAATATATTTTTATTATTATATATTTAAATATATATTTATTTGTAATAATTCCATGTATATTAAAAAACATAGGTAAATTCAATAAAATACTTCAAGGAACAAAAAAGATGTCAGAAGGAGATTTAAATTTTCTTATTGATGTAAAAAACAAAGGAGCTTTAGGAGAACTTGCAAATAATATTAATAATATTAAAGAAGGATATGATAAGGCTGTAACAAATGAAGTAAAAAGTCAGAGATTTAAGTCTGAACTTATAACAAATGTATCCCATGATTTAAAAACGCCTTTAACATCAATAATAAACTATGTTAAATTACTTCAACAAGAGGGATTATCACAAGATGAGATAAAAGGATATATTAGGGTTTTAGATAGAAAGGCTGAAAGATTAAAGGTTTTAATAGAGGATTTATTTGAGGCATCAAAGGTATCAAGTGGGGCTGTTGAACTTAATATAGAAAAATTAGATGTGGTGTCATTATTGAAACAAGCACTGGGAGAGTTTGATGAGAAAATACAAAAGTCTTCTTTGGACTTTAGAATAAAAATTCCTGATAAATCAATTTATTGTCAATTAGATGGTAAAAAAACTTGGAGATTATTTGAGAACTTAATAAGTAATGTTCTTAAATATTCTCAGGAAAATACTAGAGTTTATATTGATTTACAAGAAAAAGATAATAAAGTTATAATTACAATGAAAAATATAGCATCATATGAGATGAATTTTGAACCTGAGGAAATATTTGAAAGGTTTAAAAGAGGAGATGAATCTAGAACAACAGAAGGGTCAGGATTAGGACTGGCCATTGCAAATAGTATTGCAGAACTTCAAGGAGGAAAATTATATATAAATATTGATGGTGATTTATTTAAGTCCATAGTGGAATTAAAAGTCATAAAATAAATTTAAAATTATATAGGAAATAAAAATACATTTCAAGGTAAGTTAGTACTGCTTTGAAATGTATTTTTTTATTTAAATAAACATAAAAGAATAATTTTAACTAGTTGACAAAGTAAAGTAAAGATAATAATATTATTGTAAACTAAATTAAAACAAATAAGTTTACAATTATAAAGGAGAGAAATTAATGAAAACAAAAGATTTAGTGTTAGTATCAATTTTCGCTGCACTTACAGCAGTAGGAGCATTTATTAAAATACCTATTCCTAATGTTCCTTTTACATTACAGTTCTTTTTCTGTGCATTTGCAGGAATGTTATTAGGTTCAAAGCTTGGAGCATTGTCTCAAATTATTTATGTGGTTATGGGACTTATAGGAATTCCTGTTTTTACGGAGGGGGGAGGAATTATGTATGTGTTAAAGCCAACCTTTGGTTATCTTATAGGATTTATAGTAGGAGCCTATGTAATTGGATATATAGCAGAAAGAATTAAAGAACTAACATTTTTTAAATCACTAGGAGCTATTTTGACAGGGTTATTTTTTATATACTTTCTAGGAATTATACATTTTTATTTAATTATGAATTTTTATTTGGGTAAGGCAACATCACTAAACTATGTAATTTATTGGGGTGGATTAGTATTCATAGGTGGTGATTTAATTTTAAGTGTAATTATTGCATTTACATCTAAAAAAATACTTAAAAGATTAAAGATTATGATGTAAATATTATATAAATTTATAATTTAAAATATTGTTTTGGGGGGATTATTTTGGATAAAGGGATTTTTGTAGTTGGAACAGATACTGATATAGGAAAAACATTTGTAACTGGAGGGCTTTTATATTTGTTAAGAAAAAATGGAATTAATGCATCATATTTCAAGGCTGCATTAAGTGGTGCAGTAGAAAAAAATGGGCGATTAATTCCTGGAGATACAGAGTTTGTATGTAGTTTTAGTGGTTTAAAAGAAGAATATTCTTTTTTAACACCGTATGTTTTTAAAACAGCAGTATCACCACACCTTGCATCCAAAATAGAAAAAGTACCTATAGACTTAGAAATTATAAAAAAATCTTACTGTAAAGTTAAAGAAAAATATAATTTTACAGTAGTAGAAGGCAGTGGAGGAATAATCTGTCCAATAATAGATGAAGAAGAAAATACAATTTTATTAGAAGATATTATAAAACTTTTAAATTTAGACACACTTTTAGTTTCAAGTGCTGGAATCGGATCAATAAATCATACAGTACTTACAGTTAAGTACATGGAAGATAAAGGCTTAAATATAAAAGGCATTATAATCAATGAATACGATGAAAAAAATATTTGTCATAAAGATAATGTAAAAATGATAAAAAAGTTAACTAAAAAAAATATAGTAGCATTAATTCCAAAGGTTAAAGAATTTAAAAATCATGAAAAAATTAAAAAAGTTTTTGATGGACTAGATTATAAAAGATTAATAGAGTGTATAGGGGAGTAAGAAAAATGAATGATTATCAAAGTAGGGATTTAAAACATATTTGGCATCCATGTTCTCAAATGAAAGACTATGAACAGTTACCACCTATAGTAATTGAAAAAGGACAAGGAGCCTATCTTTATGATATAGATGGAAATAAATATTTAGACTGTATATCTTCATGGTGGTGTAATTCTCTTGGACATGCTAATAAAAGACTAAATAATGCAATAAAAGAGCAAATAGACAAAATAGAACATGTTATTTTTGCTAATTTTACTAATATACCAGCAATTGAACTTTCAGAAAAATTAGTTGAAATTGCTCCAAAAGGATTAGAAAAAATATTTTTTAATGATAATGGTTCAGCATCTATTGAAGCTGCTTTAAAGATGAGTTTTCATTATCATCAACAAGTTGGAAATATAAAAAAGAAAAGATTTGTTTCTATAACAGATGCATATCATGGAGAAACTTTAGGGGCATTATCTGTTGGAGATTTAGATTTATACAGTAAAATATATACGCCTTTATTATTAAATACTTTTAGGGTAGAAGCACCTGATTGTTATAGATGTAGGTATGAAAAGTGTAGAGATAATTGTATGGCGGAATGTTTTAAAAATATGGAAAAGGTAATAGATGAAAATTATGAAGAAATTTGCGCTGTAATAATTGAACCTATAATTCAAGGGGCTGCTGGAATGAAGATATATTCTCCTTGGTATTTAAAAAAACTTAGAAAAATATGTGATAAGTATGATATTCACTTAATTGCAGATGAAATAGCAGTTGGTTTTGGTAGGACTGGGAAAATGTTTGCATGTGATTATGCAGAAATTACTCCTGACATGATGTGTTTGTCTAAAGCACTTACAGCAGGATATATGCCTATGTCTTTAGTTATGACAACAAATAAAATTTATGATGCATTTTACGATGATTATAATAAAATGAAGGCTTTTATGCATAGTCATACTTATGCAGGAAATGCCATGGCTTGTGCAGTAGCCCTTGAAAGTTTAAAAATATTAGAAGAGGATAATATTTTAGAAAAAAATAAAAAAAAGGCAAGATATTTTAGTGAACAATTGAAGAAATATTTTTATGGAGATAAAAATGTTGGAGAAGTAAGACAACTTAGTTTAGTGGCTGCAATAGAGTTAGTACAAGATAAAGATAAAAAAGAAGGATTCCCTTGGCAAGATAGAGTTGGATATGAAATATATAAATTAGCGTTAAAAAAGGGTTTACTATTAAGACCACTTGGAAATGTTATTTATTTTAATTTCCCGTATATTGTTGCAAAAGAAGATATAAAGTTTGCAGTAAGGGTAGCTAAAGAGTGTATGGAAGAGTATTTTATATTAAGGGAGAAAAAATATGATAAATCAATTATTAAAAAAGATAGTAAATGACGAATACGATATTTCATATGATGAAGCAATGAAACTTATAGATGCAGATATAAATGAACTTTTGAATGGAGCCAATAAGCTAAGAGAAATATTTTGTGGAAATTATGTGGACTTGTGTTCTATTATAGATGCAAAATGCGGAAAGTGTTCGGAAAATTGTAAATTTTGCGCACAATCTGCACATTATAATACACAAATAGTTACACATTCAGTATACAGTTATGATGAGATATTAAAACTAGCGAAAGAAAATGAAGGAGAAGGAGTACATAGATATTCATTGGTTACATCTGGTAGAGGAATAAGTGGAGAAGAATTTAAAAATGTAATTAATATATATAACAAATTAAAAAAAGATACAAATATAAAATTATGTGCATCTCTTGGAATAATTAATAAGGAGCAATTACAGCAATTAAAAAAACAAGGGGTAATGAGATATCATCATAATTTAGAAAGTAGTAGAGAATTTTATTCAAAAATTTGTACAACACATTCTTATGATGAGAGGATATTCACTATAAAAAATGCACAAGATGTTGGGCTTCAGGTATGTTCAGGTGGAATTATAGGCATGGGGGAAGCCTTTGAGGATAGAATAAATTTAGCTATAGAACTAAGAAATTTAAATATAAAATCTATTCCAGTAAATGTACTTATGCCTATAAAGGGAACTCCACTTGAAAATCAAAAACCTTTAAGTGATGAGGAAATACTAAGAACTATTGCAATATTTAGATTTTTAAATCCAAAGGCAGACATTAGACTTGCTGGGGGAAGAAACAAAATTGAAAATTATGGGCAAAAGGCATTTATATCAGGTGCTTCGGCAACAATAACAGGTAATTATTTAACCACATCAGGTAATGGAATAAAAAATGATATAGAACTTTTAAAATCACTAGGATTAAAGGTAAAATAAATAATTTCATAAACAAGAAATTATTTGTAATATTAAATTGAATTCTATTATAAGTATTATATAATGTTTATGTATGAAAAAATTTGGGGGTGATACATAATGAGGATTAAAGAAAGAGTTGAAAAGTTAAGACAGCTAATGAAAAAGAATGGAATTGATGCTTATATAGTTCCAAGTTCAGATGCGCATCAAAGTGAATATGTTTCAGAACACTGGAAATCAAGAAGATGGATTTCAGGATTTACAGGGTCAGCAGGGACATGTGTTATTACTTTAGATGATGCTGGATTATGGACAGATGGAAGGTATTATATTCAAGCTGCAAAACAACTTGATGGATCTGGAATTAGATTATTTAAGGGGGCAGAGCCAGGTGTACCAAGTTATACACAATGGTTAAAAAAAGTTTTAAAAGAAGGTAGTACAGTTGGTTTTGATGGTAATGTAATTTCAGTAGTTACAGTAAGAGATATGAAAAAAGAATTTAAAAGTAAAAATATAATTTTAAAATCGGACAAAGATTTAATAGATGAATTGTGGAATGATAGACCACAAATTCCTGATGGTAAAATATTTATATATGATGTGAAGTATGCAGGAAAATCAAGAACAGAAAAGATAAATGAAGTAAGAAAATATATGGAAGAAAGAAATGCAAATTATTATTTATTAACTTCACTTGATGATATTGCATGGCTTTTAAATATAAGAGGTACAGATGTCCCACATAATCCAGTTATAGTATCTAATGCAGTTATAACAATGGATAAAACTTACTTATTCATAAATCCTTTAAAAGTACCAAGAAATGTAAGGAAAGAACTAGAAAGTGAAAGTGTTATAGTAAAAGACTATGATGAAGTAGAAAAGTTTTTAAAAACTCTTACAGAAAAAGATATAGTAATTTATGATGCAACAAAAACTAATATATGTCTATATAATGCTATTGATAAAAACGTGGAAAAAATACACGAATTTAATATTACAACAGACTTAAAGGGAATAAAAAATGAAGTAGAAATTGAAAATTTAAAGAAGTGTCAAATAAAAGATGGTATTGCCATGGTGAAATTTATAAAATGGCTAAAAGAATCTGTTGATAAAGAAGAGATTACAGAGATTATAGCAGAAGAAAAAATTCGTAGCCTAAGAGAGGAACAAGAACTTTTTAATGATATTAGTTTTGAGACTATATCAGCATACAAAGACCATGCAGCTATGATGCATTATAAAGCAACTAAAGAAACAAATTATATATTAAAACCAGAAGGTATGCTTTTAGTTGATTCAGGTGGACAATACTTAGATGGAACAACTGATATAACAAGAACTATAGTACTTGGAAAACTTACAGAAGAAGAAAAGAAACACTTTACTTTAGTATTAAAATCTAATATTGCTTTAAATACACTTAAATTTTTATATGGAGCAACAGGGTCTAACTTGGATGTAATTGCAAGGAAACCTATCTGGGAATATGGTATAGATTATAAATGTGGAACAGGACATGGAGTAGGATTTTTCCTAAATATACATGAAGGACCTCAAAGATTTAGTCCAGTTCCTAATAATGCAGTATTAAAAAAAGGAATGACAATTACTAATGAACCTGGAATTTATATAGAAGGTAAATACGGAATTAGAACAGAAAATATGATGCTTGTAGTAGAAGATGAAAAAACAGATTTTGGTCAATTTATGAAGTTTGAATATATAACTTACTGTCCAATTGATCTTGATGGAATAGATAAAGAAATGTTAACTAGAGATGAAGTAAAATGGTTAAATAACTATCATAAAGATGTATATGAAAAACTTTCACCATATTTAAATAAAGAAGAAAAGACATGGTTAAAGAAAAAAACTACAGCAATATAAATTAATTTATATTAAAATTGTAAGAAGAATAGGGTATGTAGGTTAGTTTATTCAATAAAATCAATCTATATACCCTATGATTAGTTAACCTGTAACAATTTTAACGTTAAGAGAATTTAGAACATAATGTATAGGATTTGCAATTGTGTTTGTAGTTGAACCACCCATAATAAGACCTACGGGATTATTTTTTAAATTCATTAGTAATGCACCAGAATCTCCCTTATCACACATAAATGTTGTAACTATTTGATTGATGAAAATATAATTTTTATTTTTAATTTCCATACTTATAGATGCTCCTAATGTTTTTATATAACCATAAGTTATATCTGTAGTTCTACCAGCCTTTCTTACAGATAAATCTAAAGATGGGAGTATAGGATTATCAGGCTTGCCTAAGATATAGATGCTATTAGAAATAAGAGTCTTATTTGGGACGATAGCTATTGCTGCATCTACATAATTTTTATTTAATTGATTTGCGGTATTAGGAATTAAAGGTATATATTTATATAAAAAACCGATTAAATCATTAGGGGATTTACCATTATCTAAACTAGAGGGTTGAATTATACTTGCTCCTAGTTGTACTCTATTTGTAGATGCAAGAACATGATTACATGATAGTACAAAGTAATTTGATAAGTCATCCTTAACTACACATCCTACAGAACCATAGTGATTAGGAATTGCAGGACTAATACTGTAACCACCTAAAACTGGACGAACTCTAGAATTTAATAAATATTGTTTAAAAAATCCACTTTCATACACATCTGTTTTTATTCCTTTATATAATTTAGGAATTATTTCATTGGAAGATAAGGTGGAAGGTAATACCTTCTTACTTACTAATACATTAATACATTTTTCATTGGTATGAAATCCCTCGGATGTTTTGTATCCTAACCCAATACCTACTACATTAGGTTTCTTAAAAAATTCATAATATTCATTTCTACAGATATACAGAATTTTCTCATCAAGAGTATTAAAATTATCTATATTAAAAGAATTAGATATCATATATATCACCTACTATTTCATTTACATTTTTTATAGGTTTAGTTAATTTGTAACAATTTTAACTTTAAGAGCATTCAAAATATAATTTATAGGATTTATAACTGTAGTTGAATTTGAACCACCTATAACAAGACCTATGGGATTATTCTCTAAATCCATTAATAATGCACCAGAATCTCCCGTATCAGACATAAGTGTTGTGAGTATTTGATTTTTGAAAAGACCAGACTTACTTCCAAAAGACAAATTTACAGTTGATCCTAATAGCTTTACATATCCATAAGTTACATTTGTAGTTCTACCTGCTTTTCTTACAGATAAATCTAAAGATGGAGTTATAGGATTATTAGGTTTTCCAAGAATATAAATTTTATTAGAAACTAAAGATTTATCTGAAATGATAGCTAGTGCTGCATCTACATAATTTACACTTAAGTGTGTTGAGGTATTAAATTTTAAAGGTATAAATTTATATAAAGAACCGATTGAATCTGTAGGAGATTTACCATTATCAAGGACGGAGGGTTGAACTATACTTGTTCCAAGTTGTACTTCATTTAAATTTGCAATAACATGGTTACATGATAGTAAAAAATAATTTGATAAGTTATCCTTAACAATACATGCCATAGTACCATATTGCTTTAAGGTTGAAGGGCTAATACTATAACCACCTAAAGCAGGACGAACTCTAGAATTTAATAAATGTGATTTAAAATACCCACTTTCATAGATATCTGTTTTTATTCCTTTATACCACTTAGGAATTACTTCGTTAGGAGATAAATCATAGGAGGGTACCTTTTTAGTTACTAATACATTAATACATTTTTCATTGGTACGAAATCCACCAGAGGTTTTGTAGCCTAAGCCAATACCTACTACATTAGGTTTTTTAAAAAATTCATTATATTCATTTCCACAAATATAAAGAATCTTATCCTCAATAGTATTAAGTTTATTTAAACTAAAACAATTAGATTTCATATATATCACCTACTATAATATATTATGAAAAATACGTATAGAGGTACATTTAATTTAGCTAAAAAATTAAGTCCTGTACTATATCAAAAACACCAAGCAATAAATACTATATATCAATTTTAGTGGATACTGAAAATAAACAATTACCTAAAGTAGATAAAAAAGTTGGTATTGATGTAGGCTTAAAAGAGTTTGCAATTACAAGTAATGGAGAATTTTTTAGTAATCCTAAATGGTTAAGAAAATCAGAAAAAAGACTTAGAAAACTACAAAAGGACTTATCAAGAAAACAAAAAGGAAGCAATAACAGATGTAAAGCTAGATTAAAAGTGGCTAAATTACATGAGAAAATAACTAATCAAAGAAAAAATTTTTTGCATAAGTTATCAATTAAAATAATAAGAGAAAACCAATCTATAGTTATTGAGGACTTAAAAGTAAAAAATATGTTACAAAATCATAAGTTAGCAAAAGCAATAAGTGAAGTGTCATGGTATGAATTTAGAACAATGCTAGAATATAAAGCTCATTGGTATGGTAGAGAATTAATAATTGCACCATCAAATTATGCAAGTAGTCAAATATGTTCTAATTGTGGTTACAAAAATAAAGAAGTAAAAAACTTAGAACTTAGAGAATGGGTATGTCCTAAATGTGGAATACATCATGATAGAGATATAAATGCAAGTAAAAATCTGCTGAAATTAGCAATATAATTTTGGTAATTATCTGAGGTTGGTGCGACCTTGTAAGCTTGGGTAAACTTGTTCCGTTAGGAATATTGACCAAGAAGCCCCCACTTCAACGAAGTAAATGGAGGATAGTTCACTGGAGTTATATAAAACTTTGAAGAATTAGCATTTAGATTATATATGAAAAATAAGTGTTTAAATTAAAAAAATGATCTTCTTAGTTCTAATGTTATATATTAGTTAAACATTTATTTGATAAAAAATAAAGTTTATATAATGTTATGAACAAAAATTACGATAATTAATTAATAAATACAAAAATAACTATAAGAAATCAAATAAATAAGTAAAAAAATGCGTGTGTATGTCGAATAATGTATAATGCATATAAAATTATAATTAATAATATAAAATTAATAATTATTATATCAAAAATTAATTTATAGGTATTGATTATAATAAAATATATAATCTAAGGAGGGAAATACAATGAAGTTTAAAAAAGGAAAACTTAAATCAACTGTTCCAATGCTTGTTATAAGTGGATTACTATTTAGTGGTAATATAGTAGTACAAAATAATAAGCCTGAAAAAGGTAATTTAGTTTCAAGTAAGCAAAATATTTTACTAGGAACTAAAAGTGTACAAGATACTACAGTATCAAATAATAGTAAGGATATAGATAATAAAATCTATGGACTATCTTATGATCCACGTAAGATACTATCATTTAATGGAGAAAATGTTCAAAATTTTATACCGGCTGAAGGATTCCAAAACTCAAATAAATATATTGTAGTCAAAAGAGAAAAAAAGAGCATCTCAGATTCTACTGCAGATATATCAGTTATAGATTCTATGAATGATAGAACATATCCTGGAGCTATACAACTTGCAAATAGAAATCTTGTAGAAAATAAACCAGATATAATTTCATGTGAAAGAAAACCTATTACTATAAGTATTGATTTACCTGGAATGTGTGAAGACGGACGAAAAGTTATTGAATCACCTGATTATTCAACAGTAAAAGCAGGAATTAATTCTTTATTAGATACATGGAACACAAAATATGCTTCAAGATATACTATTCCAACAAAGGTTAGTTATTCAGATACTATGGTTTATAGTAAATCACAGTTATCTACTATGCTTGGATGCGATTTCAAGGCTTTAAACAAAGCATTAAATATAGATTTTGATGCAATATATAAGGGACAAAAGAAAGTAATGCTTCTAGCATATAAACAAATATTTTACACAGTAAGTGTAGATGCACCAAAACGTCCGTCAGATTTATTTGGCAATAGTGTAACTACTGAAGATTTAGCTTTAAAAGGAATGAATAATAACAATCCACCAGCGTATGTTTCAAATGTTCAATATGGAAGAACAATTTATGTAAAATTTGAAACGACTTCTAAAAGTGTCAATGTTAAAGCAGCATTTAAAGCATTAATTGAAAATCAAGACATACATACTAATACAGAATATCAAGATATCTTAAATCAAAGTTCCTTTACAGCTACTGTCTTAGGTGGTGGGGCACAACAACATAATAAGATAATAACTAAAGATTTTAATAAAATAAGAAAAATTATTACAAATAATGCGGTATATAGTCCTAAAAATCCAGCATATCCGATTTCATATACTACTACATTTTTAAAGAACAATGCAGTAGCAACTGTTAATAGTAAAACAGACTATATAGAAACTACAGCTACAGAATATACTGATAGTAAATTAGTACTTGATCATAGAGGAGCATATGTGGCTCAATTTGATGTACAATGGGATGAAGTTAGTTATGATAAAAATGGAAAAGAAATAATTACACACAAAGCTTGGGATGGAAATTATAAAGATAGAACAGCTCATTTTAACACGGAAATATATTTAAAAGGAAATGCAAGAAATGTTTCTGTAAAGGTAAGAGAATGCACAGGTCTTGCATGGGAATGGTGGAGAAATATAATAGACGAAAAAAATATGCCATTAGTTAAAAAAAGAACTATATATGTATGGGGTACAACATTGTATCCAGCTCACTCAATGGTAGTTGAGTAAATAAAATTAAAATAAAATGCATATATCTTAATTAAGATATATGCATTTTATTTTTAAGAAATTTTACCTTGAAAAATTTTCTTCTTATCAATATGTATGTTAAATTTGTTTTCGTATTTTTTAATTAAAGGGAGGTCACTTTCAGTTACTATAGACATAGCAGTACCTAGTTTATCAGCTCTTCCACATCTACCAACCCTATGAAGATAGTCCATAGAATCACTTGGAAGATCTAAATTAAAAATATGAGTTATATTTGTAACATCAAGTCCACGAGCTGCAACATCAGATGCTATTAAAATTTGATATTTTCCACGTTTAAATCCATCAATAGCTTTTTTTCTATCTTCCTTTGAAGTTTTACCAGAAATAGAATAAGCATTAATCTTATGATATTGGAGTTTTGATGTAGTTACATCAATTTCAGTAGGCTTATTTATAAATACAATTGCACGATTAGGCTTAGTTGATGCTATTAGTTTTCTTAGAATTTCGATTTTGTCTCTAGCTTCACACTGAAAATACATATGAGATATATTAGGATTAATTAAATCCGATGCTTTAACTTTTACAAATTCAGGATCTTTTATTATAACTTGAGCAACATCAAAAGTTCTTTGGCTTATAGTTGCAGAAACTAAAATAAGCTGAGTATCACGCATAGTAGTTTTTATTACGTCTTTTACTTTAGGTAAATTATTTTTATCAAGTAATCTATCACCTTCATCTAATACAATAGTTTTGATAGTGTGAGCAGATATTTTTCTTTTCTTTATAAGTTCAAATACTCTTCCAGCAGAACCTACAATTATATGAGGCTTTTCTCTTAATTTTTCAATTTGTCTTTTAATATTTACTTCCCCAATAATTGCACATGAAGTGACATTACTATTGGAATTATTGGATAAAGTGGTTATTTCATTATGAATTTGCATAACAAGTTCATGAGTTGGTGCAAGGACTATAACCTGCATTTCACGCTTTGTAGCATCTATTTTTTCAAACAAAGGTAGTAAGTATGCCAGGGTTTTCCCAGTTCCAGTTTGCGATTGTGCAATTACATTTTTATTTTGAAGTATTAATGGAATTGACTTTATTTGAATATCTGTGGGTTCTTTTATATTATTTTTTAAAAGTCCTTCTATTAAGTTGGAATTTAATTCTAATTTGTCAAATGATACTGTCATTAAAAAATCTCCTCTAATTTAAAATTTTAGTAAAAACTTCTCTAAAAAACTATTATACTATATATTTTGTATAATAAACAAAGAAATAATCATTGAATATGATATAATAAAGAAAATTTGAATAAAGAGGGAAAAATATATGAATTTTAAAGAATTTAATTTAAGTAATGAAATATTAAAAACTATAAAGATGTTAGGATATAAATCACCTACAGAGGTTCAAGAGAAGGTAATACCTATTGCTCTTAAAGATAAAGATATTATAGTTAAATCTCAAACAGGTAGTGGTAAAACTGCATCATTTGGTATTCCGGTTTGTGAAAAAGTATTATTAGAAAATAAAAAACCACAAGTATTAATATTAACTCCAACTAGGGAACTTGCAGTTCAAATAAAAGAGGATATATCTAATATAGGAAGATTTAAAAAAATAAAATGTGTTGCAGTGTATGGAAAAGAACCTGTAAGTATTCAAAAGAATCAATTAAAACAAAGGGTACATATTGTAGTTGGAACCCCAGGCAGAACCTTTGATCATATTGAAAAGGGTAATATGGAACTTAGTGATATAAGATATTTGATAATTGATGAAGCAGATAAAATGCTTAATATGGGATTTATAGACCAAGTTGAAGATGTTATAAAAAGATTACCTAAGGATAGGGTTACTATGCTTTTTTCTGCAACCCTTGAAGAAAAAATTGAAAAGTTATGTGTAAAATATATGAACAATCCTGAAAAAATAGAAATTAGTAAAAAAAATATTACTACTGATATAATAGAACAAGAATATTACGAAGTTGAAAGTGATAGAAAATTTAGTCTTTTAAACAAAATAATATATACAGAAAGACCGGATAGTTGTATTATTTTTTGCAATACAAAAGCAGAAGTAGGTAGTATAGCAATTAAAATGAAGAATAAAGGATTTGACACTAAAGCACTTCATGGAGGAATGGAGCAAAAGGATAGATTAGAGGTAATTCAAGAATTTAAAAGAGGAAGATTCCCATTTTTAGTGGCTACAGACGTTGCAGCTAGAGGAATAGATATAGAAGAAATAACTCATGTTATAAATTATGAGGTACCATCAGAAAAGGAAAGTTATGTTCACAGAATTGGTAGAACAGGAAGGGCAGGACATAAAGGAAAATCTATTACCTTAGTATCCGAATATGAAAACAGAAGATTTAAATCAATTGAAGAATATATAGGATATAGTGTGCCTAAAAAAGAAATTCCATCAGAGGAAGAAGTTCAGGAAGGTAGAAAATTATTTAGAGAGAAAAATAAAGTTAGACCTAAATTAAAAAAGGATAAAAGTCATGAAATAAATAAAAAAATTACTAAAATACATATAAATGCTGGAAAGAAAAAGAAAATTCGTCCAGGTGATATAGTAGGAGCTATTAACAATATTCCTGGGTTAACTTCAGATGATATAGGAATTATTGATGTTCAAGATGCATTTAGTTATGTTGATATATTTGGAGATAAAGGAAAAGTAGTATTAAAAAGTTTAGATTCCATAAAAGGAAAAAAAGTTAGAGTTCAAATAGCAAAGAAATAAAAAATTATATTAAACAAAAGTACCCCTTTAGGTTATACAATTAAAGGGGTTTAGTTTTATCTAAAATTATAGAAAATATAAGGTTAGTTAATTTTACTTGCGGCATCTTTGTCTAAAATTAATGTAACATCATTATGAAGTTGAAGGATGGATGCAGGGACTTGAGGATTAATTTTTCCATGAATGGTTTCAAATATTGCATTTGCTTTTGAAGTACCACTAGCTAGAAGTAATATTTTTTTTGATTTCATTATAGTTTTTATGCCCATACTTATAGCCTTAGTTGGAACTTCTTCTTTAGATTTAAAAAATCTTGAGTTTGATTCTATAGTCTTAGTATCTAAGGTTACTACATGGGTATTAGGTTCAAAGTAAGTATTAGGTTCATTAAAACCTATATGACCATTTACACCAATTCCTAAAACTTGCAAATCAATTCCGCCACAGTTTTTTATTTTTTCTTCGAAGCTTCTGCATTCTTGAAGAGTATCTTGAGTTTTACCATTCAGTATATGAACACTTTCTAAGTTTATATTTATATACTTAAACAGGTTATGCATCATATAATAGTAATAACTTTGAGGATTTTCTTTATCTAGTCCAAGATATTCATCTAAATTAAAGGTTTTAACTTTAGAAAAATCTATATTATCAGTATTGTATTTATTTATTATTTCTTTATACATTCCAAGTGGAGTTCCACCTGTTGCAAGACCTAGAACACTACTAGGTTTTGAAGTAACTTCACATAATAAGATTTCTGCTGCTTTTTTACTTAAATTTTCATAATTATCAACTATTAATATTTTCATTCACAACACTCCTCATAATATATAAGTTAATTTTTAAATACTATGTTCCCTTCTATAATGGTGTATTTTACATCTAAATTTTCATTAAAAATTACTAAATCTGCATCTTTATTTATATCAATACTTCCTTTTTTATTAGAAATTTTTAATTCCTTAGCAGGATTTAAAGTTGCAAGATTTACAGCTTCATTTAAAGTTAAATCTGTACTGGATAAAATATTTTTTATAGCTGTATTTAAGGTTAATACGCTACCAGCAAGGGAACCACTTTCAAGACGAGCAGAATTATTTTTAACAATTACTTTTTGACCACCTAATTCCCAAGTGCCATCCTGCATACAACCTGCTTCCATAGAATCTGTTATAAGAATTACATTATCCTTACCTTTTATATTTAATAACATTTTTAATACTGCTTTATGAACATGAATATTATCAGCTATAATTTCGCATTTTACATTATTAGAATTAAATAATGCACCAATTATTCCTGGAGTTCTATGATGAAATGGTGGCATACCATTAAAAGTGTGAGTTGCATGATGTATACCTAAATTTATAGCTTCTATGGTTTCATCATAGGTTGCATTTGAGTGACCAATGGATAAAATTATATTGGTATTATTTATAGTTTTTTTTATAAAATTAAAATGTTTATCTTCTTCTGGAGCAAGGGTAATTATTTTTATTATATCTTTAAAAGGTTTTATAAAATTAAAATCAGGTTTTATTATAAAGTCTGGATTTTGAGCCCCCTTATATTTATAACTTATAAAAGGACCCTCCATATGAGCACCTAATATTTTTGCCCCTCCTAAATTTTTGTTCATACATGATTTTATACAGTTTAAAGAATTATATATTTTTTCTTTAGACATAGTCATAGTTGTTGGCAAAAAAGAGGTTGTACCGTTTTTGGCAATAACTTTACTTATGGTCTGTAATGAATTAAAATCGCCATTCATTACATCTTTTCCTCCAGAACCATGAATATGAATATCTATAAAACCAGGAGATATATAATTACCTTCTGCATCAATAATTTCTGAAAAATCATTCCTATTAATTGAAAATTCATCAACTATATCAATTATAGTTTTATCGAATATTAAAGCTTTATTTTTTAATAATGATTCTTCAGTTAAGATAGTTCCATTTAAGATACATTTCATAAATTCACATCCTAAAATTAAATTTTTATAAGACTAATTACTTTAAAATTAGTTCATATTTGTATAGATCACTTCTAAAAATAGCTTTAGTAAATTCTATAACAGAATTTTCATTAGTATAAGTTGTTTTACTGAATAATAAGGCAAGAGCATTTTTCTTTTGATTTAAAAGAGTAGATTCATAGTCATTTAGTTTAATGGGCTCAATTACTTGTTTAGCCTTTTCAGGATAGTAGTTATATTCTCTTTTAAAAATTTCATAAAGAGATTTTCCTTCTAAGGAATTTTTAGTCATATTACTAAAACGGGAGTAAGGTAATATGGTAGTTTCTATTGCTACAGGTTCTTTATCAGTTTCTCTAAGTCTTATTATTTCAATTACTTTTTTATTTGTATCATCTAGAGAAAAAATCTTTTGCAATTTTTTTGTAGATTCTTTTATTTCGAAAGATAAAATTTTTGTTTTTGTTTTAAATCCTTTACTATTCATTTCTTCAGTAAATCCTTTAAGTTTAGAAAACTCATGCATTTGTTTTGGCTCAGATACAAAAGTACCTTTTCCTTGTTGTCTATGAAGTAATCCTTCATTTACAAGAGCAAGTATAGCTTTGTTTACAGTCATTCTGCTAACATTTTGAATTTTGCAGAGTTCTCTTTCAGTGGGGATTATATCACCTGGTTTTAATTCATCATTTTCTATTAGTTCTCTTATAATTTCTTTAAGTTGATAATGCAAGGGTAAAGGATTTTCTTTTGAAATTATCTTCAATTTAATTCCTCCTAGTAAGGTTTGTGGTAATTACTGAAATTACATATATATAATAACATTATATTGATATGTTGTATATACCAATTTTAAATAATTTTATAAAATAAAAATCAACATAAAAAATGAATTATAAGGAAATATATTGAAAATATTCGCGCGAACATTTATAATAAAGTTAAACGTTTCCATGATTTACTAAAAGAAAAATAGTTTTTTATAAACCACATATGAAAAGTACTTAAAATTAAAAATTTAAGTTATGAAAGAATTTAAAATTTTTTTATGAGGTGGTAAATATGAAAACATCTTTTGAGTTTGTGGATTATTTGGTTCTTATAGGTTATCTTTTGTTTGTTCTTATAATAGGAATCAAAGTTGCAAAAAAAGAAATGAAAGGAAAAGAGTATTTTAGAGGAGATGGGACAATTCCTTGGTGGGTAACAGCGGTAAGTTTATTTGCAACTATGTTAAGTCCTATATCATATCTTGCACTTGCAGGAAGATCATTTAAAGGTGATTGGTCATCATGGGTAGGTCAACTCGGAATATTTGTAGCAGTTCCATTAACAATCATATTTTTCTTACCTGTTTATAAAAAACTAAACATTGATACAGCTTATGAATATTTAGAGAAAAGATTTGATAAGAGATTAAGACTTCTTGGAAGTTTAATGTTTATAGTTTTTCAAATAGGAAGAATGTCTATAGTTATGTATTTACCAGCATTAGCATTATCAATAGTTACCAAAATAGATATAAATATATTAATAGTATTGATGGGGATAATAGCAATAATATATTCTTATGTTGGAGGAATAAAATCAGTCCTTTGGACAGATTTTATTCAAGGAATGGTATTATCCTTAGGTGCGGTATTTGTAGTGATTTTTTTATGTTTTACAGTAAAAGGTGGATTTTCAGAAATTGTAAGTATGGGTGTTAAAAATAATAAATTTTTGGATTTATCATCAATGATGGATATAAATATATTTAAAGAAAGTTTCTTTATAACTTTAATAGGAGCAGGATTTGGAACTTTATCTTCATATGTATCAAGTCAGGATATGGTTCAAAGATATACAACAACAACTAATATAAAAGAAATGAAAAAGATGACATATTTAAATGGAGTATTATCAATAGGAGTTGCAACATTATTCTTTTTTATTGGAACAGGGCTATATGCATTTTATACACAAAATCCATCACTTCTTTTAACTCATAAAGAAGATCAAATTTTTGTAAGTTATATAGTTAGCCAACTTCCAGCAGGTTTATCAGGACTTTTACTTGCAGGAATTTTTGCAGCTGGTCAATCAACTTTATCATCGGGATTAAATAGTGTAGCTACTAGTTGGACTTTAGATGTTCATAAGGTAATAAAAGGTTCTATGGATAATGATAAAGCTACTAATTTTGCTAAGTTTTTATCACTAGCAATAGGTATATTATCAATTGTTGTTTCAATTATACTAGCACATTCTAATTTAAATTCAGCATTTGCATGGTTTAATGGTTTTATAGGTATGGTTTTAGGACTTGTTGGAGGATTATTTGGTCTTGGAGTATTTAGTAAAAAAGCAAATTCAAAAGGAACATTACTAGGCTTTAGTGTAGCTGTTATAGTATCTATTGGAATTAAGTATTATACAAAGGTGAATTTTTGGGCTTATTCAATAATAAGTATAGCTGTATGTATGATATTTGGATATATATTTAGTTTAATATTTAAAGAAAAAGTAAAAGAAAATATAAATGAATTAACCATATATGGAATAAGTAAAAATGATTTAAATAGTGAAGAAAATATAAAATTATAAAATAAGTTTATTTATAAATACTACTAGAAAAATAAAGCTCTAGTAGTATTTATTTTTATATGAATATTTTGGTTTAATGAACAAAAACATGGTAACATTATAATGAATATAGTTATAGAAATATTAGATTAAGTATAACTTTACAATTTAGGAGGGCAAAAATGGTAACACAAGAGGATATAGCGAAAAAGTTAAATATTTCAAGAACCACTGTTGCAAGAGCTTTAAATGGAAACTCAAATATAAAGGCAGAAACCAAGGAAAAGATTTTAAGATTATGCAATGAATTAGGATATGTAAAGAATCCTATAAGTACATCATTAGCGATAAAAAAGAAAAAGAAAGTATTTGCATTTATCATAAAATCTAAAAATAAATATTATTCATTAGAACTCATAAAAGGATTAAAAAGAGCAGAGCAGGAATTTAAATTTTATAGATATAGTATAGAAATTGTAGAAACAGATATAAATGAACCTATTAAACAATTAGAAGCATTAAACAAGATTATTACTGAAGAAAAACCAGATGGAATAATAATAATACCTTTATTAAAAGAAAAAATAAAACAAGTAAAATTACAAAATCCAAAAATATTTTTTATAACTTTAGATATAAGCATTGACAAATCTATTGTTAATGTTGGTGTTGATTATTTCAAATCAGGAAGAATAACTGCTGAGGTTTTTATTAATATAATAAGTAAAGGTAAAAAAATATTGGTGCTAGATACAGTTGATGATAGGATATCCTCTAAACTTTATTTAAAAGGATTTTTATCTAGAATTAAAGAAGAAGAAAAAGAATTAATTGTAGGTCCAATATACGATGAAAATTTAAAAGAGAATGCAATAAAAATAATAAGAAAATATATGAATTCTGAAATAGAAGGGATTTATAGTACTAGATTTTTGACAGATATAATATTAAACATAAAAAAGATATTAAATCGAAAGTTTAAGATTGTTGCTAATGGTATAAGTGATACTGTTTATAATTTAATATTAGATAAAAGCATTATAGCAACAGTAGTAGAAAGATGGGAAGAAGAAGGCTATATTGCAGCAAAAATTATGTTTAATTATATATATAAGAATTCTAAACCATCCTTTGATAATTACACTACAGAAAGTAAAATAATGTTTAGAGAAAATCTTAAATAAATCTACTTTAAACTAGGAAAAATATTGAAAAAAATTATATAAACAAGTATAATTAAGTTAATGATTAACAAAAATGAAAAATATATATAAATAATGAATTTATTTATATTTTTCATTTTAATAAATTAGATAATTATTTTAATAAAAAATGTTCGCGAGAACAAAATTTTTATAATAAAAAATAGGAGGGTTAAATAATGAGGGGAATTTTTTCAGCATTACTAGTTCCATATGATGAAAACGGAAACATAAAGGAAGAAGGATTGAAGCAGTTAGTTAGATATAATATTGATGTTTGTGGTGTTGACGGTTTATATGTAGGAGGAAGTACTGGTGAAAACTTCATGTTATCCACTGATGAAAAGAAAAGAATTTTTGAAATTGTAAAAGAGGAAGCAAAACAAGAAGTTAAACTTATAGCTCAAGTTGGATCAATAAATTTAAAAGAGTCCGTAGAACTTGGTAAATTTGCTACTAATTTAGGGTATGATTCTTTATCAGCTGTAACTCCATTTTATTATAAATTTGATTTTGAAGAAATAAAAAATTATTATAATACAATTATTGAGGCAACTAATAATAATATGATTATTTACTCAATCCCATTTTTAACTGGAGTAAATATAACATTAAATCAATTTGGTGAATTATTTAAGAATGAAAAAATAATAGGTGTTAAATTTACCCAAGGAGATTTTTATTTATTAGAAAGATTAAGAAATGAATTTCCTAATAAATTAATATTCTCAGGATTCGATGAAATGCTATTACCAGCTGTGATTTCAGGGGTAGATGGCGCAATTGGTAGTACTTATAATGTAAATGGTAAAAGGGCAAAGGAAATATTTAGATTAGCTAAAGAAGGAAAAGTTAAGGAAGCTTATGAAATTCAACATGTAACTAATGATTTAATAGAAGGAATTTTAAGTAATGGATTATATCAAACTATAAAAGAAATATTGAAGGTTAAAGGTGTAGATGCAGGATATTGTAGACAACCAATGAAAAGATTAACAGAAGGAAAAGTTAAATTTGCTCAAGAGCTTGCTAAAAAATTTTTATAGAATCTATAGATAATAAAAGGAGTGTCATAGATGCTAAAAAAAATAAGAGGTAAATTAATAGTATCTTGTCAGGCGTTAGAGAATGAACCACTTCATAGTTCTTTTATTATGGGAAGAATGGCCCTTGCAGCAAAAATGGGTGGAGCAGCTGCAATAAGAGCTCAAAGTGCAGAAGATATAAAGGAAATAAAAAAGGTTACTGGCTTACCTGTAATAGGATTAGTTAAAAGAAACTATGAAGATTCAGATATATATATTACTCCTACAAAGAAAGAGATAGATGAGTTACTTACTACAGAATGCGAAATTATAGCATTAGATGCAACTACGAGAAAAAGACCTAATAGCGATAATTTAAAAGAACTTGTAGATTATATTCATAAAAATAAAAGACTTGTTATGGGAGATATTTCAACAATAGCAGAGGGAATAAATGCAGAAATATTAGGAGTAGATTGTGTTTCAACTACTCTTTCAGGTTATACGCCTTATTCTAAACAAGGAGATTCAGTAGATTTAGAGATTATAGAAAAACTTTCTAACAGACTATATATTCCTGTTATAGGAGAGGGTAAAATTAGTACTCCTAGTGATTTGAAAAAAGTTTTTGAATGTGGTGCTTATGCAGCTGTTGTAGGAGGCGCTATAACAAGACCACAGCTTATAACTGCTAAATTTGTTGATGTTATAAATTCTGAAAGGAGTTAATAAGTATGATATATGGAAATTTGGCAAATAAAGAATCTTTCAAGTATTTACCCGAGGCTATATTAAAGGTATTTGATTATGCGTTAAAAAATGATATACAAAAGTTTAAGCTAGGAAGTTATGAAATAGATTCAGATAAAATATTTGTAAATGTTGTACAATATGATACTAAGAATATAAAAGATAGATTTTGGGAAGTGCATAGAAAATACTTAGATATACATGTTGTATTTAAAGGAAATGAAAGAATCAACATTAATTTTATAGATAATCTCAAACAATTAGAGTATGTAGATAAAGATGATTTTTTATCATTAGAAGGGGAGTTTAAATCATCAGTAGTTTTAAGTAAAAATGATTTCTTAATATGCTATCCTGAAGATGCACATATGACTGCTTTAAAAGTAAATGAAAGCGAAAACGTAAAAAAAGCTATATTCAAGATATCTTTAGATATACTTTAGTTTTTAGGAGAATCATATGAAATATTTAGGTATAGATATAGGGGGAACGGAAATAAAATATGGACTTGTTGATGATAGTGGAAATATTCAAAGAAGCTATTCTAAAAATACCGAAGCTTTTAAAGGTGCAGATAATCTTATAAATAATATAAAAAATATAATACAAAATATTATTAAAATAGAGGATATAAAAGGAATAGGAATAAGTACAGCAGGACAAGTAAATAGAAATAGTGGTGAGATAATTTTTGCGACAGATACAATTCCAGGTTGGACAGGAGTTAAATTAAAAAAAATAATTGAGGATACATTTAAAATTCAATGTTATGTTGATAATGATGTTAATTGTGCTTGTTTAGGATATATGTGGAAGACCATGGAAGAAGAGAGTAAAGACTTTATATTTTTAACATTAGGAACTGGAATTGGTGGTGCAATTGTAATAAATGGTCAATTGTATACAGGTGGGAATTTTATAGCTGGAGAATTTGGACATATGACTATTAACAAGGATGGGGAGAAATGTACCTGTGGATCCAAAGGATGTTTTGAAAGGTATGCATCTACTTCAGCCTTGATAAGACGTACAAAGAAACAATTAAAATTGCCTAAAGATTTTAAGATAAGTGGAAAAGATATTTTTGATAAAGCCAAGAATAATGAAAAAGAGTATATAGATGCAATAGATAAATGGAGCTATGATATAGCTATAGGAATAAAAAATATAGTTCACATATTCAATCCTTCTTTAATTATTATAGGTGGTGGAGTTTCAGCACAAGGTGATTATTTAATTAAATTTATACAAAAACATATGGACAAAATAATTATGCCTTCATTTTCACAAGGATTGGTGATAAAAACTTCACCAAACGGTAATAAAGCTGGAATAATGGGATCTATATATGGACTAAAAATGTTATAAAATTTTATTATAAAGTAATAGACACTAGTTGCTACAATAACAACTAGTGTCTACTACTTTATGATGTTACAATTGAAACATTCAAACTAGATAAAATTGTACTTATAGGATTATACGTAGTAGAAGAATCGCTCCCCGATACAAGCATACCAATAGCATTCATATTAGTATCAAATAAGATTGAACCAGAATCACCAGGTGCACCCATTTTAGTTGTAATAATTTGATTCTTAAATAAATAATGTTTGTCATTTGAAAATTTTAATAATCGTGTTACGCCTATAGTAGTTATTTTTCCATAAGTTAGTTCTGAGGTAGTTCCTACTTTTTGAACTGATAGGTCAAGAACGGGAGAGGTAACTCCATTTATAGTACCTAAAAAGGTTACTTTTTTAGAAAATAAAGATTTGCTAGCTATTTTAGCTATTGCACAATCTACTAGGTTTTCAGGAGTTTCAGTTTTAGTTGCAATTTTAAGGGGAATGAATCGTGAAAGATTAGCGACAGTATCTTCAGGGTATTTTCCACCAAAAGAAATACTAGGCTGTACTATTGGAGTTCCAATGGGGTTATCATTACACCCTGCTAGGATATGATTGTTACTTAAAATATAATATAAATTATTATCTTTAACTAAACAACCAAATGTTCCAACCAATATTTTTTGAATAGATGAAATACCATAACCAGCTGTAATGGGTCGAATTTTATTTGTAAGAGAAAAATTTACATTAAACCCATCTTCAACTACATCCGTTGGAATACCTTTGTAGAGATATGGCACTAAATCTTCAGATGAAAGTTTATTTTTAGGAAGTTTTTTTCTTGTAAATACCCTAATACATTTTTTATGAGTATTATTACCATTTTTAATTTTATAAGAAAGACCTACTCCTATTACATTTGATTTAGCAAGGAAATATTTATATTCATATCTACAAATGTAAAGAATTTTGTTATCTAGTGTTTTAGATGTATTAAGTTTATAGCTATTATTATTCATAAATATCACCATAAAATAATTTTTATATTATAATATGAAAAACTGTGAAAGAATGATTATTAGTTTATGTATGAAGGTTGTATTTTAAAATTATTGACAAAGCTGTATAAAATCTATAGAATATTAACTAATAACTATTATGAATTATTTTTTATAATGTAAAAATTTGTATAAGTAATGTTCAAATTTTTAGAGAAAATTCTTTAATTATTTGTTCTAAATATAAAATTGTTGCCTAACAGAAAAGATAGTATCTAATCTGAAAGGATAATTAGTTTATACTAAGATTTTGGACTTTGGAGTCATATATTCTAAAAGTCTATTTAGCGTATATAACTTTCCTTTTGGGAAAGTTTTTTTTATTTTAGGAGGAGAAAAATTTGAAAAAAATTGCTGTAATTAGTGCCATTTTAGAAAATCCAAAAGAGGCTCAAAAAGAATTTAATGAAATTATATCTAATTTTAAGGGGATTATTAAAGGAAGAATGGGTATTCCCTTTGAAGAAGAAGGTATATCGGTAATATGTATTACTGTAGTTGCAGAATTAAATGACATAAATAGTCTTACAGGGAAACTTGGAAATATGAAAAATGTACTAGTAAAAACATCAATTGCAAAGAAAGAGATATAACTTATGAGAAAAATAATTGATAAATTACATGAGAATAACAATTTAAATCGTCAGGAACTTTTGTATTTATTAAATAATATAAATCATGAGAATAAAGAATACTTAATATCTAAAGCAAATGAAACTAGATTTAAATATTATGGAGATAAAGTTTATATGAGGGGTCTTATAGAATTTACAAACTATTGTAAAAACACGTGTACTTATTGTGGTATAAGAGCCTTCAATAAAAATGTGGATAGGTATAGATTGTCCTTAGATCAAATTATGGATTCTTGTAGTGAAGGGTACAAATTGGGGTATAGAACATTTGTACTTCAAGGAGGAGAAGATAATTATTTTACTGATGATAAAATAGTAGAAATAGTGACAAAAATAAAATCAAATTTTCCTGAATGTGCAGTTACTCTTTCTATAGGAGAAAAATCTTACCATTCATATAAAAAATACTATAATGCAGGAGTAGATAGATATCTTTTAAGACACGAAACAGCATCAAAGGAACTTTATGAAAAATTACATCCAGGTATGAGTTTTGAAAATAGAAGAAAGTGTCTTAGAGATTTAAAGGAAATAGGATATCAAGTAGGAGCTGGATTTATGATTGGTATTCCAGGACAAAGTAATGAAGATTATGTAGAAGATTTATTATTTTTAAAAGAACTGGAACCTCATATGGTTGGAATAGGACCATTTATTCCACAAAGCCATACCCCTCTTGGAAAAGAAAAAGGGGGTACAGTAGAACAAACTGTATTGATGTTATCCATTATAAGATTACTTTTACCACAGGTATTATTGCCAGCAACCACTGCGCTTGGAACAATACATCCTATGGGAAGGGAAATGGGACTTAAAGCAGGGGCAAATGTTGTAATGCCTAATTTATCACCTACATCAGTAAGAAAAAAATATGCATTATATGATGGAAAGATATGTACAGGAGATGAATCTGCTGAATGTAGAATGTGTATTCAAAATAGAATAGAAAAGGCTGGATTTAATCTTGACATGTCAAGAGGAGATAATAGATTATGGAGGAGAAGATAATATGTTTATTAATCATGAGTATATAGAAGGATTATTACAAAATGCAAAAAATGCAACTAATGAAGAAATTCAAAAAGTTTTAGATAAGGCAAAAGAACATAAAGGATTATCACATGAAGATATAGCAGTACTTCTTCAAATAGAAGATTCAGAGCAATTAAAGGAAATGTATAAGATAGCTGGAGATATTAAAAAATCTATATATGGTAACAGAGTAGTTGTGTTTGCACCTTTATATATAAGTGATTATTGTGTTAACAATTGTGTTTATTGTGGATATCAAAAAAAGAATTGCTTTACAAGAAAAAAATTATCAATGGAAGAAATAAAACAAGAGGTAAGAGTTCTTGAAAGAATGGGTCATAAAAGATTAGCGCTAGAAGCTGGAGAAGATCCAGTAAACTGTCCTATTGATTATATAGTAGATGCAATAGGTGCTATATATGATACTCAAGAAGAAAATGGAAATATAAGAAGAGTAAATGTAAATATCGCAGCAACAACAGTAGAAAACTATAAGAAATTAAAAGATGCTAAGATAGGAACATATATATTATTCCAAGAAACATATCATAAACCAACATATGATAAAATGCATCCAAAGAGTATAAAAGGAGATTATGAATATCACTTAACTGCCTTTGATCGTGCAATGAAAGCGCATATAGATGATGTAGGAGGGGGAGTTTTATTTGGACTTGCTGATCCTAAATTTGAAGTGCTAGGATTAATGCTTCATAATGAACACTTGGAAGAAAAATTTGGAGTAGGTTTTCATACAATATCAGTTCCAAGATTAAAAAAAGCAGAAGGAATGAGTCTTAAAGAATTTCCTCATTTAGTAGATGATGAAATGTTTAAAAAAATTGTTGCAATAATTCGTATAGCAGTTCCATTTACAGGTATTATATTGTCAACAAGAGAAACAGCAGAAATGAGAGATGAAGTAATTAAATATGGAGTATCTCAAGTAAGTGCTGGCTCATGTACTGGTGTTGGAGGATATAAAGAACGTGAAGAAGGTAAAGCTGTAGATCAATTTGTTTTAGGAGATCATAGAAGTCCAGTTGAAGTTTTAAAATCTTTAATTGATAGCAAATATATACCAAGTTATTGTACTGCATGTTATAGAAAAGGAAGAACAGGGGATAGATTTATGAGTCTTGCAAAATCAGGACAAATACAAAATGTATGTGGACCTAATGCAATTATGACTTTAATGGAATATGTAATGGATTATGGTGATGAAGAACTTTATAATAAGGCACATGAATTAATTCAAAGTGAAATAAAAAACATAAAAAGAGATGACATACGTGACCTTGTAAAAAATAATGTAGAAAGAATAAAAAATGGAGAAAGGGATTTATTCATATAGGAGGACGTTATATGAACAATACGCCGAACTCTAATAGAAAATATATTGCTTTATATGGAAAAACAAACTCAGGAAAATCCTCAATTTTGAATGCTATTATAGGGCAAGATATTTCTTTGGTATCTAATGTAAAAGGAACAACTACAGATCCTGTAAGTAAGGCTATGGAATTAATTCCTTTTGGACCTGTATTATTTATAGATACGGCAGGTATTGATGATGAGAGTCAGCTTGGGAATTTAAGAGTTGAAAGAACATTAAAAACCCTTGAAAAAACAGATCTTGCCATATATATAATGGATATAAATAATATAGATGAAAATGAATACAAAGATTTTCAAAATAAGTTAAAAGAACATAGGATACCTTATATAACAGTTATTAATAAAATAGATACGGTAAGTATAAGTTATATTAATTTTTTAAAATCTAAATTTAAAGAATGTTTATTTGTATCTTGTAAAGACAATGAAAGTATTTTGTATTTAAAAGATGAACTTATAAAAAGACTTCAAAAGGATGAAGAAGATGAAACTATAGTAGGGGATCTTGTGCCTTACAATGGTAAAGTTATAATGGTTGTTCCTGTAGATTCGGAAGCTCCAAAAGGAAGACTTATACTTCCACAAGTACAAATTATAAGAGATTGTTTAGATCACGGTATAAAAAGTTATGTAGTACGTGATACAGAACTTAAATCAGCATTAGAAGATATTAAAGATGTTGACCTTGTAATTACAGATTCTCAGGCATTTAAAAAAGTTAATGAAATAGTTCCTAAAGATATTAAATTAACTAGTTTCTCTATATTATTTGCAAGACATAAAGGTGATTTAAAATCCTTCACAGATGGAATAAAAAAAATAAAAGAACTAAATGAAAATTCTAAGATTCTAATAAGTGAAAGTTGTACTCATAATCATTCACATGAAGATATTGGTAGAGTAAAAATACCTAAACTTTTAAATAAACATTTAGGATTTAAGCTTAATTATGAATTTAAAATGGGACACGATTTCCCTGAGAATATACAAAAATATGATTTAATCATTCATTGTGGAGCTTGTATGGTAAATAAAAAAACAATAGAAACTAGAATTGAAATATGTAGAGAAAAAAATGTTAGCATAACTAACTATGGAATTATTTTAGCATATTTAACTGGAATACTTGAAAGATCCATAGAAATATTTAAATTAAAATAATAAAATATATAAGATTTATTAAAGGCTTGGCTTTGGGCTAAGCTTTTTTTTTAGTGGAAAAATATCAAAAGGTTAATTGGCATTTGACAATAACTAAATCTTGGATTAAAATGAAAGTGGCATATGCTAATAATAAATTTTATAATTTATGAATAGGAGTGAGATTAAAATGAAGATAGCTGTATCTTCAACTGGAAAAGAGCTAAAAGATTTAATGGATGATAGATTTGGAAGATGTACTTATTTTGTTATATATGATAGTGAAACAAATAAAACTGAATTTATTGAAAATGAAGGACATAAAACAGGAGCAGGAGCAGGTATTGCAGCAGCTCAGCAAATTCTTGATGAAGATATTAACATAATAATTACTGGATATCTTGGTCCAAATGCCTTTGATGTCTTTGAAGGCTCAGATATAGAAGCATTTAAATGTAGTGATGTAACAGTACAAGAAGCTATAGAACTATATAGAAATAACAAACTAGAAAAGTTAGAATATGCATCACCAGCAAGAAAATAGCATATTGATTTAGTTGGAGGGAGGGTGATAACTGTTACAATAAATCTATAAATATATATAAAAATATATTGTTATTTTATATATTTAGTTGTATAATAATATTGAGGTGATAAGTATGAAATATTACTCAATAGGAGAATTTGCAACTAAAATAGGAAAAACAGTTCAAACTCTTAGAAACTGGGATAAAAATGAAACTTTAAAACCATCACACATAACTAATGGTGGAACAAGATATTATTCACAAGAACAACTTAATCACTTTTTGGGCTTAAAATCAGAAGTACAACTAAATAAAAAAACTATTGGATATTGTAGAGTTAGTTCTCATAAACAAAAAGACGACCTTGAAAGACAAATTGAAAATGTTAAAACATATATGTTGGCCAGAGGTTATCAATTTGAGATTATAACAGATATAGGGAGTGGAATTAACTACAATAAAAAGGGATTAAATCAACTAATGGACATGATAACTAATTCAGAGGTTGATAAGGTAGTAATTTTATACAAAGATAGATTGATTAGATTTGGATTTGAACTTATAGAAAATCTATGTAATAAATATGGAACAACCATTGAAATTATAGATAATACTGAAAAATCAGAAGAACAAGAGTTAGTTGAAGATTTAATTCAGATAGTTACAGTTTTTAGTTGTAGACTTCAAGGCAAGAGAGCTAATAAAGCTAAGAAAATGATTAAGGAGTTAATTGAAGATGATACTTTCAAAGAAAGTTAGATTATATCCAACAGAAATTCAAGAACAAAAATTATGGCAATCAGTTGGAACTGCAAGGTTTATATATAATTGGACTTTAAATAAGCAACAAGAAAATTATAAAAATGGCGGTAAGTTTATTAAAGATAGTGATTTAAGAAAAGAAATTACTTTAATGAAGAAAACAGATGAATATAAATGGCTAAGTGAGGTATCAAATAATGTAGCAAAACAAGCTGTAAAAGATTGTTGTAATGCTTATAAAAGATTCTTTAAAGGTTTAGCAGATAAGCCACGTTTTAAAAGTAGAAAGAAATCTAAACCATCATTTTATAATGATAATGTTAAACTTAAAGTTAAAACTAAATTAGTTAATATCGAAAAAGTAGGTTGGATTAAAACAAAAGAGCAAATACCTATAAATGTTAAATATACTAATCCAAGAATAAATTTTGACGGAAAGTATTGGTACTTATCAGTAGGTATAGAAAAAGAAAATCCAACAATAGGCTTAACTGACGAAAGTATTGGCATTGATGTGGGAATCAAAGACCTTGCAATATGTTCAAATGGAATGACTTTTAAAAATATCAACAAAAGTAAAGAAATTAAAAGGCTTAAAAAAGTATTAAAGAGGAAACAAAGAAAAGTTAGTCGTAAATATGATATGAATAAAATAATAAGAGGAGGTGAAAACCGTTGCCAATTCAAAAAGACTAACAATATTATAAAACTTGAAAAAGAGATTAGATTACTTCATAGAAGATTAAGGAATATAAGAAACAATCATATTCACCAAGCAACGAATAAGATAGTGAAAACCAAACCATCAAGAGTTGTTATGGAAACACTTAATATAAAAGGTATGCTTAAAAATAAACATTTATCAAAAGCTATTCAAGAGCAATGTTTATATGATTTTAAAGTTAAAATGGAATATAAATGTAAGTTATATGGAATAGAATTTATTGAAGCAGATAAGTGGTATCCATCAAGTAAAACTTGTAGTTGTTGTGGAGCTATTAAGAAAGATTTAAAACTATCTCATAGAGTTTATAAATGTAATTGTGGACTTGTTATTGATAGAGATTTAAATGCAAGTATAAATCTTTCAAGATATAAATTAGCATAGTATCACTTAAAAAGATAATGCTAATATGTACCATTCGTTGTATGGGAATTTAAGCCCTTGGACTGTTATACAAACCAAAGTAGCCTCGGCAAAATGGAACAGGTGGAACAGGGAATTAAACAAGGTTTATAGATATTTATAGATTTTTGGCAACGGAAAATAGTGTGAATATTTCTGTATTAAGTGGAAAGGGTGGAACAGGTAAAACTACTATTTCTACTAATCTTGCACATTCAATGAAAGCCAACTATATAGATTGTGATGTAGAAGAACCTAATGGATTTATATTTTTAAATCCTTCTAATATAAAATCTAAAGAAGTTTTTATGGAAAATCCATTTATTGATGATAATAAATGTATCAACTGTGGTAAGTGTGCTAAGGTATGTCAATTTAATGCATTAGTTAAAACCAAAAGAGATATTATTTTATTTGAAAGACTTTGTCATAGTTGTGGAGCATGTGAACTTGTTTGTGAAAGTAAGGCATTAACATATAAGAAAAGACCTATTGGAGTAATTGAAGAGGGATTTTTTAATAATAATATCTGCAAAAGAGGAATTTTAAATATAAGTGAACCAATGGCTGTTCCTATAATAAAAGAGCTTTTATGTGATTTGCCTAAAGAAACAAATATAATAGATTGTTCTCCAGGTACTTCTTGTAATGTAGTAACTTCTCTTAAGTTTACTGATGCTGCAATTTTAGTAACAGAACCTACAGAGTTTGGGTTACATGATTTAAAAATGGCAGTTGGTCTTTTAAGAATGTTTAATATACCTTTTGGAGTTGTAATTAATAAAAATACCTCAAAAGATAATATAGTTGTTAATTACTGCAATGATGAAAATATATCTATACTTGGATTTGTACCTTATGATAGAAAAGCTGCAAAAGCTTATTCAACAGGTAATATGCTTATTGATATAAATGAGTACAAAAAAATATTTAATGATATTTCTCAAAAAGTAAAGGAGGAACTATTGTGGAACTTGTAGTTTTAAGTGGAAAAGGTGGAACAGGAAAAACTACAATAGCAACAGCTATATCAGAACTTGCAAAAGATGTAGTTAGAGTAGATTGTGATGTAGATGCTCCAAACCTTTACTTATTTTATAAAGGCAATGATATTGAAAAGAAGGAGTTTTATGGTGGTAAGATAGCTGAGATAAATTATAATCTTTGTATTAGTTGTGGAAAATGCGAAAAAGTTTGTAGATTTGATGCAATTAGTAATAATAAAATTGATTCTTACAGTTGTGAAGGATGTGGTACATGTATAATTGTATGTCCTAATAATGCTATAAAACTAAAAGAAGAAAAAAGTGCAAATATGTATATTACTAAAATAGACAAAGGTATAATATCGAGGGCTAATATGGATATTGGAAGTGAAGGTTCAGGAAAATTAATTGCTGAACTTAGGGAAAATGCTAAAGAATACATAAGTGAAAATACATTAACAATAATAGATGGTTCACCGGGAATAGGATGTTCAGTAATATCATCTATTACAGGAAGTGATATGGCACTTATTGTTACAGAGCCAACAAAATCTGGTCTTGAGGATCTTAAGAGAGTGTCAGATTTATGCAATCATTTTAAAGTACCAATAAATGTTTGCATAAATAAATATGATATTAATTTAGATATGACTCAAGAAATAGAAAGTTTTTGTAAAAAAGAAAATATAGATATAATTGGTGAAATACCCTTTGATGATACAGTAGTAAAATCTATAAATGAATTAAAACCAATAACTTATTACCATGAAAGCAAGGCGAATTTAGCAATTAGAGATATGTGGAGCAAGTTGTATTTGAAAATTGTTTAGTTTATAAAATTTAATTTAAATAATATATTATATAAAATAAGAAAATAGGAGGAATATTAAATGAAAATAGCAGTAGCAAGTGAAGGAAATATTGTAAGTGGACATTTTGGACATTGTGAAGGATTTACTATGTTTGATGTACAAGATAATAAGGTAGTAGGTAAGGAATATATAGAAAGTCCAGGACATAAACCAGGATTTTTACCTGTATTTTTAAATGAAAAAGGTGCAAATGTAATTATAGCAGGTGGAATGGGAGAACATGCACAAGAATTATTTGCAGAAAATAATATAGAGGTTGTAGTTGGAGCAGTAGGTTCAATTGAAGAAACTGTTGACCAATATATAAAAGGTGAGTTAAAATCAACAGGTAGTGTATGCACAAAACATGATCATGAAGGACACTGCAACGAATAATATTTAAATAATTTGGAGGGGAGATAATGGCAAGACCAAAGAAGTGTAGAAGGATAGAATTTATTCCTGAAAACACTTATTTTATACCTACAGGAAAACGAAGGTGTAAAATACAAGAAACAAAATTACAGCTAGAGGAACTCGAAGCAATGAGACTAAAAGATATAGAAGGATTAAATCAAGAAGAATGTGCCGAGAGGATGCAGGTCTCACGCCAAACTTTCCAAAATATAATAGATAGTGCAAGAAAAAAGGTGGCTATAGCATTGACTAATGGAAATGCTATAAATATAAGTGGTGGGGATTATACTACTCATCATTGTAGATTTAAATGTTTAAAATGTGGAGAAAATTATCATATAAAATATGAGCAAGATAGACAAAAATGTCCCCATTGTGGTTCAAATGAAGTTCTTTGTATAAAAAAGATGGATAGTTGCAATAAGATGTGTCACCAATAAGTTAATTTGAAAATATATAGTAAAGATTAAAAGATATTGTGAAATAATTAAAACTAACTATTTCACAATATCTTTTTACATATTAACAAAGATAAATTTAACAAGAGAAAATCAATAATATAAAATAATGTTTAATATCTGGAGGTGTTTTAAACATTATTTTATTTAATATCAGTTAAAGATTTAAGTTCATATCCTTGTTTTTTCCATTCTGTTATAACGTCATCTAATATTTCAGCATTAGTTTTCGAAACTGCATGAAGAAGCATAATTGCTCCGTTATGAGTTTTATCTAATATTTTTTTCTTAGCAAATTCATGTGAAGGTTGTTTTTTCGGATCCCAATCAGCATATGCAAAGCTCCAGAAAATAGTTTTATATCCGTAATCTTTTGTAAAGCCTAATGATTGCTCACTATATTTTCCCATAGGTGGTCTAAAATAATTAGGCATTTTTTTACCTGTTAATTTTTCAAAATCCTTTTCTACTTCAGATAATTCACGATTAAATTTTTCTTTATCGTGTATTGAAGCCATAGAAGGATGATGCCAACTATGATTGCACACTAGATGTCCTTCATTTACCATACGTTTTATCAAATCAGGATTTGAATCTATATATGGTTTTACCACAAAGAATGCAGCCGGTACTTTATGTTTTTTTAATACATCTAATATAGGACCTGTATATCCGTTCTCATATCCTTCATCGAAGGTTAGATATATTACTTTTTTAGATGTATCTCCTAAGAAGTGTGTATCGTATTTGGATAAAAAATTCGCTGTTTCAGGTGGTTCTACAGGAGGTACCCCATTTTTAACATGTTTAAAATACCAATTATATTCTTTAGTGTTTAAGTTATTCGAAGCATTAGTAGTTTTCGAAGTTGTAAAAGTGGATATAGTATTTTTTGAAGATGTATTTATTACATTTTTACTAACAATAGATATGCACAATCCACAAATAATTACTAAAGATATAATTATATTTTTAAAAAACTTAGACATTTTAATATAATCACTCCCTTCCTACGCTTAGTATTAACATTAAAAAAATTTTTATAAAAAATATATTAAATAAAAAGCAGAGCATATGCCCTGCTTTTTATTTAATATGCAAATGTCATTTTATCAGAATGAAGTGCTACGGGTTTTGATAAAAGCCACTGATTAGTTATAGTGTTATCAAAGAAATATAATGCACCTTTTGTTGGATCATTTCCATTTAAGGCCTCTAAAGCAGCTTTTCTATCGTCATCTGTTGCAGCTTTATTAATCATACCATTTAAAACTGGTGTAAACTGATAATGTCCATCAGATACTTCGTATATTACATTTTTAATTGAGTTAGGAAATTGATTGCTTTTAACTCTATTTATAACTACTGATGCAACACAAACCTTAGTTCTATAACCTTCACCGCCTGCTTCAGCATGAACAAGTCTAGATAAAAGTTCTAAATCACTTTCAGTATATGGTATTACTGATTTATTAGATTTAGCTTGTCCAGAAGATGTATTGTTTGCAGTTGAACTAGAAGATGTAAATGCGATTAAAAGTTTATCATTAGGATATATAAGATCATCCCATTTATTATTTGCACGTCTTAAAGATTCAAGAGATATACCATATTTTTTAGAAATTAAGTATAAAGATTCTCCATATACAACAGAGTGTACTTTAGCTGGAACATTTATAGCTTGTCCAGGATAAATGATATCACCACTTAATTTATTATCACTTTTAAGTGAAGTTACAGAAGTGTTGAATACTTTACTTATTTTATAAAGTGAATCATTAGGTACTACTTTATACGTAGCTGCAAAAGCTGGTTGAGCCATTAAAAGTGACATAGATATGGCTGCTATAAACTTGTTTAGATTTTTAGATTTTAACATAAAACTCCTCCTCATTTTGCCTCCGAGGTTAGTTGACGGGTTAGGGTTGAGGAACCCCACTTAGTGAAGAATAAGTTTCACCCCAAAATAGTTCCCCCGTACTCCTAATAGAGATTCGGCATAGTATGGGTGTTATTTTAACAAAACTTCCAGGAGATTTCCATGTAAAATATATGGAATTAAAACCTATTAAAACCTCTTTAAATATATATATGTATAAATTATCATAAGCTTATAGTAACTTATATATTTATGTAGTATTTCATTATTAATTCTAATTTAATATAAAATTAGAATTAATAATTGAATAAATATGAATAACTATGAATAAAAATATTCAATTATCAAAATTGTTTTAAAAAATAATGCTTATATATTGTTGAAAAATAATATAAAATGGTGTATGATAAATATGAAACCGGTTTCCAAAGTATTAGGGGGAATAAAAGTGGCAGTTACAATAAGTGACATTGCTAAGACAGCTAAGGTATCACAGGCAACAGTATCACGAGTATTGAATGATTCTGGATATGTGAAGGACGAAACTAGGGAAAAAGTTTTGAAAGTCATGAAAGATTTAAATTATTCACCAAGTGCTATTGCAAGAAGTTTAACTACAAAGAAGACAAACATAATAGGTGTTATAGTTCCAGATATAAAAAATCCATTCTTTGGTGATGCAATAAAGGGTATAAGTAAAGTAGCTGATCAGCACAACTTTAATATAATATTATGCGATGCTGATGAAAATATAGAAAAAGAAATAAAAGCTATAAAACTTTTAAAAGAACAAAGAATAGAAGGAATTATAATAACCCCTACTTCTGTAGAAAATGAATTTAATAGTAAGTATTTAGCTGCAATTGAGAATTTGGGAATACCTGTAATCTTATTGGAGGGGCACGTTAAATATTCTAATTTCAGTGGAGTATTCATTGACAATGTAGATGGAGCTTTTAAGGGTACAGAAGCTCTTATAAAAAATGGACATACTAAAATTGCAATTATAACTGGACGTATGAATTCTCAAAGTGCAAAAGATAGATTGATAGGGTATAAAAAAGCGTTAGCTATAAATAATATACCAATTAAAGAGGAGTATATTTTTTATGGAGATTATACAACGGAAAGTGGATATGAGCTAACTTGCAAAATCTTATCAATGAGAGATAAACCTACAGCTATTTTTGTAAGCAGTAATATGATGACAATTGGGTGTATAAAGAAAATTTTTGAACAGAAATTATCAATACCACATGATATTGCTATTATGGGATATGATGATTTGGACATGTTAAATTTATTTGGTGTAAACATAAGTTATGTAAGTGTACCTACGAGAGAATTAGGGAAAAAGAGTATGAATATGCTCTTAGAAGAACTAAATAAAGAAAATAGACAAGCTAGAGAAATAAAAAGAATTATATTGGATGCTGATGTAGTGCTTAAAGGTTCCGAAAAAATGTAAGCGGTTACTTAAAAAAGCATATAAAATAATAAAAATGTAAAAGATAAATAAATAAAACTTTAAATTATGAAGAAATGGGGAGAAAAAAGTGAAATTAAATAAATATATTGATCATACATTATTAAAACCACAAGCAACAGAAACAGATATTAAAAAAATTTGTGAAGAAGCTAAAAAATATGATTTTGCGTCAGTTTGTGTTAATACATGCTATACTTCACTAGTAAGCAAAGAATTAGAAGGTACAGATGTAACAACTTGTGTTGTAATAGGTTTTCCTTTAGGAGCTACAACTACAGAAACTAAAGTGTTCGAAGCAAAACAAGCTATAGAACAAGGTGCTGGAGAAGTAGATATGGTTATAAATGTTGGAGCTTTAAAAGCTAAAAAATATGACTATGTAAAAAACGATATCCAATCAGTAGTTGAAGCTGCCAAAGGAAAGGCATTAGTTAAAGTAATACTTGAAAATTGCTTATTAGAAAAAGAAGAAATAGTTAAAGCTTGTGAATTATCAAAAGAAGCTGGAGCTGATTTTGTTAAAACTTCAACTGGATTCTCAACTGGTGGAGCAACTGTAGAAGATGTTAAATTAATGAGAGAAACAGTTGGACCTGACATGGGAGTTAAAGCATCAGGAGCAGTAAGAACTAAAGAAGATGCTGAAGCAGTTATAGCAGCTGGAGCAAATAGAATAGGAGCTAGTGCATCTATAGCAATAGTTGAAGGAACAAAATCAGAAAACGCAGGATACTAAAATTAATTTTAGAGCATGTTTTTAACTAATAGAATTGGAGGTATTAATTATGATAGAGAGAGTTATTTGGGTAGTTCTTGATAGTGTTGGTATGGGAGAACTTCCAGATGCAGAAAAATATGGAGATGTAGGAGCTAATACAATTGGTAATGTATCTAAAGCTTTAGGAGGATTAAATGTTCCTAACATGGAAAAACTAGGACTTGGAAATATAGATGAAATAAAAGGTCTTAAAAGTGTTGAAAGTCCAATAGGATGTTATTCACGTTTTAAAGAAATGTCAAATGGTAAAGATACTACTACAGGACATTGGGAAATGGTTGGTATATACTCAGAACAAGCATTCCCAACATATCCAAATGGATTTCCTAGTGAACTAATTGAAGAATTCGAAAAGTTAACTGGAAGAAAAGTTATAGGAAATAAACCTGCATCAGGAACTGCAATTATAGAAGAGCTTGGAGAAGAACACTTAAATACAGGAGCTCTTATTGTATACACTTCTGCAGATAGCGTATTCCAAATAGCTGCTCATGAAGAAGTTGTTCCTTTAGATGAACTTTATAAAATTTGTGAAATAGCACGTAATCTTTTAACTGGAGAACACGCAGTTGCTCGTGTTATTGCAAGACCATTTGAAGGTAAGGTTGGAAGCTTTACAAGAACTTCAAACAGAAGAGATTTCTCATTAGTTCCACCATATGACACAGTATTAGATAATTTAAAGAAAAATAATTTAAATGTAATGGCTGTTGGTAAAATAGAAGATATATTCTCAGGAAAAGGTGTTACTGAAGCTGTTCATACTAAAGATAATATGGATGGAGTAGATAAGACTTTAGAATATATGAAAGAAAATAAAAAAGGTCTTATATTTACAAATCTTGTTGACTTTGATATGAAGTGGGGACATCGTAACAATGTTGAAGCTTATGGAAAAGGTTTAGAGCAATTTGATGAAAGACTTGCAGAAATAATAAATGCAATGAAAGATACAGATGTATTGTTTATAACTGCAGACCATGGCTGTGATCCAACTATGCCAGGAACAGATCATTCAAGAGAACACGTTCCATTCTTAGCATATGGAAAATCTCTTAAGTCAAATGTTAACTTAGGAACAAGAACAACTTTTGCAGATATGGGTCAAACAATAGCAGATATATTTAAAGTTGAGCCTATTAGATATGGTGAAAGTTTTCTTAAAGAAATTATTAAATAGTTAAATGATTAATAATTAAATAATTAATACTAATAATGCTAAAAATAATAAAAATGATAACTAAACAAAGACGTAATTAAAAGAGAGGGGTTAAAAACATGGATTTATATAATCAAATTCAAGAAGCAGCAAAATATATACAAGAAAAATCAAAACACACTCCTGAAATAGGACTTATTTTAGGATCAGGACTTGGAGCTATTGGAGACAAAATAGAAAATGCAGAATACTATCCATATAGTGAAATACCACACTTCCCAGTTTCTACAGTTGAAGGTCATGCTGGACGTTTAGTTATAGGAACATTACAAGGAAGAACAGTTATAGCTATGCAAGGACGTTTCCATTTTTATGAAGGATATAAAATGCAAGAAGTTACATTCCCTGTTAGAGTAATGAAACTTTTAGGAATTTCTAAACTTATAGTTACAAATGCTGCTGGAGCAGTTAACACTAACTATAAACCAGGAGATTTAATGTTAATTTCAGATCACTTAAACTTAATGGGAGATAATCCATTAATGGGTAGAAACTTAGAACAATTTGGTGTTCGTTTCCCAGATATGTCAAACGCTTATGATAAAGAATTAAGAGGAAAAGTTAAAGAAGTTGCTAGTTCATTAGGTATAGAACTTCAAGAAGGAGTTTATGCAGCTATGAGCGGCCCTACTTATGAAACACCAGCAGAAATAAGAATGATTCGTACTTTAGGTGGAGATGCAGCTGGAATGTCAACAGTACCAGAAGTAATAATAGCTTCACATTCAGGAATAAAAACAGTTGGAATTTCATGTATGACTAATATGGCAGCTGGAATTTTAGATCAACCACTTGATCATGAAGAAGTTATAGAAACATCTGAAAGAGTAAGAGAAACATTTATAAAACTTATGAATGGTGTAATAAAAGAAATATAAAAAGTGTATATCAGGGGGAAATAATTATGAGAATGTATGATCTTATTATGAAAAAAAGAGATGGTGGAGAACTTACAACTGAAGAAATAAACTTCTTTGTTGAAGGTTTTACAAAAGGTGAAATACCAGATTATCAAGTATCAGCTATGATGATGGCTATTTATTTTCAAAAAATGAACAAGAGAGAAACTGCAGACTTAACAAGAGCTATGTTTGAAAGTGGAGAAGTAATAGATCTTTCAGCTATTAATGGAATAAAAGTAGATAAACATAGTACTGGTGGAGTTGGAGATACAACAACTATAGTTCTTGCACCATTAGTTGCAGCTGTTGGAGTTCCAGTTGCTAAAATGTCTGGAAGAGGTCTTGGACACACTGGTGGAACACTTGATAAATTAGAATCTTTCCCAGGATTATCAATAGAAATGCCTATTGATAAATTCATAAATAATGTAAATAGTATAAAAATAGCTGTTGCTGGTCAAACTGCAAATCTTGCACCAGCTGATAAAAAATTATATGCTCTTCGTGATGTTACAGCTACAGTAGATAATATGTCATTAATAGCTGCAAGTATCATGAGTAAAAAAATAGCATCAGGTGCAGATGCTATAGTACTTGATGTAAAAACAGGTAGTGGAGCATTCATGAAAACAGAAGAAAACTCATTTGCATTAGCACAAGAAATGGTTGATATCGGAAACCACGTTGGAAGAAATACTATTGGTGTAATAACAGATATGGATCAACCTTTAGGGTTTGCTGTAGGTAATGCTTTAGAAATTAAAGAAGCTATAGAAACATTAAGAGGAGAAGGTCCAAAAGACCTTACAGAACTTTGTTTAACATTAGGATCTCATATGGTAGTTCTAGGTGGAAAAGCTAAAGATGCAAAAGAAGCTAGAGCAATGCTTGAAGAAGTAATTAAAAATGGTAAAGGTATTGAAAAATTAAAAGAATTTGTTAAAGCTCAAGGTGGAAATCCTGAAAGTGTTGATGATACATCATTATTACCATCTGCAAGTATAGTAGAACCAGTACTTGCTACAGAAGATGGATATGTAAAAGCAATAAAAGCTGATGATATAGGTATAGCAGCACTTGTTCTTGGAGCAGGACGTGAAACTAAAGAAAGTGAAATTGATTTAGGAGTAGGATTAGTTCTTCACAAGAAAATAGGAGATTTTGTTAAAAAAGGTGAAGCTATTGCAACAATTTATGCAAACGATGTAAATAAACAAAAAGAATCTGAAAAGAGATTACGTGCAGCTTATACTTTTGTTAATGAAAAAGTAGAAACTAAAAAGTTAGTAAGAGGTATTGTAACAAAAGACGGAATAGAAAAGTTTTAATACTTAAAAATAAACTTAATTGGAAGGGTAGTAATTTAAAGTCTACCCAACCAATTAAGATATTAAAAAATAGCGTATATAAATAATATAAAATATAATCAAGAAACAAAAGATTATAACCAAAATAACAAAAAAAGGAGAAAAGCCATGAGCAGATTTATAGGATTACTAGGAATTGCAGTAATACTATTAATAGCTTACTTATTATCAAATGATAAGAAAAAGATTAATTGGAAATTAGTAGCTATTGGAATAGGATTACAAGTAGTATTTGCATTATTAATTCTTAAAGTACCTCTAGGAAGAATGATTTTTGAAAAAATCGGTGGAGGAATTGATTTATTATTAGGTTTTACAAAAGAAGGTTCATCATTCATATTTGGAGATTTAGCCAATAATAATAAATTTGGAATGATATTTGCTTTCCAAATATTACCTACAATTGTATTCTTCTCATCATTTATGAGTATTTTGTACCATCTAGGAATTATGCAATTTATAATATCAATTTTAGCAAAAGGTATAGCGAAATTATTAGGAACAAGTGGTGCTGAAACTTTATCAGCAGTAGGAAACATATTCTTAGGTCAAACAGAAGCACCTTTACTTATAAAACCATTTATTAAGAACATGACAAAATCAGAAATAATGACAATTATGGTAGGTGGTATGGCTACAGTTGCTGGAGGAGTAATGGCAGGATATGTAGCTATGGGAATTAATGCTTCTTATTTACTTGCAGCAAGTATTATGGCTGCTCCAGGTGGACTTATGATTTCTAAAATACTTTGTCCACAAACAGAAGAAGCTCCAACAGCTGGGGATGTAAAGATTGATATAGAAATACAAAGTTCAAACGTTGTAGACGCAGCTTCAACAGGAGCTAGTGAAGGATTATCACTTGCATTAAATGTTGGTGCAATGTTACTTGCATTTATAGCTTTAGTTGCTTTAGTTAATTCATTAATAGGATGGGTTGGTGGATTCTTTGGAGCTGGATATTTAAGCCTTGGATGGATACTTGGTAGATTATTTGCTCCATTAGCATTCTTAATGGGAATACCATCTAGTGACATAGTTACAGCTGGAGATTTATTTGGAACAAAGGTTGTATTAAATGAATTTGTAGCTTACGCACAATTTTCAAAATTACAAGCAACTCTTAATCCAAAAACTGTAATGATATTAACTTATGCACTTTGTGGATTTGCTAATATAAGTTCAATTGGTATCCAAATAGGTGGTATTGGTGGACTTGCACCAGAAAAACGTAAAGACATTGCAAAAATGGGTGTAAAAGCGATGATAGGTGGTTTATTAACTACTTGTTTAACTGGTACAATAGCAGGAATAATAAGCTAAAGAATATTTTAGTTTTATTTAATAAACATATAAGGTCTTAAAACAAAAATTTGTTTTAAGACTTTATTATTTTTTGAACTAATCATAGAATCAAAAATTAAATATAATTTTATAATTAATTTAAATTAATAAGAATAAACTAATAGAGATATTTATTTTTTATTATGTAAATGATAAAATCTATATAAAGCTATAATGGAGTTAGAAAGGTGGGAAAATGAGTATGTCCAAGAATGAGAGCTTTAAAGAAAATTATGCAAAAAAAAGGACAGAAACTCAGGCCTTTAAAGCTAGTGAAGAGTTAAATGAAGTATTGCATGATAAAGAATCTGGATGGTATAAACCATGGCAGTTTGTAAATTATAAAGTTAACAAAGATACATTAAAAACTACATATGATGAAATTATTCTGTGGGGACGACAAGAAGCCATGATAAGACCTGGATGGAAAATAGAAGATAATGAAGTTACAATACCAAACTTATTTTCTAAGGTAATGGGTGTACATGAAAATATAAAGGAATATAAAAATGAGATAAATCAATTGATAGAAGAAAACAATACATTATTTTACAGGAAATTTCCTATAAATAAAAAAAGAATTCCTAAAGACATGAATAAATCATATAAATCAGTATTAAATATACGTGGAAAAATAGATAAAGATAAGCTAATGACATCAGATTCTTGGAAATATCAAAAACTTAATCCAATGATTCAAAATAGAATAGCTGATAAGATAATAGAATTTTGTAATATATCTTCATTTTGGAAACACAAAAATTTTAAAATCAAACTTAGAATGTCTTTAATAAATAGAATTATTACATTTATTTCTTCGTTAATATATGATAGTACAAAAGATGAGAGAATAATGAAAATATCTATTTTTGCTACATTAACTAACTTAAGTGATGATTTATTAGGACTTCTACAAAATTTTGATTATCCTATGAAAGTACCTAAAATTGTTATATATAATAATAACAATAAAAAAAATCTTACTTTTGAAGATGCTATTATACTTATGTTTATGAATAGTATGGGAATAGATATCATTATTTATAATCCCACTGGAACCAGTGATATTGAAAATTATATAAAAGAAGAAAATTATGATATTCACAGATTAGAATATACTAAAGATAGTCTTCCTTTTAGAAGATTTTTTTAATTAAAAAATTATAAAAAATAAAGCCAGTAGTTATACTGACTTTATTTGCGTATTTTATAATAATATTCTTTTGTATTATCATTAATACAATCAAATTCGAATCCTAAACTTTTATAATATTCTATAATAAGGGGTAATGCTTTTACTGTGTTTTGATTATTAGAGTTACAGTGCATAAGAACAATTAATCTATCAGCATTAGGATAATATTTTTTAGCTTTAGCAACATAAGCACTTACAGGAAGTTTTGGTTTTACACCATCTTCAGTACAAACATTCCAATCATAAATCTTAAAATTATTTTTATGAAGTTTTTCTAAAAGATTTTTATTTAAACGTTTATAACTTCCACCAGGAAATCTAATGATGTGACTTTCATAACCAATAACTTCCTTAACTTTTTTTTGAACATCTAACATTTCTTTAATAAAAGCATCATCATTTTTATATATTTTATTAAAACTATGAGAATAAGTATGGAGACCGATTGAATGACCTTCATCATATATCTTTTTCAATACAGTTTCACGATTTTGTATTTCTTTTCCTACTACAAAGAAAGTAGCTTTTACGTTATGTTTTTTCAAAACATCTAAAATATCTAAAGTAACTTTAGATGTTGGTCCATCATCAAATGTTAAGTATACTTTTTTCTTATCTTTATTAGTAGAAGTATATAGTTTAGTATTACATGTATAGCCTAAAGATGTAATCTTAAATAAAGGAAATAATATACTTAACATTAAAAATGATACTATACAAAACGTAAACTTTCTTATTTTACTAAACATTTATATTTTCTCCTTTGTTTGTATTGTTAAGTTTATTTATAAATTATCGAACATGAATTAGATAAAAACTTATATCATTATCTCCCCAACCTAAATCCCAAGGCACATGATATCTACTTACAGTATGACAATTTATCATAGGATATCCATGAGAATCAAAATTAGTTACAACAGCAAAGTGATCTATATCTCCTTTTATAGCATAACAAATTAAATCTCCATAGTTTAGTTGTTCTACATATCCGCAAGGAGATTTTTCAGATTTAGTGTTTAAATTTTTGAAAGTACCACGTTTTATTAATTTCCCTTTTCCGCTATATAATAAATAATTTTTGAAAGCATCTGCATTTACCCAGGCTTGAGTTCCCTCGTTATAGCCATATTTACGATTAGAACAATTCCATGTATAGTCATGTTTTAAGCCACCTGCATCTTTATCACCAATAACTTGAGAAGCAAAGTTAGTACAATCACCACCAGAACCTGTATAATTTCTATATTTTTTATTGTGTGATAAGTTGTTTCCACTGCCAATGGGAACTCCACAATACTTATCAGCGTATTCTATAGCTTTTTTTCTATTGTATCTTCCTTCTTCTGTTAATTTTTTTTCTTTTGGACAATTGCCAAGGTTAAAAATAGGTTTTTTTGGAGGTTCTTTACTTAAATCTTTTATTTCTCCCGAATAAGCTTTAAGACCATCTTCAAAACAATCCAAATACCAATCGTTATAAATAACAAAATTTCCATTTTTCTTAGTTAATACTAAAGAGTGATCTAAAGAAACACCAAAGGTATTTGTAACAGGATTTTTATCATTAGTATAAATATAATTAAATTTATATACTTCTTGAACATTCATCCTTATACCATGAGCAGAGGGAGAAGCTTTTTTTACCTTTACAATTGGTGTTACACTTGTAAATTTTATTCCTCTTTGATAAGACCAATCTCTTAAATATTTTATTCTTTTAACCTCATGTTCTAAACTCCATTTACCATATTTTTGAGAAGTATCAAAATACTGTGGCAAAACAGAAAGATCATGGCTAACAAAGGCTTTACAACGCTCATTAAATATATGGCTTATTCTATTTTCTAGTTCTTTTTTATTTATGTTTTTTTTAGTACCTAATAATGTAACTGTAGAATAGTTAGAATTACAAATTGGATACACAAGAATACTAAATAAAAACATTACAAAAAATATTATTTTGAAAAATTTTGAGCGTTTAATAATCATAAAAAAAAAATCACCTCCAAATTATAATAATCTATTATCAATTTTAGTATATCCAGATTATAAGAATTAAAATATAGTATTTAAAATTTTTTATGATAAATTATGGTAAAAAATAAAGTGGATTAATATATTTGAAAATATAGTTATAAATTTATAATGAATGTGGAAGGTAATGATTAATAATGATAAATAAGTATATAATAAAAGAAGTATTATGCATTTCTTTTCCTGTAGTTTGCGAGATGTTAGTTTTTACTTTAACGTCAGTTTTTACGCTTATGATGATTGGAAATTTTGGAGGAAATGAAGCAGTTGCAGCTGTAGGACTTGGAAATGGAATTATATTTACATTTTCAGATATATTAGTTTCTGAAGGAATATGTATTGGTATTGCACCCTTTGTTGCTAAAAATATGGGAGCTAGAAAATACAAAATGGTAGAAGAATATGCAACTATAGGATTTTTTTTAGGAGTATTAATTTCATTTTTTACTTCATATTTAATATTTACATTTGCAGAAAAAATATTAATTCTTTTAGGAGCAAAAGGAAAAATATTAATTACTAGTTGTATGTTTACAAAGATTACAGCTATAGCAATGTTTTTTTATATGATTACTAATGTTATATACGCTATACTAAGAGCTATAGGAAATACATATAGTCCCTTTTTAATATCTTCAATTACAGCATTAATTAAACTAATTTTAGATGTTGTATTAATTTTTGGACTAATAATTAATCCATTAGGTATACTAGGAGCGGCAATAGCATCAGTAGTTTCTCAAATGATAGGATTTATTATAGCGTTATTCTATATTTTATTTAAATCAAAAGTGAAATTAAGAATTAAGTATTTATTTTCATTAAGCATGGAAAAAATAAAAGAATTATTGTATTTGTCTATTCCATCAGGATTAGAAGAAGGTACATATAGTATAGGGAAATTAGTAGGAAACTATATTATTATGTATACAGGTATAGTATCTTTTGCAGCTCATCAAATAACTAGTTCTATTTATTGTATATCGGATATGATAGGATTTGCATTTACAACTGCTACCACTGCTCTAGTAGGCATTAAAAGAGGTGCAAGAAAATATGAGGAAGCTAATAAATATGTCCATAATGCTAATTTTTGTGCAGTATTTATAATGGTTATACTTTCGTTAATATTGTTTATTATGCCAAAAACTATAGTAAGTTTATTTATAGGAGCAGAAGATGAAAAAGTTATAATGGTTGCATCAAAGTGTTTGATAATTTCTGCAATGGAACTTCCTACCCTATCTATATTTGCTGTATATTCTGGAGCGTTAAAAGGTATGGGTGATACCAAAAGTTCATTTATTATTTCATTAATTTCAAGTTGGGTTATAGCACTTCCTTTGACTTTTTATGTTATACGTATTTTAAAATTATCACTAATATATGCTTGGTATATAAGTGTACTACAATCATTTATTGAAGCTATATTGGTAATTATATGGTATAATTATGCTAGAAAGAGAACATGAACCGTATTATATGGTTATTAAAACTAATTATGTTGAATTTATTCATACATTTAAATATAATTAAAAAGAAGGGAAGGTGTTTACTATATTTTTTAAGATTAAGTCCTTTGTTATTGAAAATAAGGATAATATACTAAAAGTGCTTATATCTATTACTGCTCTTATAATAATTTATTTAGAAGGTAGAAAAGCTTTAGGAAATTTTAATGTAGGTATTATTCTATTTCATTTACATAGGGTATTAAGAAAAAGTAGCTGGATGTTCTTTTTGGGTGGAATTATATCAATAATAACAACAACTTTTTATGATTATGTTGTTATAAAATATTTAAAATATGATGTGCCTTTAAAAAAGATTTTTAAAATTTCTTGGATATCTAATACATTCAATAATTTTATAGGATTTGCAGGACTTACAGGTTCTAGCCTTAGAACAGTATTTTATGAAAAAGAGAATATATCATCAGAAGAAACAATTCATATAAATACCATAATAAATCCAGTAACACTTGTAGGACTTTCAATATTAACATGGTTAGGAATTTTTAATGTAATTAATATAAAATCTATATTAAATGTACACAAGGTACTTTGGATTGCTATTATAGGTTTGCAAATATATTTAATTATATATTTTTTATTATTTAAAGTACCATGGTTAAAAAGAGAATTTTTATCTGAAGATTTAACTTTAAAAGAGCCAAAAATTTTAAGAATTGGTCTTGTCTTTGTTTCTATAATAGAATGGACAATGGCTGGAACCTTCTTATGGTTTATTAGTACTATGTTTACAGGTAATATTACTTATTTTGAAGCTTTAGGAGTGTTTGCTGTAGCTGGAGCAGCTGGAATTATAAGCTTATTACCAGGTGGCATAGGAGCATTTGATTTAGTGTGTGCAAGGGGACTTCAGTTAATGGGAACTACATCAAATAAAGCTATAGCAATACTTATTGTATATAGGATATTTTATTATGCAGTTCCATGGTTTTTAGGGGTAGTTCTATCCTTAAAAGATATGAGAGAAATTTTACCTACAACAGCCATTCCTAAAACACTTTCAAGTTGGCAGAAGATCTGGGTTAAAAATTATAAAGAAATAAGTGATTTTGGAGTTATAGCATTATCTATATTAGTATTTTTTTGTGGAGGTATTTTACTTATATCAGCAGCAATACCTAGTGTTTCATATAGGGTTAAAATAATATCAAAAATAACATCATTTACCTTTATGAGATTTTCTCATAGATTATCAATAATGATTGGAATTATGCTTGTTGTACTATCAAAAGGTATACGAGAACATTTAAAAAGAGCATATTCTTTAACTATAATATTGTTATTAGCAGGGTCGTTATTTACTTTTGCTAAAGGACTTGACTATGAAGAAGCCATATTTTTACTAATAGTTGCAGGATTACTGTGGTTCTCTCGAAAAGGATACTATCGTGAAAGTGCACCAATAAAGAGTGGAACTGTAATTTTGATGATTTTAGTAAGTGCTATAAGTATAGGTTTATATGCAATTATCGGTAATAGTATTAGTTTTGCATTTACTGGATTTAAAAAAGTCCCTAAAGTTTTTTCAATAGTTATAACTGCAAAGCAGTTTACTATAAATGCAATATATGCATTTATAGTGGCATGGATAGTCCTTATAATTTATTTTATTTTAAAACCTAAAAGACCATTTGATCAAAAGATTTCAAATGAGGAATTAGAAAATTTAAGAGAGTTTTTAAAGAAATATGAAGGAAACTATTTAACTCATTTACTATTTTTAAAAGATAAAAATTTCTATTGGGCTCAAGATGGAAAAGTACTTATTGCTTATTCTAATGTAAGAGATAAGTTAGTAGTTTTAGGAGATCCAATTGGAGATGAAGATTATTTTCAAAAAGCTATTCAAGAATTTCAAATATTTGCAGATAAATATGCTCTTTATCCAGTATTTTATCAGGTATCAGAAAAATATCTTACTATGTATCACGAAAATGGATATTACTTTTTTAAGTTAGGTGAAGAGGCAGTAGTAAGTTTAGAGAATTTTAATCTAGAGGGAAAGAAAAGAAAAGATTTAAGGTTAATTCGTAATAGATTTGAAAAAGAAAATTTTACATTTGAAATGGTTAAACCACCTTTTTCAGACGTTTTCATTAAAGAGTTAAAAGAAATATCTGATATATGGCTTAATAAAAGGAAAGAAAAGGGATTTTCTTTAGGTTCATTTAATGAGGATTATATTAATAGTGCTGAAGTAGCAATATTAAAAAATCCAGAAGGTAAGATTATAGCTTTTTCAACTATGATGCCTAAGTATGATAATGGAAAGACCATATCTATAGATTTAATGAGATTTTTAAAAGAAGCTCCTAATGGAACAATGGACGGTTTATTTTTAAATATAATTCTTTGGGCTAAAGAAAATGGATATGAATATTTTAATCTTGGTATGGCACCATTATCAAATGTAGGTATTGCTCCATTTGCTCATAAACAAGAAAAACTTGCTAAGTTAGTTTATAAATTTGGGAATTATTGGTATAGTTTTTCTGGACTTAGAAGATATAAAGAAAAGTTTACACCTAAATGGGAGCCTAGATTTTTGGCATATCCTCAATTTATGTCCTTACCTACTTTGCTAATAGATTTAGCCTTTTTAGTATCTAAGGGTAAGAAAGAATAAAAGATATAATTTAAGAAAAAATAATTTTACTTATATATAACAAAATAAAACAAAAATATTTGCAAAGAAGGGAAAAGAATTGAAAAATATATTTACAAAAGATTTAAATAAAGAAGAAAATATAAAAACAAATTTTATGATAATGAAAATCCTATCAAGGGACTATGGAAAAGTAACTGCATATATTGGAGATAAGACAGGAGATATAAAAGCTATAATAGAAGATGAAAATAATGAATTAAATGTAGGTAATGTAATTTATGTAGAAGGCAAGATAGATGGAATACTTGAAGTTGAAAAATTTAAAGTAGAAACAGAGTACAATATAGAAGATTATCTGCCAACAGTTAAAAGACCAGTAGAAGATATATTAAAAGAAATAGATAATATATCTAATGAAGAATTTAAAAGTCATGAAGTAATAGCTTTAAATAATTATTTCTTTGGAAATAATGAATTTGTAGATAAGTTCAAAAAAGGAATAGGAGGACTTAAACAACATCATAATTATATAGGAGGACTTGCAGAACATACTTTAAATGTAATGTATATGGCAAAAACTCTTGCTTATAGATATGATTGTAGACATAAAGAAATAGCAATTCTTGCAGCTAAGTTACACGATATAGGCAAAGTTGAAGAATATTTTGTAGATGGACCTTTTTCAGTAACCATGAGAGGTGACATGGAAGGACATATAGTTATTGCTATTTCTATGTTAGAAGATGCATTTAGAGAAGGTGGAGAGATATATAGTCAAGACTTTAAAGATAGAATTAAGGGATGCTTAGTACAACATCATGGTAAACAAGAATATGGTTCTCCTAAAGTTCCTAATTCAGAAGAAGCATATATAGTTCATTTTGCTGATTATGTAGATGCTACTATGAATAAGATATCTCAAATTAAGGATATTACCCAACCTAATACTTGGTCAGAATATGATAGAAGAATAGGAACCAGATTATTTATATAAAATATTAATTAAATAAATTAAAAGTAAGGATAACCCTAAAAAAGTAGAAATCTTTTTAGGGTTATCCACATTATTATGATTATAAGAAATTTTTTACAATATCATAAAAAATAAAAATTGTTCACTTAAAGTTCAATAAAAATTGTGCTATAATTAACATAAAATTATATTTATAGGGGTGTGTTTTTATTGGATCCAGACAGTACGTGGCAGTTAATTATTTTAGTTATTCTTTTATTATCATCATCTTTCTTTTCAGCATCAGAAACAGCATTAATGTCTATAAATAAATTAAGAGTAAGGCATATGATTGATGAAAAAATAAAAGGGTCAGAAATGCTTGGAAGGTTAATTGAAAAGCCAGGCAAATTATTAAGTGCTATATTAATAGGCAACAATGTAGTAAATATAGCTGCATCAGCACTTGCAACCTCTCTTTCTATAACTTATTTTGGAGATAAAGGTGTTGGAGTAGCAACGGCTATAATGACCATTTTAGTTTTAATTTTTGGAGAGATAACTCCAAAATCAATTGCAGCAGGAAATCCAGAAAAGGTTTCTTTAAAAGTATCAAAGCCAATATATTTTATTACAGTGATATTAACACCTTTAACTTCTATATTCACATTATTAACAAATAAAATAGTTAGAATATTTGGAGGAAGAGCGGATATGGGCAAGCCTCATATAACAGAAGAAGAATTAAAAACTATTGTTGATGTTAGTCATGAAGAAGGAGTTTTAGAGGTTGAAGAAAGAAAAATGATATATAATGTTTTTGAATTCGGAGACTCTCAAGTTAAAGATGTTATGGTTCCAAGAACTGAAATGATATCAATAGATGTGGATTCCACTTATGATGAGGTTATAGAAATATTAAAAAAAGAACAATTTTCTCGTATGCCAGTTTATAAAGATAGCACAGATAATATCATAGGGGTTTTGCATATTAAAAGATTAGTATTCTTTGATAATTCAAAGCATAAATTTGATATATATAAATATATGATAAAGCCTTATTTTACGTATGAATATAAGCCTACTACAGAGTTGTTTGACGAAATGAGAAAAAATAGAGTAGCTATGACAATTGTATTAGATGAATATGGTGGTACAGCAGGAATGGTTACTATGGAAGATTTGGTTGAAGAAATAGTAGGAGATATAGAAGATGAATATGATAATGAACAAAATGATGAAATAAAGCTCATAAAGGAAGATGAATATATAGTAAAGGGAAGTACTAAAATAGATGAAGTAAACGAAATGTTACAAACTAATATAGAATCAGAGGACTTTGATTCTATAGGAGGATTTGTCATTGGAGAGATTGGAAGGTTTCCTAAAAAAGGTGAGGTTATAGAATTTGGCAATATAAAATTTATAATAGAAGAAATTGATAACAATAGGATAAAAAAGCTAAAAATATTAAAAAACTCTAATCTAAAACCTGAAGGTGGAACTTTAGAAGGGGTGTAAGACAAATCAATAAATTTTAGTTTATAACTGTAGATATATTTATAAGATATATCTACAGTTCTTTTATTATATAACCTTTTAAAAACATAATCATATAATAAACTGAGATAAGAATAGTTAAAAATATTAATAGAGGTGATATCTTGGTTATTTATGTTGTAAAACCTGGAGATACTATATATTCTATAGGACAACAATATGGAATTAGTGCAAATAAAATAATAAAAGATAATGAAGTTAAAAATGTAAATAGTCTAGTTGTAGGTGAAACTTTAGTTTTACTACCGGAGGATAAAGAACATTTAGTATCAGCAGGAGAATCTCTTTACAGCATAGCAAAGGATTATGGTACAACAGTTCAAAGTATATTAGATGCAAATCCAAGTATAACAAATCCTTCAGCAATTTCTATAGGAGAAATTATAAAAATACCTTCTACTAAAAAAATAGGAACCATAGAAGTAAATGGATATACTTATCCTAATATTGATATAGAAGTTTTAAGAAAAACACTACCTTCTTTAACATACTTAAGTATATTTAATTACGAAGTTAAGGCAAATGGTGATTTAGTCAATATACCTGATGAACAATTGATACAAGAAGCACGAAAAGCAAAAGTAGCCCCACTTATGGTAATTACCAATATAGACCAAGGAAAAGGGTTTAGTAGTGATATATTACATTCAATATTTAGTAGCAAAGAAATACAAAAGAAATTAACAGATAATATAATCCAAACTCTAAAATCAAAAAATTACCAAGGTTTAAATATAGATTTTGAATATGTTTATCCAGAAGATAGGGAAAACTATAATAACTTTCTAACTACATTAACAAAGACCTTAAATGATATGGGCTATACTGTTAATACAGCATTAGCACCAAAAACAAGTGCAAATCAACCTGGCATATTATATGAATCACATGATTATAAATTTCATGGAAGTACAGTAAATCATGTAATTATAATGACTTATGAATGGGGATATACTTATGGTCCTCCTATGGCAGTAGCTCCTATTGATCAAGTGGCTAGAGTTCTTAGTTATGCAGTAACAGAGATACCTAGTAAAAAGGTATTTATGAGTATTCCTAATTATGGGTATGATTGGACTCTGCCATATGTAAAAGGAGTTGCTGCAAAAACTATATCAAATGTAGAAGCCGTAGATTTAGCAGTAAAAACGGGAGCTACAATACAATATGATAAAACCTCTGCAGCACCATTTTTTAACTACTATGATAGTTTAGGTAGAGGACATGTGGTATGGTTTGAAGATGCAAGAAGTATAAATGAAAAATTAATGCTTATAAATAGATATAATCTTGGAGGAGTTAGTTATTGGACTATAGGAAAGTACTTCCCTCAAAATTGGCTGATTCTAAATTCCTTATATGATGTAAAAAAAGTTATTTAGTATAATGACAAGTTCCAAATTAAAAAATATTTGGAACTTGTAAATTTTCACAAAATTATAAGATAAATTGAAGAAAAAAGTTATATTTAAATATAAAACAAAGAATGTTTAGTGTATAATGGTATTTAAGTATAGTTTTAGTTTAAAGAGGGGAGAAGTAGAATATTGAATTATAGAAAGAGTTTTATAATTTTTATGCTAGTAAGTATAGTATTCACATGTTTTGGAATAAAAGCAAAGGCATTAGATATAGATAATTCTAATGTAGATACTAATAAAACATGGAAAGTAACATTTAGTGATAAGATAAGTTATGATACTGCTGTAAAACTTATAAAGGTTACCGATAGAAACGGAGAAAAAGTAAATGCTCCTTTGGAATTGTGTAGTAATGGAAGAACAGTAAAGATTAAATCACCTATAAGAGAGTATGTTCAAGGGGAAAGCTATTGTCTAAATATACAAAAAGGAATATATTCAAAAAATAAAGATAAAAAATTAAAGGAATCTAAGAAGGTTGATTTTAAGGTGAAATGTGAAAATCCTTTTGAAAACATGATAAATATACAACCAGGAGATAATATAAAAGCTAGTGGTACAAAACAGTACATATTTAATAAGGTTCAAAAAATTCCAGAATCTAATGGAAAGACCTTAGAAGAAAATGGTTGGAGGGTACGAGTAATTCAATATAATAAGTTAAAGGATATAAAAGGATTGATTTCAAATGGAGATAATGCACAGAGCATAGAACTACCATTTAAACTTAATGGATGGCTTGGAGTTTGTGTTGGATATTTAAATGACACAGAGAAAATAAGAATAAAGGTTAAAGACAAAAATATAGATAATACTTATATAAATTATAATTATAAAGAAGGAAGAAAAAGCAAGTATATAAATGAAGGCTTTGTTTTAGCTAATAATTTTAAAGATGATATTTTAGAGGTATGTCCTATTAAAGGGAAAATAAGTAATATAGCATATATAAAATTAGTATCTTTGAGTAATGAACAAATTAAAGCTTATAATCAACAAAATACTAAAAGAGAATCAAAGATAATTTATGATAATGATGGCTTTAGTGATTTTTTCTGGGGAAGGTATCCTACAGTTGAATCTTTAGAAAAATTACCATTAAATTTAGTTACTAAAGTAGATGCTGATGAATTAAATTGGACAGTAGGAACCACTGGACTTTTAAATTATAATAGTAAATATGCAGGAGATGCCTATGAAGAGTTTTATAAATATCAATATGATGTAAGAGAAGGAGATAAACTTGCTAAAAAACAAGTTTTAAATATAATAAATACTTCAGGAAAATCACCATTAGAAGTAGTAGCAAGTAAGGCAAAACAATTAGGTTTAAAAGTTAATGCATCCTTAAGAATGAACACATTTTATCCAGAGGGATATACTGAATTTTTAAACGGTTCTATGTACAAAGACTATCAAGATTGTCGTCAGAATGAAGGATATATGTTAAGTTATTATTACCCTAAGTATAGAAATTATATTTTAAACATATTAAAGGAAATAGCTTCAACTCCAAATGTTCAAGGAATAACTTTAGACTTTTGTAGATATCCTTATATTATGGGAAGTGAAGCGAATTTGGATGACAAGATAGAAATTATGAATTACTTTATGAGAAAAGTTAAAAAAGAAATACCAAATAAAAAGATTTCTGTAAGATTTCCTTATTTAGATCCTAAATCATATGGACTTGATGTTGAAACTTGGATAAAGGAAAGGTTAGTTGATAGAATAATTCCATCTGTTGTAAGTTATGAAGAGTTTTTTGACGTTACTAAATATAAAAAAATAATAAAAGGAACTAATGTAGAATTGTATTTAGGTATTAGTGCTAATGTTGAAGGGGGAGATGCAACATTAGATTCTGAAGAATTAGATGAAGATGGAAAATTACCAGGAAGTAAGTATTTAACAGCTGAAGAATACTTGTATAGAGCACAGGAAGGGTACAAATCAGGAGTAGAAGGAATAGTTATGTTTAACACATTAAATATTTTAGACCTTGAAAAAAATGTATCCCCTATGTATAAAATCATTGGTGATAAAAGGGCAGTGGATAGATGGTATAAATTAGAGTATCCGTCTTACCTTGTAAATTATAAAGTGGATTGGATAATATAAAAAACCTCTAAGGGTAAAACCTTAGAGGCTATATTTTTGAAGTTTGTTCTTTAATAAGACCTTTTCTATATGCAATTAATAACATTTCAAGTTCTCTTATTTGTTTTTTTAAAGCTTTTCCTATATCTGTATCAGCAACCCTTTTTCTTGATACAACTTGTTCAAGTATAATAGTAGACGATAATATATCCTTTTCTTCCTCAATGGCTTTTCTTATAGATGAAAAAGGTTCATGAGAACTTAATAAAAGTCCATAGGAATTATAAATTAAAGTATATCCTGCAATACCTGTTTCTGGTTGATAAGCTCTACAAAAACCACCATCAATAACTAATAATTTACCATTAGCTTTAATTGGATTTTCTCCAGCTTTAGTTTTAACAGGAATATGTCCATTAATTATATGAGAACAGTTAGGATCAAGACCAAATTCTTTTAAGATGTTAATAACAATTTTTTCATCTGATCTATATTTATAATATGGATTTCTATACTCAATATGAGTTCCTTCATTATCTATGAAATATCTTTCAAATGTAGTCATTCTATATTTACCGAATTCAGGTGAATTAGGACCACACCATAAATACCATACCATATCCATAGCAAATTTTTTTATTTTAGAATCTTCTTTAAAGAAAAATGCTTCTCTAGCAAGACAATCAAATTTATCTAATAGAGATTTTCCCCAGTATTTTTTGCCATCTATAGTTACTTCTTTAAAGGTTCCATCTTCATTAAGAGGAATACATCCGTGATATAATAAATTTGAATTATAAATAAGATACATTGAACCTTTACTATAAAGAAAACGAATATGGCGCTGAAGCTTTTCACTGTTTACAAATGATTTAGTTAATTTTCTAATTAAATCGTTTTCTCTAGGTGATAGGGTATAAGGATCCTTTGGATCTATAGTAGGGAAAATAGTATCATTTAATTTATACACATTTCCATCAAGATTTATAGTTCCTTTTTCATAGTTAATCTTATCTAGAAGTAACTGGTCATCCATTTTAAATTCAGGATGATTTTTAATAATTTGTCCTTGAAGCTTAAATTGGATTATAGCTATTGCTTTATGCATTTTTGATATTAAATTAATTTCATTTTGAGTAAGTTCTTTATTAATAGTCTTTGGAATAAAACTATTGCAAGGATCATTTTCATAAATGTCCATGGCAAATGTAGCAAGAGGAAGTAAATTAATACCGTAACCATCTTCAATTGTGTTTAAATTAGCATATCTCAAAGAAATTCTAAGAACATTACATATACAAGCTTCAGAACCTGCAGCAGCACCCATCCATAAAATATCATGATTTCCCCATTGAATATCTACTGAATGATGTTTCATTAAAGCTTCTAATATAATTTCTGCACCAGGACCTCTATCATAAATATCTCCTATAATATGAAGTCTATCTACTACAAGTCGTTGAATGACTTTTGAGATAGCCGTTATAAATTCTGGAGCTCTATCAATATCAATAATAGTAGAAACTATACCATTATAATACTCTTGTTTGTTAAATGCTCCATCGTGTTCGTGAAGTAATTCTTCTATTATATAAGCGAAATCATGTGGTAGAGCTTTTCTAACTTTAGAACGTGTATATTTAGAAGAAACTACACGACAAAGTTCAATGAGTCTATACAAAGTTATCTTATACCAATCACTTAAATCTTTTTCAGACTGTTTTATAAGTTCCAACTTTTGCTCTGGATAATAAATTACCGTTGCTAAAGTTAATTTTTCACTATCTCTCAAAGAGTTTCCAAAAACATCGTCTATTTTACGCTTAATAACTCCAGAAGCATTTTTAAGTACATGGGTGAAAGATTCATATTCTCCATGAATATCGCTTAAAAAGTGTTCTGTACTTTTAGGTAAATTTAAGATAGCTTGTAAGTTTACTATTTCTGTACTGGCTGATGAAATATCTGGATATTGTTTTGATAGCAAATTCAAATATCTTAAATCCCTTTTAATTAAATCTAAATTATTTTCGTCACAGAAGGTCATCCCTTTTCCTCCCCCTATATAAATATTGACTCATCATATTATATCATATTATTGTGCTTATGAAAGATTAAAAACTTTAAAAGTGTATCATAAATAAAAAATAATACTCATTTATAACCCTAAAATAAATTTAGTGTATACTATTTATATAAAATATAACAAATAAAGTACTATGATTTCAATAAAAAGTTGAAAATTTTATATTTATATATATAATATGATAAAATTAAATAAAAATATTTATAATGTATTATATACATAATTTATATTTAGTGTATTATTTCATTTATTTAAGGGAGGTTTTTATGAATATATTAATTATTGAAGATGAACATAGAATGCGAAAGCTACTTAAAGATTATTTTAAAAAAGAAGGGTTTTGTGTATTTGAAGGTGAAGATGGTATAAAAGGGTTAGAAGTATTTAAAAATAATAACATTGATATAGTTATATTGGATATTATGATTCCTTATTTAGATGGATGGAAAGTATGCAAAAGCATAAGAGACTTATCAAAAGTTCCTATAATAATGCTTACAGCTAAAGGTGAAGAAGAAGATAAGCTTTTTGGATACGAATTAGGAGCGGATGATTATGTTACAAAACCTTTTAGTCCTAAGGTTTTAGTGGCAAAGGTTAAAGCATTACTTAAAAGAAGTGTAATAGATATAAAGGAAGAAAAAAATATTATTAATTATAATGGACTTCAGATAAATGAACCTTCAAATGAAGTGAAAATAAATGGAAAAGTCATAACATTATCTCCAAAAGAATATGATTTATTATTATTTTTTGTTAAAAATAAAGACATTGTATTAAGTAGAGATAAGCTTTTAGATAGAGTATGGGGATTTGATTATGATGGAGGACTTAGAACTGTAGATACTCACGTTAAAAGACTTAGAGAAAAGCTAAAAGATAAATCTAATTATATAGTAACTGTAAGAGGCAAAGGATATAAATTTGAGGTGAATTAATGAAAAAAGGAATAATAAGAAAGAGTATTACATTAAAATTATTTATATCAACAGCTATATTTTTTATAATTTTTATAACAGCTCAGCTTGTGTTACAATCTTTCTTTTTTCAAAGTTTTTATACTAGTAAAAAAGTAAATACTCTAAAAAACAATTTAGAATTTTTGGAGAGAAAGTATCGTATAACTTTTAAAAATGCACAAGGAAGTATTGCTGTTATAAAAAAGTTTGAAGAAAATAATAATGCAAAGGTAGTTGTATTAGAAAACAATGGTCTTTTAAGTTATATAACGGATACAAAAGAGGAACTTAAAGACTCAAACAAAATAAGAATAATTAAGGCTATAATAGAAGAATGGACATCAAACCCAGATGCCTTTAAAAATCTTCAAGAGAAAGGTAAGACTATAACATATATATTTAATGATCCATATTATAATTTAAAACACATAGTTGCTATTGATCCAGTGGTTATAAATAATAATGTAGGAAAGGTTTTATTTGCAGTATCATCCCTTCAACCGGTGGATGAAGCTGTAAAAGTAATGAAAGAATTTTTTATATATACATATATAATTGCCATAATATTAATTTTAGTGCTATCAACTATTTACTCTAAGATGATATCAAAACCTTTAATTAAACTTAATAAAACAGCACTTAAAATGGCAAAGCTTGATTTTGATGAAATATGTGAAGGAAATACTGAAGATGAAATAGGAAATCTAGGAAATACTTTAAACTTTCTATCACGAAACTTAAAGGAAGCTTTATCATCATTGCAAGAAAGTAATAAAAAATTAAAAAAGGATATTGAAAAAGAAAAAGAATTGGAAAGTATGAGAAAAGAATTTGTGGCTTCAGTATCCCATGAACTTAAAACTCCTATAAGTTTAATTGAAGGATATGCTGAAGGAATAAAAGATGATATTATGGATGAAGAGGATAAAGAGTACTATATAGATGTAATAATTGATGAAGCAAGAAACATGGGTGTTCTTGTAGCAGATATGTTAGAGCTTTCAAGACTAGAATCTGGAACACAAAAGATAAACATAAAACCTTTTATTATTGATGATATTATAAATAATGAAGTAAAAAAGTTAAACAAAATAAATGAAGATAAAAATAATGAAGATAAGATTAATATATTAGTAGATTTACAAAAAGAAGTAGTGGTTTTAGGAGATGAAGATAAAATACATCAAGTTATAACTAACTTCCTTACAAATGCCATTAAATATACAAAGCCAAAAGGAAAAATATATATAACATCAAAAATATATAAAGATAAGCTATTAGTAGAAGTAGAGAACGAAGGAGAAAATATAAAAGATGAAGAACTTACAAAAATATGGGATAAGTTTTATAAATTAGATAAGTCACGTAATAGGAGTCTTGGAGGTACAGGACTTGGTCTTGCCATAGTTAAGAATATATTAAAACTCCATAATAGTGAGTATGGAGTTTGTAATACAAATAGAGGAGTAAAATTTTTCTTTACATTAAATAAGAAAAAAGAATAACATAAAAATCCCTAGATTATTCATTAATATAATCTAGGGATTTTGTTATTCACTTAAAGTTAGTTTTAAAGTTTTATTTTTACCATCTCTATTTACTTCAACCTCTATAACATCTCCAGAATTATGTTTTTGTTTTATAGAATTCATTTCTTCAACGGTTTTAACAGTTTTTCTATCAAATCTAATAATTATGTCACCAGGAGTTATACCTGCTTTTTCAGCTGGACTAAATTCTTCAACTTGTTGAACATATATTCCAACAGGTAATTTATATTGTTTTGCAATTTTATCATCTATATTTCTTACCATAATACCCATTTTTAAAATAGGCTTTATAAGATTTTGAATTTGTGGTTTAACTGCATTAATTGGAATTGCAAATCCTAATCCTTCAACTTGACTTCCACCTATCTTAGCACTGTTAATACCAATTACTTGACCATAAGTATTTACAAGAGCCCCTCCACTATTACCAGGATTTATTGCAGCATCTGTCTGTATAAAGTTTTGATTTTGTCCTTCAATAGATACTTTTCTATTTACAGCACTAATAACACCATAAGTTACGGAACCAAGAAATTGTTTTCCAAGAGGATTACCAATTGCAACTGCAGGATCACCAACTTCAATATTATCAGAATCACCAAACTCAGCTATAGCAGGTAATTTAACTTTTTCAGTTAGTTTTATAACTGCAAGATCCATAGCAGAGTTATAATTTACAACTTTTGCAGGGATTTCTTTACCTTCTTTACCATTGTTTAAGATAACAGATATTTGTCTTGCTCCATTTATAACATGATAGTTAGTTAAAATATAACCATCTTCATTAAATATAATACCAGATCCCATACCTTCCTGTGTTTCAGGAAATCCAAACATATCTATAGAAGAAATACTCTTAGTAGAGACACCAACAACGGCAGGACCTACTTGTTTTACAATACTAGACACGGACATTGGTACAGGTGCTACACCAGATTTATTAGGTAAAGGTTTTTTTTGTGTGAATTCTTCTTTAGCATTTTTATTATTGTAGTATTTTATTGTTCCTATAGCTGAAACAGTACCCCCTAAAGATGCAGAGATAACTCCAATTAATATATAGGAAAGAATTTTTTTACCCATACCTTTTTTATTTTTTTTGCCGTAACTATTTTTAACTTCAGATGAATCTACATCTATAAAATCGTGGTTATTATAATCATTATTCATATATATCCCTCCTAAATGTATATAAACTATATTCTTTGCTTCAATGTAGTTTTATATTAATACTCTTTTGTTACAACTTTGTGACAAATAAAAAATTATCTTTTTAATAATAAAGCATTTATTTCTCCACCTATTAAAATAATTATTGAAGTTAAAAACAACCAAATCATAAGTATTATTACTGCTCCTATACTTCCATAAAGTCTTGAGTAGTTAGCAAAATTATCAACATAAAAAGAAAATCCAATGGACACGATAATCCATCCAATAGTAGCAAATATAGATCCAGGCAATACTTCTCCAAAGGTTAATTTACGACAGGGGGTTAGTTTATAAATTACAGCAAATATTAATATCATGAAAATAAGCATTAAAAAATATCTAAATACATTCCATATAAAAAATAAGTTATCAGGTAAGGAGAAGAATGTCATAATCTTATAACCAATAAGATTTCCAAGTACTAAGATGAAAAGAGAAAATATAATTAAAAAAGTTAATATTATAGTAGTTATAATTGCCATAAATTGAAGTTTAATAAAAGAACGTTCTTCTTTCTCTCCATAAGCTTTATTTAAAGCTCTAATTACTGCTTTAAAACCATTTGAAGCTATCCAAATAGTTATTATAAAGCTAAAGGATAGTAAATTTGCATTTCGAGATTGTAAAACTTCATTAATAATAGAGTAAACTAAAGTATAGGCACTTTCTGGAATTATATTTTTTAGTGTAAAGAGTATCCTATCACTTTGTATGCTGCTATAACTTGCTATTGTAAATAGAAAAATTAAAAAAGGAAAAAAGGACAATAACAAACTATAAGAAAGTTGAGAGGCTAATGCAAATATCTCATCTTTTTTTAAATTGTAAAATAACTGAAAAATAGTTTTTTTATTTTTAAATTTATCCAAAATAAATAGCTCCTTAAAATTAATTTTAAAATATATAAAATACATTTTAATAAATATTATATCTTAATATGCCTTGAAATATTAAAAGATACCAATGAATAAAAAATATTAAATATCATTGAAGGTTAAGGGGAGGGATTAGAGATTAAATAGAGAATGTATACTTGTTAGGAAATTATATCTAAAATAAGAATAAAATATATTTATGTATTTAAATTACTAATAAATATATAAATATCATAAAGATAAAAAAAATTCTAGGTAGTATTGCATTTTATGGTAAAATAGTTTAAAATCAATTCGATAAGGAAAAATTTATATAAAAAAATAATATAAATTACCATACAGTTATTATTTTACCTTATAAACAGGTATAAAAATATTAATTATGAATAAAAAACCAATACATATTTTCAAATATTTTCTATGTGTATAGTTATATAGGTATCTGTAGTAAGATTTACCATGAATAAAATATTTATTTTTTGTTGATAAATGGGACGAAAACCTATATAATAATAATTGTATTGTATATGGTAAATTAACTTTAATTTACTAATACAAGAAAATAGACTCAATAAATAAAAATTATATTATAAAATATATAATTTTACTTATTTAATATATGATATTTTATATAGTATTTATGCTTGTTTAAGATGTTGGGATAGAGATATCCTATATATTTTTACTTTTATTAGGTGGATTAAATTAGTATATATAATATTTTTGCCTAATATATATAAAATATTCATGAAAAACTAATAGGGTTAATAATTTTTTATTATATTTATAAATAAAATAACAAAATGGGAGGGAACGAAAGTGATAAAAAGAAAAATGAATGTACTTCTAGCAGCTGTTGTAGTTGCATCAGGAGTAGGAATGGCTAAACCAGCATTTGCTGCAAATGTAGGTGCAAAACAATTACCAGCTGTAAGCTATATAGCACCACAAAACACTTTAGCAACTGATAAGGAACCATTTTCATTTGCTTTAGAAGCTGCAAATTATGAAGGGGATGTTCAATACAGAATATTCATTCAAAAAGATGGTGGAAAGTGGACTGAATTAACAAATGGATATAGTGAAGCTGTTAATGCTAAAATTCCATATATTCCACAAGTTAAGAAAAACCTAGAAGCTGGAAAATACAAAGCTTCAGTTTGGGTAAAGAGAGCAGAAGTTAAAGAAGGAAATAACAAAAGTAAGTTTGGTTCATATGATACTTATTATGTTAAAGAATTCTCAATAAAAACTGCTGATGCTTTCAAAGGAAGAGCTGAACTAGGTGATTTAGGAATTAAAGATACTTATAAAGTAGGAGAAAAACTTACTTTAAAAGGACATAAAGGAAGTCAATATAAATTACACATATACGATCCATCAGCAAAAACTAGAAAAGAAGGATGGATAATAGATAAAACTTATGAAACTGGTGAAGCAACAAACTATACATTCACAAAACCAGGAAAATATTTAGTAGACGTTTGGGGAATGAGCACAAACCCTACAGATGCTGTTAAAGCACAAGGATATGGTGGATGGAAACTAAAGGTTGTTACAGTTGAAGAAGGACAACAAGAAGTTAAAGCAACTATAGAAGTATCTGATGGAATAACTGCATTTGATAGATATGTAAAAGCAACATTAAATGTTAGTGACCCAGAAAACTACAAAGTAACAGTTTGCGGAAAAGAACTTAAGTTTGTAGCTAACAAAGGATTCTTCCAAGGAGTAGTAGCTCAAACAGATGAAAAAGAAATCAAAGCTAATGTTAAAATTGAAAAAATAGGTGAAAAAGTTGAAGTTCCAAACTTTAAAGTTGAAGAAGTATCAGCTGGAGTAACTGCATTTGATAGATACGTAAAAGTAACATTAGACACTAAAACTCCAGAAAAATTCAATGTAACAGTTTGCGGAAAAGAACTTAAATTCGTAGATAAAAAAGGATTCTTCCAAGGAGTAGTAGCTCAAACAGATGAAAAAGAAATTAAATCAAATGTTAAAGTTACTGTAAAATAATTAGACATTTTAATAGAAACTTAAAATAAATAATTAAATCAAAAGGTATTTTTAGGGAGGTAAAAACAATGTCAAACAATAAGACACTTAAAGTATTTTCTTCTACAGCAGTAGCAGGAATGATAGCAGCAGCTATGATGTCTTCTCAAGCATTTGCAGCAGTAGACGCATACTCAGTTAAAGTAGGAGATCAAATTTATAAATATGATAGAGTACAACTTGAAAAATCTTTCTTAGATTCTAAAGCAGGGGACAAAGCTGCATTATACGAAGATTTCACTAAAAAATTAGGTGAAGCAAAAGGATTTTATGCATTCAATGATACAAAGAACGGATATGTAGATTACAACTCAATTGAAGCTAAATTCTTAGAAGCAAAAAATGCTGGACAAAAATTCGATGTTAATGCATTCACTGAATCTAAAGATGCTAAAATCGTTGAAGTTAAAGCTGTTAAAAAAGCAGTAGTTAACAAAGATGGAAATGTTGAATATGAAGAAGAAACAACAAAAGGAGATCCTAATGCTGAAGTTTCAATTAAATCAGTTGAAGCTTTAAGCTTAAAACAAATTAAGGTTAACTTTGTAAAAGCTATAAATAATGATGATAAAAAAGATGATATAGAAGATAAAGATAACTATACAATCTATAATGATGAAAAAAATGAAATAGATCAAAAAATACAAAAAGTTGAATTAGATCAAAGTGGTAAGTTTGCTATTATCACTATGGCTGATACTAGAAGTGGAGATAAATTTGAAGTTATAAAAGATACTAAAAATGGTATCGTAAATCAAGAGAAATATACAATTGAATTTGATGAAAATATAACTGGTAAAGAAGTTAAAGAAGATATAAACTTTAAAGATTATTCATCACCAAAGGTTGATAAAATAGAAGTTATTGGTGAAGATTCAATAAAAGTTAAATTTACAGAACCAGTAAGACCACATCACTTCAAGGATGAAGTTCCTTATCTAGATTCTGATGATATTGAAATTAATAGCGGAGATATATCAGTTAATGAAATCGAATTAACAAATAATAATACAGAAGCCACTGTAAAAGTTGGATATACTCTAAAAGATAATCAAAAATTAAAAGTAAGAGTTAAAGGATCAATAGAAGATTATGCTGGATATGGTGTAATATCTATGATAGATGATAATGTTGTAGTTAAAAAAGACAAGTCATTACCAACTGTAAAATCTTTTAAAAATGCTAAAAAGAATAAAGTAACTTTAGTATTTGCACAAGATATCAAATTTAAAGACAGTGATGATAAAGTTAAAGAAAGTGGATTAGATGATTTCTATCATACTAATACTACAAATAAAGCTACTAAAGTTGAGTTAGATGGAAGAGAATTAACAATATACTTCGATAAAGATGCTGAATTACCAGCAAATGGAGATACTTATATAAACATTAAAGCTGGAGCAATAGAAACATTATGGAATGTTCAAAATGATAAAATAGTATCCCCTGTAAAGAGAATGGTTGATGAAAGTAAGTTACAAATAAGATCAATAGAACAAGATAAAGACAATGGAGATCAAATCATTGTTAAATTTAGTAAAGAAATAGATGAAAAAGAAGCTGAAAGAACATCAAATTATACATTAAAAGATGCTGAAGGTAATAAGTGGAGCATTAACAATGTTAAAAAAGATAAAGATAATAATAAAAAGGTAATTGTTACTACATCTAAGAATCTTGATTCTGGAAAATACAAATTAACAATTAAAGATGTAGAAGATACAGCTGGCAAGGCAATAGAAAAAGTTACTAAAGAATTCACAGCAACTGAAAAAGATGCTAGAAAATCTGATGATTTAAGTGTTAATTTATACAAATCAGGTACAACTGAACAAAAGTTAGTTGTTGACTTTGATACTGAAATGAAAGTTGAAGGAAAGTATTCAGTAAAAGATTTAGCTAAATATACTTTAATTGCTGATAATAATGTATTTGGTAAAAACCATGATAAAAACTTTGTAAAAGTTGAAGATTTATATGGGGTATCATCAATTAAAGCAATTGAAAATAACAAGAAGATTCAAATAGATATGCCTTATAAGAAAAATAAGGATGATTCTTATAAAATAGAAATTAAAGATGGAAAAGCATTTGTAGATGGAAAAGAAGCTAAAAACTTAAGACTTGTAGTTGGAAAAGTTGCTGACGTTGATAATAATACAAATGCTGTAGAAATAAGTGTACCTGTTGAAGGTGCAAAACCAATTAAAATAAAGAAAGAAAGTGGAGAAAAATTAGTTAGAGCTACTGCAACTGATAAAGTTGAAGTTGTATTTAATGATGGAATAAACTTCAAAAAAGATGATGTTAGACTGTTTGCTATTGGTGAAGAATATAAAGGTGAAAGAACAGTTGAAGCTTTAACAAAAGCAGCAAAAGCATCTGATGAAGTTGAAGAAGTTAAATTCAGTGCTCAAAATGAAAGAAAAAATGGACGCACAAGAGTAACACTTACTCTTGATAAACATCAAGAAGGAAGTGCATACAAAGAATTTGATGATAACAAAGATCATGTATTAGGATATGACGGAAAATTTAATGGTAAGAATTTATATGTTGTTACAGTAGCTGATCCAAAATCAGATAATGATTATGATGCTACAATAGAAGGTAACTTATGTGAAAAAGTTATAGATAATATAGCTCCAGCAATAGTTGATAATAGCAAACGTGATGAAAGACATAGATATTTAGGAAATGGAAAATTTGGTAAAACACAAAATAATGAAGAAGCTGTTGAGTATTATAGAGAAAAAGATTCTGATACAGGAAGAATAGTATTAACATTTGAAGAACCAATTGCTGAAAGTAGCTTAAGCAATAATACATTCAAATTAGATTCTGATAAGAAGTTTGTTAGTGTAGAAGTTGAATCAGTTAAAGTTAACAAAGATAATCCAAATCAAGTTGTAATCAATGTTAAAGGATTAAATGGTATTAAAGATGATGGAGAATTTGCTTCAGGATTTGATGTAAAACAAAATGCTCCAATAGCTGATATATCTGAAATAAACAGAAAACAAGGAAATCAAGTTGAAGGCATCAAGACTCAAATTGGAGAATTTGATAACTTAGCAAAATATGTTGTAGTTGTTAAAGTAGATAAAACAGCTTTAGATGAATCAGTTAAAAATGCTAATGATAAAATCAAAGATGCTGCTAAATACACTAAAGAATCAGTAGAAAAAGTTCAAGCTGCATTAAAGAAAGTAGAAGCTGCTAAAACTCAAGAAGAAGTAAATGCAGTAAAAGCAGAAATAGATACTGCTGTTGCAGGATTAAAAGAAGTTGTAGATACTGCTGATAAGAGTGTTGTTAAATTTGAAATTACTAAAAGAGTAGCTTCACCAGCTCCAGGTCAAGATATAGTAGTTATAGAATTAAAAGATGTAGATGCTTCAAAATATGATGTTTTAATCAATGAACAAAAAGCTAAGTTCAACATTAAAAACAAAAAATTTGGTGGAATAGTAAATTCTACTTTAAAAGGTGAAGAACTTAATAAAGCTATAAAAGTTGTTTTAAAGAAATAATTTTATATCGAAAATTTAAATATAATTAGATATTCATTAATGAGGATTCATAATCCTCATTAATGAATAATATTTTAAATAAAAGTTGTAAAATAAAGACATTTTATAAGTAGAAGGATGGGGTTTATAATATGAATAATAAAAATAATAAGTATGTAGCTGTGTTATCTAGTGCGGCACTAGGAACTTTAATTGCTACTACAGTAGCAACAACAGCATTAGCAAAAACTACAGGAATTTTAGTTAAAGATAATACTGGAAAAAATTTTGAGTATGATATTGAACAATTAAAGAATTCTGCTATTGATAAAAGTCTTGGGGACACAGCATTACTATTTGATGATTATCAATCAAAAGAATTAGTTGCATTTCATGATAATGTAAAAGGATACATAAATGGACAAGATGTATTAAATGCATCAGTTCAAGCAGCTATGGAAGGTGAACAATTCGATTTAGATAACTTCACTGAAAAAGAAGCACCAGAAAATACTATTTTAGATGTTAAAGATGTAGCAAAAGTTTCTGAAAAAGACGAAAAGATAATAGTTGATTCTAAAAAAGAACCAGTAAAAGAAACAATTAAAGTTGAATCAGTAGGTGCAATTGATGAAACAACAGTTAAAGTTACATTTGATTCTAAAATAGATAAAGTATCAAAAGAGAACTTCAAAATTTCAGGAGTAGAAGTTACTGGCGTACTTCAAGATGAAGAAGAGAAAGCTGTTATTATAAGTATAGATAATTATATGCCACATGATGCTAAAATATCTTTTAACGGAATAAAAGTTAATGGAGAAGATGTTCAATTAACTGACAAATATATAGATAATTCAACAAGATCAAGTATAGAATTAAAAGCAAACAAAGAACAAGTTATGGTATATTCTGACAAAGCAAATGAACCAGTTGAAATAACTGTTAATGTAAATAAGCTTCCGAAAAACTCAGAAGCTACATTAGAATTTAGTACAACTTTTGGACAAATAGTTAAACAAGAAACAACAACAAACGGAGAAGTTAAAGTTAAATTAGCTCCAGAAATAGCTGATGGAGATAGAGAAGCTGTTGTAACTGCTAAAATATTAACAGTTAAGGATACAAAAACAGGTACTGTATATCCGGTATATAAAAATGTAGACTTAGGAAGTACAAAAGTTAAATTTAAAATGAATCATAAACAAACTGAATCTGGTAAAGTGTTTAGAATAACAGGAGCTTTAACTGATCAAGCTGACAGAGTTTATGTAAAATTAAATGAACCATTAAATGAATCAGTATTAGAAAAACTTCAAAAGAAAACTGACTCAATAAAGGTATACAATGGAGGAGATACAAAAAAACCAATAGCAGTTGAAAAAGTAGTTAGAAAAGATGCTAAAACATTAATTCTAGTATTAGATACAAAAGATGCTAATTTCCCATTAATTGATAATGTTAAACATTCAGTAAAATTTGAGTATCAAGATGATGAATTAGTAGTAAATGGAGAATCTAAATTCTTCCTTGAAGATTCTAACTATATCAAAATGATTCAAGTAAAAACAAGCCAAGATGATAAAACATTACAACAAAACCAAATTAGAGTTATATTTAATGAAGCTGTAAATAATGTTTCAGAAGGAAAAGAAGGATTTAATTATTCAGTACAAAATAAATCAAACTGGGTTATTGATGGTTTAAATTTAAAAAATAATTTACCATCAAAAGATGAAAAAAATGTTGATATAAAAGTTGAAAGTATAGACAAAAATGCTGAAACAAGAGATAGTGTAATTCTTACGTTTAAAAATCCAAAAGATGTTAAAGAATTTATTGCTGATGAAGACTCAGAAGGAAAGCTAGTTAAACATCATAAACTTGAAGTTAACAATGTAGGTGATTGGGCATCTATAACGGATAAACATAACATAGTTGCAACTCAAGAACTTGAATATTCAAGTGTTAAGTTAAAGAAACCAGAAGTAAAATTACAGTGTGATTCACCAGAACAATTTATTGTTAAGTTTACAGAAAAAGTAGATTTAGGTGATGAAAAAGATTTAAGCAAAAGATTTACTGTTGTAGTTCCAAATAAGACAAATAATTCAAAAGATCCATATGCAGTTGGAGTAAGAAAATTTGCATTAACAGGAGATAAGATACATGTAACTCCGGTTGGAGAAGATGCATATGTAATTGAATTAACTGAAGATTGGACAAAAATTTTCAACACAGATAAAACAAAAGAAAATTATCATGATGAATTATTCAATGAGATAAAAGTTGAAATTAATGGAGCTAAGGATATAATAGGGAATGCTATTGAAACAGGAACAGGAACAGGAATATGTTTAACTAATGGAGTTAAATTAACAGAAGATGTAGTATCTCCAAAAATAGTTAAAGCAGAACAAACTACTAAAACTGGTAATGTGAAAATAACAATGAATGAACCAGTTCAATTTGTTGATAGATTAGGTAACCACATGGATTCTCAAGTTACTCCTAGTGAACAACAAGAATTTAAAGCTGATACAGAAAAAGAAAAAGGAAAAGTTCCGACTGCTACATTTGAATACGTTCAAGTAAAGGATGCAGAAGGAAATAAGGTAACTGATATTAGAACAATTCCAGGAGTAATTGAATCACTTAATGATTATGATTTAGGTGGAGATTCAACAAGAGATTTTGTTGCTACAATAAAACCACAAACTGAACTTGCATTTGGTGAATGGAAGTTAGTTGTTCGTTCAATTTCTGATGACGTAGGTAATACAATGACAACAAAAACAATTGGTGTTGATGAAATAGGTGGAAAAGCTAGTGAATTAATTAAAGTTGTTAAAGAAGAGCATAAAGAAGAAGTAAAAGAAACAAAAGAAATTCCATTAGAACTTGAAGGTATAGATGCCCATCATGATGTTTCAATATATCATGGTAAAGATGATTGTGACATAATTCATATTAAATTCAACAAGAATATGTCTTTAGTTGGTAGCAATTCAGTTCTTGAAAAGAATAACTATAGATTAGATGGTAGAGCTATTCCAGTTGAAGGAACAAGAATTGAAAGAGGTCTTATGGGTATTAAAGGTCATGAAACTGATAAGGATAGTGTAACTATCATTTTACCAAATGGATATTTACAAGAAAATGATGATAAGCACATTCTTACAATAATGAATGTAAATGGTGCGAATACAACAGAAAAAGTTAATGCAAAAGAAGTTATACCATTTAAACATATACATGAAAATGGTGGAATAGTAAATCCAACTAAAGCTGACAAAAAGGTATTAAATGATAAGATACAAGAATTTTCAAAATTAAACGAAAAAGATTATACAGCAGAAACTTGGAAAGCATTTGCTGAAGCATTAAAAAATGCACAAACTATAGCAGGAAAAGAAGATGCTACTGAAGATGAAGTAAAAGCTCAAGTTAAAGCTATAGAAGATGCTAAAGGTAAATTAGCAAAAGATGATGCAAAAAAAGAAGAAGTTAAAAAAGAAGAAGTTCCATTTGCAGTAACAATTAAATCAAGCCCATCACCAGGAAAAATAATTGTAGTAGTTAAACTTGATGGAGTACAAGATGCTTCTAAATATAATGTAAAAGTTGATGGACAAGATGCAAAATTTATTGCTAAGGCTGGAAATTTTGTAATTACTATTCAAGATAAGTACAATAGAGATGAAAAATTAGTGAAAGAAGCAGTAGCTATAAGTGAAATAAAATAATAAATTATTAAGTTTAAATAATGTTATCAGCAAAGTATATCTTTGCTGATAACAAAACTTTAATTTATTATTAAGTTTTCTGTTTAATGAATTAAATTTATATAAAGAGAGGGATGAAGTTAATGAAGAACAATAAAAAAGTAGCATTGTTATCATCAGCAGCTATAGGTACTTTAATAGCAACAGCATTAACAACAACAGCATATGCAAAAATAGATAGTATATTAACTGAAAAAGATGGAAAGTTCTTTGAGTATTCTTATAAAGATTTACTTGAAGCATCAGAATTAGATGCTGCGGGAGTTGAATCTCCTTTATTTAAACAATATTTAGATCAACAACTTAAAGCCTTTCATGATGATGTTAAAGGATATATAAATGAAAAGATAATTATGGAAGCAGCAGAAGAAGCAGCAGGAAATGAAGAAGAATTTAATCTTGACGATTACATAAAAAATACTAATCTTAAAGACAACCTAGTTAAAGTTGATAATATAACTAAATTAACAGAGCAAGATGGAAAAGTTGTAGAAGTAAAAAATGAAAATAAAACTGAACTAAAAGTTGAATCAGTAAGTTCCATTACTGAAACAGAAATAACAGTAAAGTTAACTGATACTGTAAAAGAAGCAACAGCTGATAAATTTCAATTAACTATTAATGATGGAGAAGTTTTCAATCCGGCAGAAGTAAAAGAAGATGCAACTGATGTAACAGGAAAAACTTTTAAGTTAAAGTTAAAAGATAGCTTAACTAACACTCAAGGAATATTAAAAGTAAATGGTGTTGCTAAAGCTAATTTAGAAAATTCAAGTGTTAACTTTGATTTCAAAAAACCAGAAATGGTAAAGGCAGAAGTACTTGATGAAAGACATGTAAAAGTTACATTCTCAGAGGAAATGAGTACTGAAGTAAAAGAAATAGATAATGTAGAAATAGCAAAGATAACAGATAATGATGATGTATTAACAAAAGGTAAGGGAACTGCTGGATTTGGAGTATTAAGTAGTGATAAAAAATCAGTTATTTATACATTAGCATCAGATAAAAATTTAGTACCAGCTAAATATGTAGTAAGAGCTAAAAAAGCATTACTTAAGGATTTAAGTGGAAATGATGCTAATGCTGTTGTTAAAAACTCAGAAATATATTTCCAAGCTACTGGAGACAATTTAAAAGATGTTACTGCACCTAAAATTACAGGAGCATCATTTGATTCATCAACTAAACAATTAAAATTAACATTTGATGAAGCAATAAAAGATACAAATTCTGCTAAGGGAGTTACATTTGCTGGAGTTGAGTTAACAGAGGCTGCGGAAGTTAGTGGTTCTAATAAAAATGAAGTAATAATAACAATATCAGATGATAATTTAGCAAAGCTTAACTTAAAAGGCGATGTTAAAGTAGTTATAAAAGAAGCATTCCAAGATGAAGCTGAGAACAAAGTAGATGGAGAAATAAAAGCTACATTAGTAACACCACCAGTATTAGCAACAAAAGATGCCAAGGATTCAAACTTTGATGAAACAACAAGAATACTTACAATTAAATTCAATCAAGCTGTAAAAGATGTAGATGTAAAAAAGATTAGCATAGATAATAATAGTGATGCAGCTCAAGCTTTATTAGATGAGGATAAAGTTGTAGAAGAAACTAAGGGAACTGATACAATTAAAATTCAATTATCAAAAACATCTTATGATAAGATACAAGATAATAAAGGACAAACAGTAGGATTAACAATAGCTCAGGAAGCTGTTAAGAATTTAGATGGAACAGCAAATAAAGCTATTGATAAAGTTGAAGTTGCTTATATACAAGATGAAAAAGCACCAGTTGTTACAGAAGCAACATTTAATAATAGAACTCATGAACTAGAAATAAAATTTGATGAAGAAATTGATCTTAAAACAGAAGCTAATGTTAAGCTAATAAATGAAAAAAATGAGTCAAAATCATTAACTGATTTAAAAGATGGAAATGTAACTGTAAAAGATAATATTATCAAGTGTAAAATAAAAAATGGCGTAGAAGCACTAGAAAAAGTTAAAACATGGTTTAATGAAGGAAAAGTGAACATAATTACAACAGCTGAAGGTGATATAGAAGATTATGCTAAGAATAAAGTTCCTATTATAGCAAAAGGTGAAAAAGCACCAGTTGTTACACTAATAGACCAAATAGCACCAGACTCTGATAAAAAAGAATTAAAAGTATTATCAAAAACAAAATTAACAGTAAAATTTAGCGAAATCATGGACAAGTCTTCAGCACAAATAGCTGAAAATTATAAAGTTTATGATCTTCAAAATGATAAATATATAGTAGCAACAAGTGCAGTGCTAGATGAAGATGGTAAAACTGTAATACTTACCTTTGGAGAAGAGTTAAACGTACCAAATGAAAATAACTATAAAGTAATTGTTAATAATGTAAAAGATAAAGCTGGAAATAGAATTGCAAATGATACTGAGTGGAATGCATTCTCAATGGAAGAAGGAGATAAAACAGCACCAACTGTATCTGAAGTTAAATTTACAAACAAAGAAACTAACTCAATAGTAGTTACATTTAGTAAAAAAGTAAATGTTGAAGAAGCAGCAAACTTAGCAAATTATGAATTAATAAAAGACAATAAAGCTTATGATTTAACAAATGCTAAAATAGTAACTTCAACTGTTGAAGATAATACAGTAGCAACTATTACATTTGATAATGTAATTCCAACAGAGATATCTGGATTAACTTTAAAAGCTAAAAATATTCATGATATAGCAGGAAATAAAATTACTGAAACTATTGTAAAAGTTGAAAAAGATGTAGCAAAGACAGATGCTGGTGTGCCAACATATGTAGCCACTTTATTAGATGGCTCAAATGGACAAAATGATAGAATTAAAATATCATTTAGTAAACCAGTAAATGCTGAAGAAGCTACTAAAAAAGATAATTATACTATTACTGAAGCTAAAGATACACAAGAGCATCCAGAAAAAATAGATGGTTTAGCTATTGAAAGCATTTCTGATTATGACAAAGAATTAAATCAAGTAGTAATAACATTAAATAAAAATAATGTAGGATCACTTAAGTTAGCAGTAGGTGAAAATAAAATACTTGATATAACAGGACATGCAGTAGCTAAAGATGCAAAAGAGTTAAAGGTAATAGATTTATCAGCACCAGCAATAAAAGAAGCTAAAGCTGAAGCTAAATTTGCAAATGGAGAAGATACAGTATCAGTAGAATTTGATGAAGAAGTATTCACTGATAATGCAGGAAAAAGTAAATTAGCAAATGCTAAGGATGTACTAGTTGTTAAAGTTGGAGATACAATATTAAAAGGTGCTCAAGGTGATGGTTGGAAGATAGATAAGAATAAGGCTACATTAACAATAAAAAATAGAGAACTTAAAAAAGGTGATATAGTAACAATTTCACTTAAAGATGGACAAAAATTATATGACAAATCAGGAAATGTTTTAGATAAGTTAAGTCAAGATGTTAAAGTTGTTGCTGAGCCTGGAGAATTTAAGGTTCCAGAAAAAGAAAAAGTTAAATATGTTGAAGCAACAAATTCAGTAGAACTAGAATTTGCTCATGAAGTAGATTCTAATTCAATTAAAGCTGATGGTTCTGATTTTGTAGTTAAGGGATATACTGTACAAAATGCAGTAGTAGATGAATCTTGCAAGAAAGTTACTGTTAAGATAGCAGAAAAAGTAGAAGCTGGAGATTTAATAGTAAGCTTAGCTAAAGATTCAAATCTTTGTGATGGAGTTGGAAATAAATTAGTTGCTGATGAATTAGGTAAAGTTAAGGTAGAAGCGAAAGTAGTGGTACCAAAAGTAGCGGCAAGCATATCAAGCTTAAGCACAAAAGAATTAAAAGAAGCAAAAGAAAATAAAGGTACTCTAACAAGTGGAGTTATAGACGTAACAATTAAAAACGGAACATTTGCAGGAGATATATCAAAAAATAATGTAAAAGCAACTAACTTACCAGCAGGCATGGACTATGATGTAGTTAGAACAGATGAAACACATCTAAAAATAACAGTAAAAGGAACTGCTACAGATCATGCAAATATAAATGATGTAAATAACTTAACATTTACAATAGCACAAGAAAAAGTAACAGGAGCAAATGAAGCATTAACAACAGAGAATATAACAATAGACTTTAATGATTAATTTGTTAACAAAGGGTAATACTTTGGAAAATAATGAAAACTAAAATGTGAGAGAGGTATACTTTGGGTATCCTTCTAAAATTGAAATAAATGAACGGAATTTATTTAATTGACAACTCAGAATTGACGATGAACAATTAAACATTTCAAAATAATTCAAATTATATCTAAATTAATCATATCAATAAAATCATAGACATAACCAGAACACATCACTGGTTGAAAAGTAAATAAACATATCTAATAAAGATCATTAGGTGGAGTGTATCCATCTAGTGGTCTTTATTTTTTATTAGTATGGTATAATTAAACTATTTATAAGAGGTGAGAATATATGAAGAAACAGTCAAAGATAATATTATCAGTAATTATAGCTGGTATAGTATGTGTTGGAGGGTATTATGGTTATCAAAAGCATAATCTTAATAAAAGGATACAAGTATCAAATAAACTTATTGAAGATAAGGGAATAAAACCTAGTAACGTAGATAAGGGTATAGTTGATGAAATATTAAAGTCAGATAATAAATTAGAACACGCATACATAAGTCATAATGGAGATACTATAATGCTTAATTTAAAGTTTAAAAAGGGAATAAGTGATAAGGATAAGTATTCAAAAGTAAGCAAATATATGGACATGGTTAGGGAAAAATACAAAGGTAAAAATGTTAATACAATAATAGTTCCCAATAATTAAATATTTATTTTAAATATACTACTAGATGGAAGTTTCTATCTAGTAGTTTTTTATTTTAATGTAAAAAATAAGAATGAAATAAGAAAATTAAAAATTTTTAAAAAAAATATTGAAATGGTAATAAAAACAACATATAATGTTACATATAAATCTAAAACAAGATAAATTAAACTAGTAAAGAAAAAAAAATATTTATAGGTAAATAATTCTTCAATGTTTTGTTGAACTAGTTTTACAAATTATTAATTTTACACGGAGGATATTATGATTAAAAAAAGAAAGATATTAAATGTATTATCAAAGGGAGCAATAGCAGCAATTATATCAGCAAGTTTTTCAATATCAGCTTATGCAAGTGCAGATGGATTTTTGGCTAAAAGTTTATTAGATGGAAAATTGTATTATTATAATTATAATGATTTAATGAAAGCATATGAAAATAATGCAGTAGGACTTGAATCAAAATTATTTAATGACTATATAAGTAAGGAAGTAATAGCAATTCATGATGATAAAAATGGATTCGTAGATTATAAAGTAATAGAAGAAGCTGCAGAAAATGCAGTTGTATCAGAACAAGAATTTGACTTAGATAATTTTATTAAAGATGCTTCAGATAAAGTTGAGATATCTTCAGAAGTTATAAGTATTCATGAAAATGAAGAGGGAGAAATATTTACTAACAATTACGAAGTTAAGGATAATGTAGTAAAAAATCATAAAGATGTACAACCTAAGCCTTTAAAAGAAGATAAAGAAGAAAATCACAGCAAAGGAAAAAAGAAAGAACCAATAGTAAATCCAGTAGTAAAAAATGAAGAAGAACTTCCTAACAAAGTAGAAACTGTTGAAAGAGATAATGAAGTTAAAAAAGATAAACCTATAGCTGAAAAACAAACTGAAAAAAATGTAGAAATACAAAGTAATCTTGTACAGCATTATGTAAGAAGAGAACGCGCACAAGCTCAAATTGGTGACTTAGCATTTAAATTTAAAGGAAAAGGACAAAATAAATTACAAAATCCACAAACAATTAAAATTTTAGATAAAACTATACAACTTGATGCAGGTGATGATAGTTCAAAAATTAAAACAAAGATTTTAAAAGCCTTTGAAGGAAATAAAGATTGGATATTTGGAGTTGGATATGTAGTAATAGAAGAAAATGGTGCTAGGGTTCAATATAAATGTAAAAAAATAATGGAGAATGTAGATAAACTTGCAGAAGATACTTCAGAAATAAAATTTATACAAGTAGATGAGGATATGGGAACATTAGGAGTTGCAGAAAAAAAAGAAGTGTGTGAAGTAACTGTAAATAGTGCTTCAAATAAACAAGAAACAATAAATTTTACTTTAAAAGATACTAGAGCTAATATAACCTTAGCAAAAGTTACAATAAATGTTAATCCACAAGATGATACAAGAAAAATTGCCGAGTTATTATATAATGAACTAAAATCTAAAGCTTCAAGATTATATGATATTAAATTAGAAAAAGAAAAATCAAAAATAATATTAAAGCAAAGACTAGCAATAAATGCTAGAACAACAGTATCTATAGAAAGATAAAAATGAAAACAACTGGTTTTAATCCAGTTGTTTTTGTTTTTAAAGTCAAGTATTACAATAATTAAAGGATAAGTTTTCATATACTATGAAATACAATGAAATAATGATATAATATTCATTAAGTTCAATATTATATTAAATGGAGGTTAATATTAGAAATTATGAATAATGAAAGAAAAAATGTTGATTTAGGACTATCGTTAGAACCCGAAAGAGGACAAATAATATCAAAAGTACAAAAAGAAATTATAGAAGAAGATCTAAAAAATTTAGATCCACTTAAGGAAAATGATATTAATATAAGTACTACATATGTATTTGACATGGGAGACAAATTAGAAGCTAGTATTTTTTTTAGAAATGGACTTTCAAATCCGATTAATTTTGATGAATTAGCCCTTACTTTGGTAAATAGTAAAAATGAAGAAGTTGCTACAGAAATATTTTTATTAAGAGAAGTTGGAACTATTCCAGGTAAAAGTGCAAGACCTTGGAAATTATATTTTGATAAAGAAAAAATGGCCAAGGTACCAGATACATTAGAGGATTGTAAAGTTATCTTTAACAAAGACATAAAAGCTATATCAACTGTAGAAGTTGAATTTGAAAATATACCTTCAAATATGAATATGGATTTACAAAGAAATTTACAAAAATATTTAAAATCTCTTCCTATCATTAAAAAAGGAGATGTTACATTTAATACATATGAAGTTAAATTAAAAAATGACAGTTCAATTGTTATAACCATAGTTGTAAGAAATGGAGCAGAAAAGAAGGTAAAGGTAGAACAATTACCAATCACTTTATATGATGCTAATTATAAAAAAGTATCTTCAATGTTATTAGATATAAATAATTTAGATATATCGCCATTAAAGGCTAGGGTATATAATCTTGTTTTAAACTTTGATCCGGAAAAGTATTCAGAATATAATTTTGAAAAGTTATCAGTACAGTTTGAAAAGGAGTGATATCTATGGAAAAAAAGCAAAAAAAAATTATAGGAATTATTATAGCTATTATAGTAGTTTGTGTAGGAGCATTTACAACTATAAGTTTATTAAAAAACAAAAAGAATAAAGGAAAAGAAGCTTTAAATCAAAGTCAGCAAATTAAACAAATACCAAAAGAAGTTTCAGTACGATATGCTTTTGCTGATGTAGATTTTGACCAAATAATTCAAGATATTGATACTAAAGATGATGATTCAAAGGCAGATTATATATTTGTAAGATTTTCAGGGGCTGTAGTGCCTAAGAAAGTAAAAAATAGTGTAATGGATATAAATAATTATAAATTAGATGGTAAAAATTTACCAAAAGAAAGTAAAATATTTATAGATAAACAGTTAGGAAATACTCAATTGGTTATAGAGCTTCCTAATAAAACTTTAAAAGAAAAAAATGCAGGACATATTTTAGAGATAAATAAAGATATAAATATAAATGATACCACTAAAATTACAGGAGAATTAAAGCTTAATCTTCCATATAGTACAAAAACTACTGTAGGTTCAGTAAAAGATAGTAATAACACTAAAGCTAGCAATGAATCAAAAAAATCAAGTGATTCTAAAAATATAGTAAATAAAAATGGTACGAAAGAAGAAGCTAAAACAAAAGAAACTAAGGTAGAAAATAAAGATATGCCTAAATATTCTGTGGAAATTGGAAAAGGTATACCATTTACAACAATAGTTTTAGTAAAAATGGAAGTAAAAGACCCATCTCAATATAATGTTTTTGTTGATAATGAAAAGCTAAATTTAAGAACTAACAAAGCAGGAAAAAAAGTTTTTGTAAAGGCAATTAAAAAAGATTATTCATATGATGATGTAAAACAAAGAGTTAAGATAAAAAAAATAAAGTAAGAATTTAATAGAAATAATAAGTTAAAAGCTTGTACAAAAAATCCTTAAGATAAAAATCTTAAGGATTTTTTATATTTTAAATAAAAAGAGGTTGTTAAATTTAAAATTTAAATATATCAAAAAAGTAGCATATTTTTCTATAATTTAGGTAAATTTTCTTCATATACAAACGATAATAAAAAGAAAAATGTACGAATCTGTTAATTAATTATGAAAGATTACCTATCTTAATCTCAAAATTAAAGGATTTTATAAGATTGTTACTTATATCATTATATATTTTTTTAAACATGGAACCAAACTATAAGATTAAAGAATTTAGAATAACAGAAGTAGGATATCTTATGCCTTTAAGATTATTTTTACTATGGATTAGAAGATCATATTTGCATTGAACCAATCTCTTTTCTAAGGGGGATAATCATTTTGTGATGAACTATTATAAATCTAAGGATGAAGTAGTTCAATGTTCATATAACTTAACAGAACGGAATATACAAGTAGGGGGATAATATGAATAAAAAATCATTAAAAGTTTTATCTATTGGAGCTATATTAGGTAGTATAATGCAGGTTGGTATGCCATTAAGTGCGGAAGCTGCTGTAGATGCGTATATAATTAAAGTTTCACAAGAAATTTATTCTTATAATAAAGATGAGGTAATTGAAGATTTTTTAAATTATAAAGCAGGGTATAAATCTAACTTATATAATGACTTTTATATAAAATTAAAAATGGCAAATGGATTTTATTCTTTTCATGATAAAAAAACAGGGTATATAAAATATGAAGATGTAGAAAATAAATATTTAGAGTCTAAGTTAAAAAATAAGAAGTTCGATGCGGAAAAATTTACTGAATCTAATGAATGTAAGTTAATAGAAGTTAATTGGACTAAAAAAGCTATAATGACTATAGAAGGAAATGTTAGATACATAACTCCAAATGATGTTAATAATAGTACCAGTGACAATGTTAAAGATGATAAGAACTTAAATAATAAAGAAAATGAAAATTCTCATAAGGATAATGAAGGTATTAATAATATATCTGAAGATAAGCTTAAGGTATATGAAGAAAGAAAACATAAGCATAAACATAGACATACTTCATCAGAAGATAGTACTTCTAAAACAAAGATAGAAAACAATGAAGTAGAAGAAAAAGAAAAAGCAGAAAAGGAAAGATTAGCAAAGATAGAAGCTGATAAGCAAAAAGCTGAAAAAGAAAAATCAGATGAGTTAAAGCAAGAGGAATTAAAAAAACAACAAGAAGAAAAAGAAAAAGCAGAAAAGGAAAGATTAGCAAAGATAGAAGCTGATAAACAAAAAGCTGAAAAAGAAAAACAAAAATCAGATGAATTAAAACAAGAAGAATTAAGAAAACAACAAGAAGAAAAAGCAGAAAAGGAAAGAATAGCAAAGATAGAAGCTGATAAGCAAAAAGCTGAAAAAGAAAAATCAGATGAGTTAAAGCAAGAGGAATTAAAAAAACAACAAGAAGAAAAAGAAAAAGCAGAAAAGGAAAGATTAGCAAAGATAGAGGCTGATAAACAAAAAGCTGAAAAAGAAAAACAAAAATCAGATGAGTTAAAGCAAGAGGAATTAAAAAAACAACAAGAAGAAAAAGAAAAAGCAGAAAAGGAAAGATTAGCAAAGATAGAAGCTGATAAGCAAAAAGCTGAAAAAGAAAAATCAGATGAGTTAAAGCAAGAGGAATTAAAAAAACAACAAGAAGAAAAAGCAGAAAAAGAAAGATTAGCAAAGATAGAAGCTGATAAACAAAAAGCTGAAAAAGAAAAATCAGATGAATTAAAACAAGAAGAATTAAGAAAACAACAAGAAGAAAAAGAGAAAGCAGAAAAAGAAAGATTAGCAAAGATAGAAGCTGATAAGCAAAAAGCTGAAGCAGAAAAGCAAAAATCAGATGAATTAAAACAAGAAGAATTAAGAAAACAACAAGAAGAAAAAGAAAAAAAAGAAAAAGCAGAACAAGAAGCTCAATTAAAGAAAGAACAAGAAAGATTGCAAAAGATACAGGAAGAAAATAATGCATTAATAGAAGAAGCTAAAAATAATATAAAACTAGAGGATTTAAGTAATGTAAAAGATAACTTAAGATTGCCAACTAGAGATTCCAATGGAGTTGAAATTGTGTGGAAATCTAGTGATGAATCTGTAATAAAATATGATGGAACAGTTAAAAGACCTAATGCAGATGAAAAAGATAAGAAAGTTACATTAATAGCAACTTTTACAAAAGATTCTGCAACTTCTACCAAAGAGTTTGAAGCTATAGTTAAAGCACAAGAAAAGCTACCAGTAAAAACAGAAGAAGAGGAAATAGCGGAATTATTAAAAGCTGATAAAAAAATAGAAGTTAATAAACCAGAAAAATTTGATAAAGTTGTTAAAGAAGCTATAAAACAGTTAAAACCAAGTTTTACAGTAATGATACCTTATGATGAAAATCAAAAATATAATTTTAATAATTTTAATAAAATTATGCTTGAATTAGGTGGACATGATTATGGAAAGCCTGAAATCAGAACAAATGGTGGTCAAGTTCAAATAGTTAATGGTAAGATGCCGATGACTATACAACTTAATTATAGAAGAGATATAGATGAAGTTAGAAATCAAAAGCAAGCTACAGAAGCTGAAGTTAAAAGAATTATTAAAGAAGTTATAAAAGATAATATGACACCAGTACAAAAAGAATTAGCATTACATGATTATGTAGTTAAGCATGCTGACTATAACATGGAGGGGCTTAACAAGAGACCGGCAGATTTAGAAGATCATAGTGCGTATGGAGTATTGGTTTTAGGTAAAGGGGTATGTGAAAGTTATTCAAAGGCAATGCATTTATTATTGAATGAAGCAGGAATAGAGTGTAAATATGCAACTGGATATAAAAAGAATAGAGATGGAAGACAAGGCGGAGGACATGCTTGGAATATAGTTAAATTAGATAATGAGTGGTATAATTTAGATGCCACATGGGATGATCCAGTATCAGATAGGGTTGGAAGAAGTGATAAAGATGTAGTAGTTTCACCAGTTATTCATACATATTTTAATGTGACTGATGATATTTTCAATAAGGACCACATTCGAGGAGAATATGAACAAAAAAATTATCCAAGGGCTAATGGAACAAAATATTCTTATGATAATTTAGATATAGACGAGTTTATGAATGATGGTACAAAGGTTCCGAAGGTAACAACTAGAGAAGAGTTTAAGCAAAAATTAATAGAAGCTTTAAAGACAAAAAAAACAACAGTGTATGTAAGGTTTAAAGGATTTAAAATGAATCAACAGGAAGTTATGAATATATTGGGAGAAGTTGCTAGAGGTAATTTAAGTGGGTCATATAGCGTTTCTCCTACGGATGAAAATCATGCTTATTGTAGTTTTATTTTTAGATAAGTACTTAAAAATTCTATGTTGATAAATTATATTTATTAATAGGTTATTACAATAAAAATCCAAGAAATTAAATTCTTGGATTTTTACTATTCTAAAAAGCTTTTTTATAAATATTTAAAACATCTTCTTCAGTTAGTGGAGGATAAGTTCCGGCAGTTTTGCCACCTTGATTTATTATGCATTTATGTGCCATTTCAGAAAGCTTTTCTTCTTTTATTCCAACTTCTTTTAAAGTCATAGGTATTCCTAAAGATTTTATAAAGTTACGAGTACATTCAATAGCTTCTTTTGCAGTTTTGTATTTATCTTCATTTAAGGATAGATTCCAAACATTTACTCCATAAGTTGCAATATCATCTACAGTATTATCATTTAATATATATTCCATCCAAACTGGAGTTAATATTCCAAGACCTACACCGTGAGTTATATCATAATATGCACTTAATTCATGTTCCATGGCGTGAACTGACCAGTTAGTTTTTTTACCATAACCTAAAATTCCATTAATTGCAAGACTAGAAGCCCACATTAAATTTCCACGAGCTTCATAATTTTCAGGTTCTTCTAGGGCTATTGGTCCATAGTGAAATACTGTTTTTAAAAGTCCTTCTGCAAATCTATCTTGAATGAAGGCTCCTTTAGTTGGAGTAAAATACACTTCAAATATATGACTCATTATATCAACTGTTCCAGCTGCAGTTTGTCCTTTTGGAACAGAATAAGTATAAGTAGGATCTAAAATTGAAAATTTAGGTGCTATAGCAGGTGCAGCTGTTGCTAATTTTTCATTTGTATCAATGTTACTTATAACTGCACAATTATCCATCTCAGAACCAGTTGCAGATAAAGTAAGGATTGTAGCAAGGGGTAAAGCTTTTTTTATTTTTGCTTTTCTAGTAAGAAAGTCCCATGGGTTTCCATCATAATAATATCCAGCAGCAATAAATTTACTACAATCTATAACACTTCCACCACCAATTGCAAGTATAATTTCAATATTATGTTCTCTACAAAGATCAATTCCTTTTTCAACACTAGTAATACGAGGATTTGGATCAACTCCTGAAAGTTCTATGAAGTCTAAATTATTTTCTTTCAGTATAGAAATTACATTTTCATATAATCCATTTTTCTTAATGCTTCCACCACCATAAACTAAAAGTACTTTATTGCCATACTTTTTTAAATTTTTTCCAAGTACTTTAATTTGACCTTCTCCAAAAAATATTTCAGTTGGTATGTTGTAATTAAAATTTAGCATTATATAATTCCTCCTTATATTTGAATTTATAGAATAAATTATATCATAAAAATATATAAAAGATTTTATTTCAATAATTATTAATAAAATTTAATGAAATATATATTAGTAATATAAAAAAATAAAAATAATTGTTAAATTATTGAAATAAAGTTCATAAAAGTCTTGTGGTATATCATAAAATGTGTTATTATGTGTAAGAAATTTATATGATGTTACTTAAATATTTATATGGTTAAATTTATTTAAAATTTAAGGAGGAAAATTAAATATGTTAAAGAAAAAGATTATAGGTTTTTTTGCCTCAGGATTAATATTAATTAATTCTATGACGGTATTTGCAGTATCCAGTTCATGTAAAGGATTACAAAATTCTGGCATAGTAAGTGAAGTAAAAATAAGAGATATTCAAGGCAGAGCTCACAGATCACCTTTAGAAGGAAAAGGAGTTAAAGGTGTTAAGGGAGTTGTAACTGCTATTTCCAATGATAAGTATTCAAGAGGATTTTATATGCAAGATACAAATCCTGATAACGACGATTCAACTTCAGAAGGAATATTTGTAGAAGCTAAAAAAGATAAGTTAAATGTTAAAGAAGGAGATTTAGTTGAAGTTGATGGTACTGTAATTGAAGCTAAAAATGAAATTAAAGGAATGGGTGGACTTACAACTACAGAGATTAAGGCTGCGGATATTAAAACAAAATCTCATAACAATAAGTTACCTGATCCAATAATTATAGGTGCTTCAGGTAGACGACCATCTACAACTACAATAGATAGTGATGGACTAAAAGTTTTTAATCCAGATAAGGATGCTATAGATTTTTATGAAAGCCTTGAAGGTATGTTAGTTAAAGTTGATAAACCATTAGTAGTGGGATTAGATGAAAGATATGGAGAAGTTTATGTATTACCTGATAATGGAATAGCATCTCAAAATAAAAAAACAATATTTAATGGTATTAATATAAGTAAGAATAATTTTAATCCAGAAAAATTAACTATAGATGATGTTTTAGTACCTATTACAGATAATCATACTAAGAAATTTATAGATAAAAGATTTGATAAGTTAAAAACAGGGGATAAGTTCAATGATTCTATAACAGGGGTTATGACATATGCCTTTGGAAACTATAAAATATTAAACACAAAAAGACTTCCTGATTTTACTGATGGAGGAGTAAGAAGAGAAATTACAAAGATAGTTCCAGATAAGGACAAGCTTAGTATAGCATCTTATAATGTAGAAAACTTTTCAGCTGTTACAGATAAAACAAGAATAGATAAAGTTGCAAAATCAATAGTAGAAAATTTAAAATCACCAGATATAGTTGGTTTAATTGAAATTCAAGATAATGATGGAGCAGATTCTAAAAATAAAAAAGAAGCAAAATCAACAGAAGTTAAAGCAGATAAAACATACAAAGCTTTAATAGATGCAATTAACAATAACAAGGGTCCACAATATGACTTTGTAAATATAGATCCTATTAATAGACAAGATGGTGGAATACCTGGTGGAAATATACGTGTAGGATATATTTATAGAAAAGATAGAGTAAATCTTGTATCAAAGCCTAAGGGAGATGCTAAAACAGAAGTACATATGGATGGAAAAGATTTAGCAATAAATCCAGGTAGAATAGGTGTGGATAAGGAAGAATTTAAAGGAACTAGAAAATCACTAGCAGCTGAATTTGAATTTAAAGGAGAAAAGGTATTTGTTATAGCTAACCATTTTTCTTCTAAAAGAGGAGATCAATCTTTATTTGGAGCAAAACAACCACCTGTTGCAGGTAGTGAAAGATTAAGAATGAAACAAGCATCAATAGTTAATAAATTTGCTGAGGAAATTTTAAAAGCAAATCCAAATGGAAATGTTGTTTTACTTGGAGATATGAATGACTTTAATTTTTCTAATACTGTTACTGCTCTAAAGGGTAAAAGTTTTGAAAACATGGTGGACAAGCTTCCAGCAGAAGAGAGATTTACATATATACATCAAGGAAATTCTCAAGTATTAGATAACATTTTAGTTAACAAAAATATTGTATTAAAAACTAAAGTAGATGCGGTAAATATTAATTCAGCATTTACAGATGCTCAAGGAAGATGTAGTGATCACGATCCTGTACTAATCCAAATTGATTTTCGTAAGTAGTACTAGAAGTTAATTTAAATGTATAAACCCCAAAGAAAAGTAATCTTCTTTGGGGTTTTTCAACAATTACACAACTTTATATTACAAAACATAGTATTTATAAATTATATATTAGCATTACTTGTTTCTGTACAATTTGGTTCTTTAAGCAATTTTTCATTAAAATGATCAACTATCATTGCAATTGCTTGATCACCAGAAATATTACATGCTGTTCCAAAGCTATCTTGGGCTACATATAATGCTATCATTAAAGCCAGCATAGATTCATTAAAACCAAGTATAGATTGAAGTACACCTAAAGCTGCCATAACACATCCTCCTGGTACACCAGGTGCAGCAACAAGAGATACTCCTAGCATTGCTATAAAGCCACCAAATAGAGATAATGTTATAGGCATGCCGTTTAACATCATAACAGCCATAGCACAAATTGTTAAAGTTATTGTACTACCTGACATATGAGTAGTTGCACAAAGTGGAATAACAAATTGTCGTATTCCTTTAGAAATTCCCATTTTCCTAGAACATTCTACATTAACAGGAATAGTTGCAGCAGAAGATTGAGTTCCAAGTGCAGTTAAATAAGCAGTTATTTGTATCTTTAAACATTTAAATAAATTTTGCTTGCTTGCTATACAACCAATGGTAAATTGGAATAATAGTATTATAAAATGACATATTATAATTACTACAAAAACTTGTCCAAATACTGTTAATACAGATTTAGATTTTCCTGTATAAGTCATATTAGCAAATATACCTAAAATGTATAAAGGAAGTAATGGAATAATTATGTTTGATATTACTTTAGAAACAATTTTCTGAAAATCAACTGCTATTTGTTTTAAAATATCACTTTTTACAGCAGATATACCAAGTCCTAATAAAAATGAAAATATAAGTGCAGTCATAACACCCATTATAGGTTTCATTTCTATATTAAAAAATGGTTTTAAATCTTCAGCAGCTTTTCCCATGGTACTTGAGGTTGAAGGAGTAATGATAAATTTTAAAACATTTGTACCAACAACATATCCAAAGAAACCAGATATTAATGTAAATACATAAGCAATTCCTACAGTGATTCCTAAAAGCTTACCAGCTCCTGTACCAAGTTCTGCTATGCCAGCCACGATAAATCCTAAAATAATTATAGGAATAACGAATCCTAAAAAGTTTCCAAAGATTGAACTTATGGTTACAAAGAATCGTACAACATTTAATGAAGTAAAGCTACCGATTAAAATACCAAAAATAATACCTAAAATAATTTTGGGTATTAACCCTAGTTTAATATGTTTCATTATTTTACCTCCTATAAAATAGTTATTATAGAATAATTATGAATAAATTAATTAATCTATCTACTATTAATTGTATCAAAGATTTACAAGTAAAAAAAGTAAAAAGTGTATAATTTTCTTTGGAAATAAATTCAGTATATAAAAGTTCAGAAAAATATTTTATAATACGATAATATAAGAAATATATTAAATTTAACTTTGGAGGTATAATTATCATGAACAAAAGAAAATTAAAACTATTGTCTATGTCTACTATTTTGGGACTAGCTTTAACAGGAGGAATGGCTACTAATGCTTATGCAACTGTAAATAATACAGTAATAAATAACAGAACAAGAGTAGTATCTAATGCTCAAGGAGTAGCTGTAGTAAAAAATAAGGAAGAGTTCTATAATGTATTAAAATCTGCACTAGAAAAATTTGAAACTAATGTATCAATTAAGGTTATGAATTATAATAGCAGAGATTATGATTTAAGCATTGTTAATAGAATTGTATTAGAACATCCTAGTATAAATTATGGTTATGCAGGTGTTTCAGGAAACATATATGGTTATCCTAATAGTCCAGAAAAAACATTAAATCTTACAATAAGATATAGATTAGATAAAGATACCATGAAAAAACAAAGAAAAGCTGTTAAAGAAAAGGTACAAAATATAATACAAACAGTTATAAAACCAGGAATGACAGATGTTGAAAAAGAATTAGCTCTTCATGATTACATAGTTAAGAATGCAGATTATAATGTTAAAAACTATCGTGCAGGGATTGTTACTGCAGAGGATCACAATGCCTATGGAATTTTAGTGAAAAACACAGGGGTATGTGAGAGTTATGCAAAAGCAATGTATGAATTATTAAAAGCAGTAGGAATTAAATGTAAATATGTTACTGGATATACAAATCAAGGTGGTGCACACGCTTGGAATATGGTAAAATTAAATAATGAATGGTATAATTTAGATGTAACATGGGATGACCCAATATCTGATAGAAATTTATCTGGAAATCAAAGTATGATTCCTGTAAGTCATAAGTATTTTAATGTACCAGATAATATATTTAATAGGGATCATAGAAGAGGAAATTTAGAACAAGGATTTCCAGCATGTACTGGAACAAAATATTCTTTTGAAAATCTTAATATAGATGAATATACAGGTGATGGTAAATTATTTGCAAAGGTTCAAAATGTACAACAGTTAGATAGTGAAATATTAAAAGCATTAACTAATCATGAAGATGCTTTATGTATAAAATTAAAAGGAATAAATATTAACTTAAATCAGTTATTAAATAGAATGCAAGTAATTGCAAGAAACAATAGAATATATGGATTTGGTATGAGAGCATCAATGTCTGATTCATATATTAGAGTTGATTTAAGTTGGAAATAAAAATCTATGGGGGAATTTTATGAAACATAAATCAATGAAAAAGATAGTATCAGTAGTTTCTATATTAGCAATATCAGTATCACTTGTTGCTTGTGGTAAACCAAAGCCTGTAGAACGTCCAAAGGATTCAAATCAAAAAGTGGAAGATAAGGCTATGAATAAAAAGTTACAAAAAGAAAAAATAGTAAAAGGAAGTAAGGTATACATTTCAGGAGATACAATTATTGGTGCTGTTATAATGGAAAAGGATGTTCCAGAAAAAGAAGCAAAACAAAAGGCAGAGGATCTTGCCAATAAATATGCAAATGAGCTAAAGATGGAGTATAAAAATCTTCAAGAAGAATATAAGGGAATGAAAATAAATGTACAAGTAGTTCAAAATGGAAAAAATTTGGCAAATGTATTAATTGAAAAATAAAAAAGCTTAATTAATGGTATTTAAAGACTATAGGATTAAAAATCTTATGGTCTTTTATTTTATTAAAATAAAAAAAATAAATAATATATGAAAAAAATATAATTAAATGTAAAATTGTAACGATACTATATTTATAGATAAAAATTATATAAAAGTCAAGTTATTACATTAAAAACATAAAGATTTATAATGGGGGTAGAGATATTATTATGAACAAGATATTAAGTAAGTTAAAAGTTAAAACTAAAATTATTTCACTATGTTTAATTATGTATTTTTTTATATTTATGGTAGGCATTATTGGATTTAATAGTATGAAAATAATGAATAACAATACAGAAAGTTTATATAGTAAAAGATTAATATCTGTTAAAGTTTTAAGTGATAATAGAGAAGCTGCGAGAAGAGTTGGAATGGATATTTTAAAGTTAGTTATGAATAGTGGAAATTATAAAATTCAAAAGGGTTTATATGATGATATAGAAAAATCTAGAATAACATTTGGTAAAAATTTAGAAATTTATAAAGGTATAGAAACAGATAAAATAGAGTTAAAGATATTAGATACAGTAATAAATGAATGGAATAAATATATAAATGGAGTTAAAGAACTTTCTACAATTGCAATGAATACTAATGAACAAAATGCAGATATTATGATTAAGCTAAAAGCTTTAGCTGATGATTTTAAAGTAGCTCAAGATGATTTAAATGAATTAACAGAATACAACGTTAAGGATGCGGAAAATGCATACAATGATAGTAAAAATCAATATAGAATTAGCATACAAAAATTTCTAATATTATTTTTAATATCAATAATTGCAGGGATCATAAGTATGTTAGTTATTTCTAAAAATATTAATAATCCTCTTGAATATATAGTGAAATATATAAGAAAATTAGCCAAAGGAGATTTTTCAATTAACATAGAAAAAGAATATCTAAATAGAAAAGATGAAATGGGAGAAGTTGTTTTAGAAATAAATAAAATGAGAGGTGCTATAAAAGAAATAATATCAACTGTTGATAAAGAGTGTAATAACAGTGTTGAAAGTAATATTGAGGTTGTTGGAATTGTAGAAACCTTAGATAAGAATATAGAAGATGTTTCATGTACTACTCAAGAATTATCAGCAGGACTTGAAGAAATGGCTGCATCAGCAGAAGAAATGAGTGCAACTTCAAGTGGAATAGAACAAGGTATTGAAAATATTAATTATAAAATTAAAGAAGTTTCAAATAAAACTTTAGAAATTAAGGATAGAGCTAATTCATTAAAAAATACATCTGAAGAAGCAAAACAAACAGCTATAGATATATATGGTAAAAATAAAGAGGAGTTAGTACAAGCTTTAAATGAGTGTAAAGAAGTTGAAAAAATAGATGCTCTTTTACAAGCTATACTAAATATAACTAATCAAACTAATTTACTTGCCTTAAATGCAGCAATTGAAGCTGCAAGAGCAGGAGAAAGTGGCAAAGGATTTGCAGTAGTTGCAGATGAGATTAGAAAACTTGCTGAAGAATCAAATCATACAGCAAATGAGATACAGAGTATAACAAATGTTGTTTTAAAATCTGTTGAAAATCTTGCTAATAGCTCAAGACATATTTTAGAATTTATAAATGAAAAAGTTATGAATGATTATGATAATTCTCAAAAAAGTGGAGAAATATATAGTAAAGACGCTGATTACTATAATAAAGTAACAGAAGAGTTAAGTGTTACATGTGGTGAACTTCTAGCACATGTTAAGAATTTGATGGAAGCTATAAATAATGTTGCTGAAGCTTCTAATGAAGGAGCAGAAGGAATAACTAATATATCACAAAAAATGCTTACAGTATCTAATAAATCAAATGGAGTATTAGAAAAAGCAGAAGAATCTAAAAAAGGTTCAGAAAGACTTATAGAATCAGTATCAAAGTTTAAAATAGAATAGAAAATCTACTTAAAGCCAGTAGAAGCTAATTATTAGCTTTTACTGGCTTTAACCCTGTTTCTAAAACTGACATTAATTGATAGAAGGTATCTTCAAGTTGATGTTTATATTCATGAGGTTTCCCTTCAAGAATTTTTAAAAGTTCTTTATAATCTATTCCTAGCTTGATATTTATGTAATTTAACATTGATTCTGATAAATTTATAATACATAAGATAACGAAGTCTAAAGATAAAAAATCTTTTATTTCACCTTGTTTTTGTCCGTTGATAACTAAATTTTCAATAAAAGTTTTTCCATTTAATGAATTTAAAATTTTAGTTGGTTCAATATATCTATTATCAACAGCACTTCTTAAAAATTTACTTATAATTGGAAAAGTTAAGTCGAATTTCATATAATTAAAAATAACACTTCTGTATATTTCAAAAAAATTATTACCATTAATATCTATATGACGTTCTAAGTAATCTATTTTTTTGTTAACTGCATAATCCAATAAGAATAAGTATAAAGCTTTTTTACTTTTGAAATATCTATAAAAGCTACCCTTGGCGATTCCAAGTTCAGTAATAATTTTATTCATAGATGCAGTTTCAAAACTATGACAAGAAAATTCTTTTAGAGATATATCTATTATTTCTTTTTGTCTTTCTCTTGGTAGATTTAAAAACGTTTGTTTTGGCAAAAGAATCACCTCCTTAATAAGTGACTGGTTAGTCACTTAATACATTGTAAGTATAAAACGATTGGTGAAAAATGTCAATGTAAAATCGCTTAAGATAATATTAGTAATATTGACACGATTTTCTTACTGTGGTAATATTGTTTTATATTATGCGACGAGGTGGTCGCTAAAAACTTCTGGGGGGAGTTCGATGAAAAAAATAATTTCACTTTTAGTTACAGCAATGATAATTTTTCCTATGACTGGTTGCAGTAAAAAATCTGCAATTGGAGAAGAAGAAAAGATATTACCAGTGAAGGTTATGGGGACAGCGGAAAATAAAAATCCTATTCTTCTTAAATATTTAGGTAATACAAATTCAACAGATAATATAAAACTTAGTTTTAAGTTACCAGGAAAAATTGCTGAACTTAATGTTAAAGAAGGAGACTACGTAAGAGCAGGTCAAGTTATAGGTAGACTTGATTCTAAAGATTATAACTTTGCAGTAGATGGTGCAAGAGGACAACTAGAAGCGGCAAATGGTCAGGTGGCAGCAGCAAATGGGCAAGTGGCGGCGGCTAGTGGTCAAGCGGAAGCTGCTAAGGGTCAGATGCAAGCAGCTGAAAAACAAATAGCTATGGCACAGGCTAAAGTAGATGCAGCAAAAGCACAATATGATAAGGCCTTAAATGGTGCACAAAAAGAAGATATAAATAGAGCTAGATTGGCAGTTAAAAATGCTGAGGACACTTATAATTATGCTGAAAAAAGTTATGAGAGAATAGAAAAATTGTATGCAGAAGGAATTGTTTCAAAACAACAATTAGATGATATTAAAATTAAATTGGATAGTGCCAAAGTAGATTTAGATAATAAAAAAGAATTATTAACTAAAGCTGAAAATGGAGCTAGAGATGAAGATAAACAAGCAGCTTTAGCTGGATATAATGCAGCAAAAGCACAATTAGAGGCTGCAAGAGCGCAATATGATGCAGCACAAGGACAATATAATGCAGCATTAGGGCAAAAAAACGCAGCACAAGGACAAAGTACTGCAGCACAAGGTATGAGAAATTCTGCTGAAACTCAATACGAATCAAAGCAAAGCATGCTAGAGGATACAAATCTAAAAGCAAGTGTTTCAGGATATGTAGTAAAAGTTTTAAACAAATCAGGAGAAAATGTAGCAGCAGGATATCCTGTTGTAGTAATACGTACTGATGATCAAGTTATAGATATACAAGTTGCACAAAATGATATTAATAAAATAAAAGTAGGCATAAAAACAGATATAGCAATTAATGATATAAAAACAACTGGAAGCATTGTTGAAATAGAACAAGTTCCTGATCCTAAAAGTAGAACTTATAAAGCAAAAATAAGAATGGATAAACAAGTTCCAAAGGATAAGTTTTTTGTTGGAACTGTGGCAAATGTAAGTATTAAATTAGCTGAGGAAAAGGGTATTTGGTTGCCAGTAACAGTTGTTTTAAATGATGGAGAAGATTATGTATATACAGTTGAAAAAGGAAGAGTTGCAAGAAAAAATATAACTATATCTAGTATATTTGGAGATAAGGTTTTAATAAAAGGAGTATCAGTAGGAGAACAAGTTGTAACGGAAGGATTAAAAAATATAAAGCCAGGTTACAAGGTTAAAATAGCAAAATAAAAGAGGTGGAAATATGTCAGGGTTAGTTGAGAGTGCAATTAAACACCGAAAGATAACCATATTTTTAACTGTATTGATATTAGTCTTTGGATTAGGAATATATAGGGTAATACCAAAACAAGAGAATCCTGATGCTTCTGTTGGAATAGCAAGAGTTCTAACGATATATCCAGGGGGAACTCCAGAGGATGTTAAAAATTTAGTTACTAAAAAGTTAGAAGATGCTGCATCAGAAATTGATGGTTTTGATTATGTAGAATCATATTCTAAAAATAGTGTATCTGTTTTAATTGTTTATTTAAAAGATACTGCTGATAATGATAAAGCTTGGAGAGAACTTAGAGATAAAATAAATGATAAAAAAGCAGAACTACCTGCAGAATGTTTCCCAAGTCAAATAAATACAGATTTAGTTTCAACAGCTGGAATGATAATAAGTCTATCAGGGGACAATTATTCTTATGATCAATTAGATAGTTATGCAGAGGAAATTAATAGAAGGCTAAGTAAGATAGAAGGGGTAACAAGTTTTGATATTGACGGTAAGCTTGATAAACAAGTTAAAGTTGATGTTGATATGGATAAGCTTAAAAATTATCCAATATCATTGGAAGATGTAACAAAAGCACTTAAGGTACAAAATGTAAAGATACCACCAGGAGCTATTGAAAGTAAAACTTCAAAAATAGATGTAGTTACAAGCAATGGATTTGATTCTATAAAAGATATTGAGAATGTGGTTGTTTATGTATCAGAAGATACTGGTGCTATAGTAAGACTTAAAGATATTGCCAAAATATATATGGACTATAATCAAGATGATGTTAAGTATAAACAAGATGGTAAGAAAGCTATTTTGCTTACAGGTCATTTTGAAGATAATAAAAATATAGTTTTAATTGGTAAAGATGTTAGGCAGGAAATAGAAAAAATAAAAAAATCATTACCTAATGATTTAAACTTCTATGAAGTTTTATATCAACCAACAGATGTTGATAATGCAGTTTCTGATTTTATGACTAACCTTATAGAAGGTATTATATTAGTTATTGTAGTAATATTTGCAGGTGTTGGAGTTAGAAACTCTATAGTAGTTTCAGCGGCACTTCCAATATCGATATTGTTAAGTTTTATTATGATGCACTTTGCTGGAATAAAAGTACATCAAATATCAACTATGGCCCTTATTATTGCCCTGGGAATATTGGTCGATAATGCCATAGTAATAAGTGATGTTGTTCAAGTTAAAATAAATGAAGGTGTAGATAATGTAACAGCGGCATTGGAGGGAGCTAAAGAATCAGCAATACCTATATTTACATCTACACTTACAACAGTGGCTTCCTTTGCACCGCTACTTACAATACCAGGTGTTCCAGGAAAATATGTTGAAAGTATACCTAAGGTTGTTATAATTTCACTTATTGCATCTTATATATGTGCAATGTTTATAACACCTGCCCTTGCTGCTGTATCTTATAAAAAAGTTACCAATGCAAAGCAAGGTAAGGTTATGAAAAAAGTTGAAACTTTCTTTGAAAAATTATTAAATTTTGGTCTTAAAAAAAGGAGAATGACAATTTTAATTTCTGTTGGAATGCTTATAATAGCAGGAATTGTAGGGACCACTTTAGGACTTCAATTTTTCCCATATGCTAATAAGAGTATGATGTATATAAATACTACAATAGAGAAAAAGGGAGATATAAAAGCTACAGAAGATATAGCAAAGGTTGTAGAAAAAGTATTAAAATCACAACCAGAAATTACGAATTATTCAACAGGAGTAGGAGATGGAATTCCAAAGTTCTGGGTTGCAATGCCACCGGCAGTACCATCTAATGATTTTGCCCAAACAAAGATTGATTTTAACCTTAAAAAAGAGGGAAGATTTAAGGATAATGCACAATTTGCAAATTATCTTCAAGAAAAATTAGATTCTGAAATTGTTGGTGCTAAGTGTACAGTATATCCTCTTCAATATGCATTGCCTAAAGAAGCTCCTATTGGTATAAGGGTTATAGGCGATGATATGGAAAAATTATATGCAGCATCAGAAAAGCTTCAAAATGTAATTAGAGAATTTGATGGTGCAACTAAAGTTCGTGATGATGCAGCAGATAGAACATATCAATATAAAGTAGATATTGATTCTGATATGGCATCACAACTTGGAATTATTAAATATGATATAGAAAGACAAATAAATATTTCACTAAGGGGAACAGTAGCTTCAGTATACAAGAAAAATGGTAAAGAATTTAGTATCATGGTAAAGAGTGATATTGACAGTAAAGAAAAATTAGAAAACTTGGCTATAAAATCAACTCTTGCTGGACATAAGGTACTATTAAAGGAAATTGCTACTATTAAATTAGAAACACAAATAGATACTATAAAAAGATATAATAAAGAAGATTGTATAAATGTATATGCTGATATTAAACCAGGTGGAAATGCAGTTGATCTTCAAGATAAAATAGAAGAAAAATTAAAGACTGTAGATTTACCAGGTGTTAGATTAGAGTTCTTTGGAGAAAAGGCAGATATAGTAAGATACTTTGGTACATTAGGTCAATCAGCTGGTGTTGCTATTTTCTTTATATATATAATTTTACTTATACAGTTTAATTCATTTATGCAGCCATTTATTATTTTCTTAACTATACCATTGTCATTAATAGGATCTATATTTGGATTATTTATATTTAGACAACCGTTATCACTTATGGCACTTATGGGAATCGTAAGTTTGGTTGGTGTAGTTGTTAAAAATGCAATACTTTTAATTGAATATATTAATAAGGCAAGAAAAGAAGGATATTCTTTAGATGATTCTTGTATGGATGCTATGAAAAAGAGATTTAGTCCTATTATATTAAGTGCATTTACCACAGTTATGGGACTTGCACCTATAATACCATCTGGAAATCCTATGTTTGTTCCTATGGCAGTTGCATTGATGTGTGGACTTATAGTGTCTACATTACTAACACTTATTATTATACCTGTGTTATATAATTTAATTGAAAGTTCAATAGATAACTTTAAAGGAAAGCATAAGGGTGGATTTAAGTTGAAGTTTGGTGGTAAAAAAATAAACAAGGGAAATACTTTAGAGGGATGATAAATATGAAGAATAAAAGATTATTAAAAATCTTAACTTTAGGTATTACATCCATGTTCTTAGGAGGAGTGGCATTAACTGCAAGTGCTGCTTCCTCAAAAGAACCGCTTAATTTATCAAGAAATGAAGCTGTAAATCTTGCTATAAATAATAGTAATGATATTAAAAGGGTTGATACAGGAGTAGATACTTTAGTAAGAAAATTTAAAGATGCTAAAGATTTAAGTGATAAAGTAAAAAAACTTGAAGATAAATTTGAGGATTATAAAAGTGCCTATAAAAAGATAAATAGTCCAGAGTTTAAAGCTGCAAAAGAAAAACTTCAAGGTGCTATTGATGGTTATTCAAAGGTAGATAAAGTTTTAAAGGATTTAAATGAAAAGTTAATACTAATAAATAAAATTCCTGAAGATAAATTAACACCTGAGCAAGTTAAGCAAAAAGAAGCAATAAAACAGGGAATTGCACAGGCACAGGGTAAGAAAAAGTATATAGAAAATCAGCTTAAAGTAAGTAATATGAGCATTGATGATGCTAGGAAAAAGTATGCTGAAATTCAGGCTAAACTTGCAGAATTTGAAGTAGGTAAGAAATTTTTGATTGAACTTTCAGAGCAAGGTACTGGTTTAGAGTATCCATTAGTAGATATAAAAACAGGGGAACCTCTAAAATTATCTCAAAAAGAAGAATACTATGATTTTAAACGTCCTCAGGAAATATGGAATTTAGTTCAATGTTTACTTGAGAAGGCTGTAAAACAAAAGGAGCTTGTAAAATCTATTGCTGGAGTTCAAGTTAATGAAGCTTATACAAAGATTCTCTATGGTGAAGATGGATATGCAGTTAAAAATAAGTTATATGAAAGAATGATAAAAGGATATAATGATATAACTAAAAGCTATGAAGTTGGAGAATCTTCTAAACTTCAAAAGGACATTACTAAAATATCTCTTGATAAAATAAAATTAGATGTAGAATCATTAAAAAGAACAATAGAAAGTGGAAAAGTTCAATTTAAAAGTTCTTTAGGTATTGATTTGACTGGTGACATACAATTGAAAGATAAGATAGATAAAAATATAAAAGAACTTAAAGGCTTTCAAGAATATTTAGATTCTGCATTTAAAAATAGATATGAAATTTTTAGCGCTGATGTAGATGTAAGAGAGTGTAATAGAAGTTTTGATACTATTAAAGATTATTTTTGTGATGATGATTATGAGTGGCTTAATATAGAAAAACAACTAGATGAGGCTAAAATAGCTTTAAGTGAAGCAAAACGTAGTGTAAAAAAAGACATAGAAAAAAGATATATAGATGTTAAACAAAAGAAGAAACAAATAGATATGAATTTAAAAAATTTAGAAAAGGCAAAAATTCAGTTAGATGCTGCAAAAAAGTCATATGAAATAGGAGTAAAGGCTATAGGATTAACTTGGGATGCAGAACTTGCAGTTTCAAAGGCTCAAATGGATTATGATGCATCTATCAGGGATTATCAAATAGCTCTTTATAAGCTTGAAAAAGCAAGTGGTATAGGAATAGATATAAAAAATGTAGAAGCCTTTAAAGAAGAACTAAAACTAAAAGTTAATGAAATTAAGGGGGGAGATGATTTTTCATGAATAAAAAAGCAAAAATGATAACTGCATCAGTGGTATTAATTTCGGCTATAGCTTTAGGTGGGAGAGTAGTATTCGGAATAAATAATAATTCCCCTCTTAATATAAATGATGTAATTGGAAATGTTGTATCAAATAATGCAGATATTAATTTATACAAAGAAAAAATAAGAGTTAAGGAAAAATGGTATAATCATAAAGAAGAAAAAAGAAAAAATGATCTCCAATATGATGAGGATATTAAAAAGGATGTATTGCCTTTGAAAGAGGAAATAGATATAGGAAATTTACAGTGGGAGAGAGAACAAACTCAAGATAAAGTAGTTGTTGAAGCTAAAGAATTATATTACAAAGTTTTAATTCAGAATAAAATGATAAATATACAAGAAAAAACAGTTCAACGACTAAAAAAAGAATTAGAAAATAAAAAGAAAAAAATTCAAGTGGGTACAGAGGCATCAATTAGTTTGGTAGGAGATGAAACTAATCTAAAAAATGCACAGGTAAAACTTGAGGAGCTTAGAGCAGATAGAGAAAAGTTTGCATTAAAGCTTAATATGAAAATGGGTACACCTGTCAGTGGAGAAATTAAATTAAAAGATGCAGAAGTACCATATGAACCTTTTAATATTAGTAATTTAGAAAGTATTATAGATACTATGATGAAAAAGTATCATACAATAAAATCTTTAGAAAAAGAAGAACATGCAAAGATTCAAGAGAAAAATATTACTCATCAATATGCAAATGCTCAAGATGATAATGAAGTTGCTAAGCATCCAGATAGAAATTATAAATCTAAGGAAGATGATATGGAAGATGATTTAATAGAAATTAAATATAAAATGGATGATGAAAAGAAAACTATACAATCTAAAGTAAGAATAGATTATAATAATATATTAAATCTTCAAAATTCTATTGAGGCTAAGAAACTTGATGTTAATAAAGCGGAAACTTTGCTAAATGCTGAAAAAGTACAATTTAAAGTAGGTAGAAGTACACAGATACAAGTAGATTCCAAGCAGGAAGAGTTTTTAATGGCGAAATTACAGTATGAAAATGCAAAACTTGAATATTATATTGCAGTTGAAAATTTTAAAAACTATATAAAGGTAGCTTTATAATTATTAATTTATGTAGAAACTCTCTTTTGAAAATGTGATATTTTATAAATCACATTAATATCAAAAGAGGGTTTTTTGTAAGTGGATTTAATTATAATAATATATGGCTTAAAAAAAGGAGTGATATAATGAGAAAAAAATTTTTAAAATCTATTATGTATTCTTTAATTTCCATGATATTTTTAACATCTTGCGGTATTAATAAAAGCAATATTACTAGTAATAAGAAAAAGGTATGTAAACCACAAAAAATATTATTAGTTAAAAAAGATGATATATGTAAGACAAGTATTCTTAAAGGTGTGTTTGTTACAAAAGGAGAGGTTATTGTTGTTCCTAAGATCATAGGAACAGTAAAAGAACTTCCTATAAAATTAGGTAGTAAGGTTAATATAGGTGATACTTTGGCAGTTTTAGATAATAAAGAAGTAAAAATTAGAATAAATCAGACTAAGACTGCCATGGATACAGCACGGATTGCAGTAGAACAATCTAAATTAGGACTTAAGCAATCACAAGATGCTGTAAATGTTGTAAGTTCTAGTTATGAAGTAATAAAGTTAGAATATGAAAAAATGAAATCAAAGGAATCAGATGGTTTTAAAGAAAGTTTAAAAAATCAACTTGATGAAGCAGGTATTAGGGTAAAACAGTGCTTAAAAAGTGTTGAAAGTGCAAAAGATTTTGTTAAGCAATCAGAAACTACCTACGAAACCTCTAAAAAATTATATGAACAGTGTAAAAAGGCTATAGAAGATACAGTAGTTAAAGCACCTATTAATGGAATTGTATCTACACTAAACATAAAAAAAGGAGAAGTAGCATCTAATGCTAAACCAATAATGACAATTGTTAATGTAGAAAAAATTCGTGCAAATATAGAAGTACCTGAAGAAATAATAAATAAAATAAAGATAGGTGATAAATTAGATACATTTATAGTTCCTCTTTCTAATAAAAAAGTTATAGGAACTGTTAGGGCTATAAACTTAGCTAAAAACTCTAAAAGTAAGATAAATACTATAGAAGTTGAAGTGGATAATGAAGATTCAAAAATAAAACCTGGTATGTTTGCAAGCGTTAAAATTAATATTGATTCAAAAAAAGACGTGTTAATAATAAAAAAAGAAGGGGTAACAACTAAAAATGGACAAAACATTGTTTATGTAAAAAAAGGAGAAGAAATAATAGATAAAAAAGTTACATTAGGCATAGATAATGGTGAGTATGTAGAGGTAATAAGTGGTTTGAATTTAGGAGATAAGGTAGTTGAAAAATAAATAAAAAATTGTAGGTTTTTCAAATTTTATTTGTATTCAGTGGTTGTATTGTAGAAATTTGTATTTTAATATAGTATTATATAATATATATTGGTAAAATATCTATTTAAAATCCATATTAAGGATAAGATTTTCAAAGGAAAATACGAAAATAGTAATAATAATGAAATTAAATAAACTAATAAGGGGGAAGAGGCTTGAAGAGTAAGCTTAAAACAGGAATTCTAAGTTTAACTATATTAAGTATAGTTTCATGTATGCCTAAAGTTACATTGGCTGCAAGTGATGATATTAAAGACTCGGAGTGTGAGTTAAGATATAGAAAAGATCCTGTACAAGAAAATAAGGAATGGAAAATAAAGTTTAATAAAGAACTGGATTCAAGTAGCATATATAGCGATAATATAATACTTCAAGATGAAGATGGAAAAAAAATATATGCCAGTGTATCTTTAGATGAAAAAGATGAAGATAAAAAAACTGTTATTGTAAAACCTAACTTAAGGTTTAAGCAGGGAAAAAAATATTCTATAACGGTTAAGAAAGATGGATTTAAGGCTAAAAAAGATGAAAAGAAAATTAAAAAGCCTGTTAGAATGTTTTTTTATATAAAAAATGCATATGCGGGATTACCTTACGAAAATGGAATGATTGTTGTAAGAGATATGGCATATTCTATAGATTATTTAGCTAAAAATTCTAAATTAAAAAATGAAATTCTTAATGACTCATATGCTATTTATTATTGTTATAGTTCTACACAACAGAAAATTAAAAATATATTTGGAAATATTGAAATGAATAAAGATGATATACATAAGCATTATGATAAAATGACTTATGTTGGAGCAAACGGAGAAAGAATTGCTTATAATTGGAATAATAAAGAATTAGAATACGAGATAATTGAGCCTGTAGTAAATACTGAAATTACAGTGAATTCAGATGCCAAAGTTATGATGGTAAAAGTAAAGAGTGTTGAAGGTGTAGATAATGCAGTATATTTTAAACTTGCACATAGCAACGATGTTAAAAAAATCGGAGAAACTATGGTATTTACATCTAAAAACTTAGTAGAGTCTATATCTATACTTGATTATAATAAAAATATAGTTGCAAAAGGAACTTTAAATACTCATTTTGCAAATGAAAGGACTACTAAATTAAAACTAATTAATAATGTAAATAAAGGAAGTGAATATGGTAACATAAATAATAACGGGTATGTGGCTGAAAATGTAGGTGGATATATTTTTTATAATAATACTGGAGACAGAAATAACTTATATAAATTAGATGGAAATGGTGTAGTTAATAATGCAATAGCTTATGATAATGCACAATATATAAATGTTATAGATGATTGGGTATTCTATTCTAATTATTCGGATAAGGGAAAGTTATATAGAATAAAAGAAGATGGTACAGAAAAACGTAAATTGTGTGATGATATGGCATCATATATCACTGTATTAGGGAATTGGATTTATTATTGTAATCACTCAGATGGAGGTAAAATATATAAGATAAGAGTTGATGGAAGTGGAAGAAGCAAAATAACACCAACTTTTAATCATGAAACAGCTTATTTAAATGTAGTAGGGGATTGGATATATTTTACTGATATAACTGACAAGCATAGACCTTATATAATTAATACTGATGGTACTTATAGTGCAAAATTAAGTGATGAGTGGGCTGATGCTATTCAAGTAGTAGGAGATTGGGTGTATTATTCAGCTAGTAATGGAGTTTTATCTAAAGTTAAAAAAGATGGTAGCGGACAAATCATACCAATTAAAGGTCAAGCAAGAGAGTTTGATAAAGGTTTTCATTTAAATGTAGCAGGAAACTGGATATTTTATAGCAATTATCTTGATTCAGGTAGGCTTTATAAAATTCGTACTGATGGAAGCGGAGATAAAAAGAAACTTACCAATGACACTGTAGATTATATAAATATTGTAGGAAACTATATTTATTTTACATCTAAAGGAAAGTTATTTAGATTACCAATTAATACTGATGGAAATATAAAACCAGAACAAATAAGTAAGGATAATGGAACACATAATATAATTGAGATGAATGATCAAAAGGTTATAGTTGCATATTCTGATGTCAATATGAAAATTGAGGATTTAGAAGATAAGTATCTTCCACAAAAAGTTCCAGGAATTAAGGATGATAACACAATGCATCAATTTTCTGTAAACTGGGACAAAAAAAATGTAAGCGTAAAAAACGGAATTAGAGTATATACAGGAGATGTAGTTGGATATAACAGAAAAATTAAATTAGAACTTATAATTCCATCTGAAATGTTAAATGAAATGAATACTGTGAATATATATATAAATGCAGAAAAAAATTCAGATGTAATTAAGGTAGAAAATGAATTTGATAATAATCTAACTGCATTTCCACCTAAATTAAATAAAGGTGATATAGTTAGTGTATATGATGATGAAGGATGTAAGATTCTTCTTGGTAAAGCTAATGTAATACGAGATAGAGAGAAAAATGTAGCAACAATTGAAAGAGTAAATCTTGATAAATATGCTCAAAGAAGTGTATGGATTACTGTAACTAGAAAAGGTAAAATTGAAAGTAAACCTACAGAAATAAAATGTAGTAATATTCCTTTAATTGGAACAGTTGAGGATAGAGATGATCCAAGCAACTTTAATTTTTATGATAATGGCTTAGGCCTTGGAGTTGATGGAAGAGATTTTTCAATAACTGATTGGAAAGCGGCAGGCAATATGTCTGATTCTAAATACGATGTTTATATAATGCCATCAAGTGGAAGATTAGATGTTAGTAAAGATGATGCTGAAGTAAAGGCAACCATAAGAGTTGGAGAGAGATGGACTGGAGATTCAACAATTAAAACTGATAGTAAAAAAGGAAACTTAAAAAAAGGAAAATATAGTTTATTTGTTGTTGGAAAGTTTAAAGGAGAAGCATCTTGTGACAATAGAGGAAAGAAGCCTGTTGTTAAAGGAAAGATGTCTAGTAATCCTGGAGTTTTAGATGTAAAGGAAGAAGTGCTTCCTAAAAATATAGAAATAAAAACTAGAGGAAGTGTACAAAGGGGACAAGATATTGTACTGAATTCTGCTCCAAAAGAAGGGGAATATGTTTGGTTAATTCCTATAAATATAGGTAAAAATACTCTTAAGAAAAATGATCCTATATTTATAAATAAGAATAAGGAACTTAGGGAAAATATAAAGAAGTTAATATCTGAAACAGAAGATTGGCTTTCACAAAAAAGTGATAAGTGGCCATTATTATTTAATGATGCTAATGACACATATAGTGGAAATGAAAATGCTAAAAAGATAATAAGAGAACTTGGTATTAGTTGTCTTAGAGGAGATGGAGTTAAAAATGTTATAAAAGCTCCAAGTGGAATAGATCCTAATAATCCTTATTATGTAGATGTTGAATATAAATTACTTACTGTAAATAAGGTAGGATCAATAGGATTTTCAAAAAATCGTATTACAGTAGATAATAAGTCACCTAAAATGTTTAATGAATTTACAAAGAAACTTGTTATTAATGAAGATAAAAAGCCTGAAGATAGTTTCAAAGCTAAGGTTATAGATGAAGGCAATAGCATAGAAACTGTAAATGATAGTATATGTGTTTATATAATTCAATCTGGTGCAGAGTCAAATAATAAAGATGAACTTGATAATGCAGTTAGACAAAAAGCTGGTAAGATGATAAAGGTAGCAAAGGGAGTACCTTATAATTTTAATTTAAATGGTCTTGAAGCAATAACAAAACATGATTATGAATATTATTATAAACCTAAAAACTTAAAAAATTATAAAGTATTTGCTATGGATGAGGCAGGAAATATTTCTAATATAACGTGCTTTAACATAATAGTAGATACTGATAAGTTAAATAAATTAATAGAAGCAAGTGAATATATAACTAAAAGTTTATCAGTTTTAAATGAAGAACAGGAAAAAACTTTAAAACCAATATTAAATAGAGCAAAGGATACTTTATTAAATGCAGGTAAAAAAATGCAAAAAGATATAGATATAATGGCTAATCAGTTAGAAGGTACAATGGAGAAAGTAGGAATACCTGTGCCTTCATATGTTGGATATAAGCAAACATCGGAAGGAGTTCTTAAAGCTGTAGTAAATGGACTTTATTTGAAACAAAATAATACTTATGTAAAGGATGGAAGTATTATTAGTTCTAATCTACAACTTGATAGACAATATAGTTTAGATCCTAGGGTAAGAATAGAATGGTCTAGTAGTGATGAATCATCTATAAATAGAGCAGGAGTAGTTACCAGAGCAGGAATAGATAAAAAGGTTACTTTAACGGCTAAAATTTCTTATAATGGATCAGGAGTTATGAAACAAAAGATATTTAATGTAACTGTTGCAGGAATTGATGATTTAAAAAATAAGTCTAAAATTAAATAATTGAAGTTTATAAAGGAGTAATATAATGTTACTCCTTTATTTTGGATTATTTTTCAAAAATAATTGGTAAATTATGAATATGGCAAAAATTAATTTTAAATACTTTTCAATTATGATATACTTGTAAATATGGATTATAAGGAAAAGATTAGTCAAATTATAAACATGGAGGGAAAATAAATGTCAGATAAATCTATAAAAGGTAATGGCATAGATGCAGAAATATCTGTTCATCCAGAAATGGAAGGTAGTATTTCTAAATTTCAAATGCAATGCTTACAAGATGAGTTAAAAACGCTTCCATCAATAAAAGAAGGTGAGGTAGATGTAAATACTGATTTCTTTTTTGAATTAGAAGATAAATATGAAGCTAGTATTTTTATAAGAAATGGACTAGCTACAGGTATAAACTTAGAAAAGATTCCTTTTATTGTATTAGGGAAAAATGATGAGGAATTAGGAAGAAAAGTATTTAATTTAAGAGAAGTTGGAGAAATTCCCCCAAGAAGTGTAAGGCCATGGAAAATTTATTTCAAAAAAGATGAACTATCAATTGGGAAAAATGATCTTAAAGATTTAAAAATAATTTTCGATAGTAGACTTAAGGCTGCTGGAGTAGTTAAAGTTAGATATGAAAATCTTCCTGGTGGAATACAAGGACAAGAAAGAAAAAAATATGAAGATTTCTTAGAAAACTTACCTTTATTAAGAGAAGGACAAGTTACTATGACAGCTTATGATGTACATATTACTGAAGAAGGTAAAATAGCTGTTGAATTAGTAATTAGAAATGGAAGACATAATGGGGTTGATGTACAGAGGGTACCGCTTTCTGTATATGATGCTAACCATAAATTAGTAGTATCAGGTGTATTTTATTTAGAAGATATTTCAATAAGTCCAATTAGTGCCAAAGTATATTCATTCTCATTTTCTAAAGAGGAAATATTAAGAGAAGACTTTGACCTTAAAAACTGGACAGTAGAATTTATGTTAAATAGCAACGTTAATTAATAATGTCTATATTAATTAATATTACTAGTCAAGGAGTGAGTTTAAATGAATGAAAAAAGAAAAAAAATAATGAAAATAATTATTGCTATAGTAGCATTAGCAATGATTATAAGTACTTTTGCAGGTATATTTGGAACTAAAAGTTCTAGTAAACAAGATAAAACTGTTACAAAGGAAAATATAAAGAAAGAAGATAAGAAGGAAATAAACGAAAAAGTAAGTAAAGACATACCAGAACAAGCCAAGAAAGATATTCAAAATGCTAAAGTTCAAATCAAGGAAAATGTTGTAAATGGAACTATAGTTTTAAATCAAGAATTAAATCAAGTTCAACTAGATAAAATTGCAGAAACTTATGGTAAAACTCTTTCAGAAAAATATAAAGATAAAGAAATAAAGGTTAAAGTTGTTCATAAAAATCAAGTAGCCTCTGATTTTAGTACATCTAATATTAATGTAGGAAAAGGTATTCCAAAAGCTCAAGTAGAAATAGCACCTGGAGTTGTTATGAGCAATAGATACGTAAGGGTAATACTTGATACACCTAATCCAGAAAAATATTCTGTAGAAGTTTTAGGTAAAAAATTAGAATATCGTCCTAAAAATAAATATTTTCATAATGTAATAGAATCTTATGATGAACAAGCTATAAAAAAAGCTATAAAGATTACTGTTAATAAATAAATTTTAATATAAAGAGGGGAGTTTTATTTATGAAAACTAAGGCATTATTAGCTTTTGCAGTAGCTGGAATTGTTTCCTTAGGTATGGGTATAAAAGCTTATGCTAAAACAGATGCATATCTAGTTAAAGATAATAGCAAGAATATAGTTTATGAATTTGATAAAGATGAATTAGTAGGATCTTTTTTAAATTCTAAAAGTGGTGAAGATTGTACTTTGTATAATGAGTATATGAAGATTTTTTCACATAATGGATTGTATGCATTTCATGATAATACAAAAAAATATGTAGATTATAAAGAAGTAGAAGAAGCTTTTTTAGATTGTAAAAATACTGGAAAAGGTTTCAATTTAGATAATTTTACAGAAAGTAAAGGCAAAGTAATGACAGCTATGCCTAAAAAAGTTACTAAAGTTACTGCACCAGGTGGAAAAGTAGTATATAACGAAAAAGAAACAGGTAGTACTGGAAGTTCAGAAGAAGTTGGAGATTTAGAAGTAATAAGTATTGAATAATTAAAATTTTTAAATATTATAAAATAATAAATCCTAAAGATAATAAAATGTACCCTTTGTCAAGGACAGTTTAAAAAAAGACTAGGAGGTACTAAGAAGATGATTTCTGTATTTTACAGGAGTCATCTTTTTTAAATTCCATTGACCTCTATAATTATTATAGTAATCCATATATTCATCAATTTCTTTCAAGAGTTCAGAAAATGTATTGCAATTTTTAATATTTGTTTCGTCTTTAAGATGTCCAAAGAATGACTCCTGGGGAGCATTATCCCAGCAGTTACCTCGTCTAGACATAGATTGTCTTATATTATATTTTTTAAGCAATTTCTGAAATATGGGACTAGTGTAATGTACTCCTTGATCTGAATGAATAAATGAATCTGACGATATTAAATAATTATTTGATGAAACCAGTTTTTCAATAGTTTCAGTCACAATATCTATTTTTAGACTTTTAGAAAGATTATAGGTTAATAATTCATTGGTTGAACCATCTAAAACGGTTGACAAATAAGCCCTTTGATCATTTTTATAAAATAGATATGTTATATCAGTTAGCAATACCTTTCCAGGTACATTTTGTTTAAATTTTCTATTTAATAAATTTGGAAAGACAAAATGTTCTTTGGTAGCCTTCATCATTTTTCTATAAGGGTTAGCTTTTCTATGCGGACATATAATATCATATTTATTCATTATTCTTCTAATACGTTTTAGGTTATAATTAATATTAAACTGATTTTCTAAAGTCATTTTAATTTGTCTAGCACCTTTTTTACGTTTTTTGAAGTTGTATGCAATTAATATATTATTATAGCTTTCTAAATCACGCTCTTCGCGTGATATACGATTAGTATGAGATTTTATAGAAAAGTAATTATAATACCCTGAACGTGAAATATTAGATAGTTTACAGAAGTAACTAACCAAATTTTCAAGTTTATATTTATCTATAACTAATTTTATAAGGATATATTTTTGTTGCGTTAGCAATTTTATTTTTCCTTTTTCACGCCCCTTTCCAACATTTCTAACTTTTTTAGCAGTTCATTTTCCGCTTCTAAGAGTTTTATTTTAGCCTGAAGTTTTTCATACTTTTCTTTAATAGACAAATTTTTTTCGGTAGGTCTTCCAGTATTGAATTTTCTAGTATCCTGAAGTTGAGTCACTCCACTTTTTCTAAATGCTGCACGCCATCTTTTGCCGCATGATTGAACACGCTTTAAACCTAAAATATCTATATTAAATCCACATTCTTCGAATATTTGTCGTGGGAATTTTCCATTTTCATTTTCCATAATAAATAATCTTTTAAAATCATCAGTATATGTAATTCCTTTACAACTAACCTTTTTTACAAATTTATTTTCAGATAATATGGCTATTTCATTTTCAGTAAATATTTTTTTACTCATTACAGTTCTCCTAATATCAATTATTCTTTATTTAATTATACATAAAAGTACCCTACGGGATAGACTTTTTTTATAGTGTCTATCCTATAGGGTACATTTTATAATCTTAGTTATCTTTAGGATTTATTATTTTCCATATAATTAAAAAAATAAAATTTTATTATAAAATCATTAATATATACGGTGTACTTAATAAAATGATTAAATTTTGTACAATTTGCAATAGTATAATGTAATAAGTAAAAGCCTTACCTCATATTTAATAGTATATATTTTAATGTTAATTTAAATAATATATTTATAAATTCAAATAAGAAATGGGAGGGTTTAATGGAAGTAATAAGTATATATTCGTTATTTATGATTGCATTAGCATTGGCATTAGATGCCTTTGGAGTATCATTGAGTATAGGACTAAACCCAGAAGTTAAATCTAAGAATAAAATTTGGTTTTGTTTATCTTTTGGGTTTTTTCAATTTATTTTATCTTTTGTAGGTGCTTATTTAGGATTTTTGTTTAATACATATATATTATCTATTCCTCAGTTGGTAGGAGGAGTAATAATGACTATAATAGGCTTACTTATGCTTAGAGATGGGAAAAAACAAGAAAATAAAAATGCAATTATAAATAAAAAAATGTATTTTATATTAGGTGTTTCAGTAAGTGTAGATGCAGCAGTTATCGGTTTTACAGTATTAAATAATATAATGAATAAATTAATATTAATTCAAGCAACATTTTTTATAGGTATTATAACATCAATATTGTGTCTTTTTGCATTTCTTATAGCTGGGTATTTGAGAAAAATTAATATTGTATCAAAATATGCAAATTATGTTGGAGGTTTTATTTTAATGTTATTTGGCTTAAAAATGATATTTTTTTAGTGGAAGTTTAGAAAGAATATATATGGATATAATTTAGATAAATAACTTTAAAATATAGGAGTGAACATAATGAATAAGGTAATGTTTATAGGAAGGACTACAAAGGATATTGAACTTAAAAAACTTAAAGAAAATGATAAATATGTCACTACTTTTAGATTAGCTGTAAATAGAGGATATTTAGGAAAGAATGGAGAGAAGTTAGTAGATTTTATTCCTATAGTTGCCTGGGATAAAAATGCAGAATTATTAGCTAAGTATACTAAAAAGGGAAGTCGTATTAATATAGTAGGAAGACTTCAGATAAAAAGTTATGAAACTAAAGATGGTATTAGAAAATATATGAGTGAAGTTGTAGCACAAGAAATACATATTTTAGATTGGAAAACTAAAGAACAAGAAGTTGGTTAAAGGAAATAAGCTATCTAATAAGTTTTCATTAGATAGCTTATTAAATTTTTAGTTGTATATAAACGATTTACCGAAATATATATATATGCTAATATTAATATAAGTTTAAAAGTGACAATTTTAGTATTATAAAATTTTATTGGGTGATAGAATGAATATAGAAAAGTATCTTAAAGAAAATAATATAAGAAGCACTAAAGGAAGGAAGTCAATTTTAAAGATATTAATGGAAAGTGAAGAACCCTTAGATGCAGAATATATTTATGATAAGTGTAGGGAGAATAAAGAAAAAGTAGACTTATCTACTGTATATAGAACTTTAGAATTATTAGAACAAAAAGATGCAATAAATAAATTTCCTTTAGATGATGGAAGATATAATTATATTTTAAAATGTAAGTGGCATAAACATGTTATAAAGTGTGATTTTTGCAACAAAGAAGTTGAGATTGATTGTCCAATGATACAAATTAAAGAAATTATAAAAAATAAAACAGGATTTACTTTGTTAGATGAAGAGTTCAAGTTTCGTTGTGTATGTGAAGAATGTAAAAAAAATAATAAAAATAAATAAAATAATATAAAAGGTAGGGATTTTACTATGGATTTTGCAGCATTAGTATTAATGGAAGTAGATAAGGATAATAAATTTATAAAAGAAATGGGAAGTTATGAAGTACATGAAGGAGCAGAGTATATTTCTAAGTTTTATTACAATAAAGATAGTAAAAAAGTAAGTATATATTTTGATACACATAAAGATGTAGAAGAATGGGAATATACAGCTATATATGAACTTTTCAATTTAGAAGCTTTCGAAGAGGAAGGTTATGAAATAGAAGAAAAAGATGATGAATATAATCCTACATGGATACTTAAATTTAATTATATTGAAGAGCATAGTGATATGGCACAAAAGTTAGGAGAAGTTTGTGAATTAATAAAAGTTGAAATTGAAAAAGCTTTTGAAAAATCAGAAAAGAATAAGGAAGAATATATTTAAAATAAAAAGATTGGGGTGTGTATATTGACAGAGGTAAAAAGATTAAAGACTAGAGATGAAATTAAATCAGAGGACAAATGGAATATAGAAAAAATCTATTCTAATGTAGAAGAATGGGAAAATGATTTTTATAAATTAAAAGAGAAAGCTAAAGAATTTGAAAAATATAAGGGTAAATTAAGTAATCCAGATGAATTATTAGGATTTTTAAGATTAGATGAAGAAGTATCAAGACTTGGGGAAAAGTTATTGGTTTATGCATTTCTAAAAGGAGATGAAGATACATCTAATAATGTTAATCAGGCTCTAAGAACTAAAATAGAAATGTATTTTTCAGAACTTTCTTCTTTAAGTGCTTTTTTCGTTCCAGAAATATTATCTTATGATAAAAAAGTTATAGAAGATGCAATAAATAAGTTACCTGAGCTTAAAGTTTATGAAGTTATGTTAGAAAGAATTTTAAAAAGAAAACCTCATACATTAACAACAGAAATGGAGGAAATGTTAGCAGCTGTTTCAGATAATTTAAATGCACCGTCAAATATTTTTTCAATACTTACAAATGCAGATATGACATTTCCAGTTATAAAGGATGAAGAAGGTAAAGATGTAGAGCTTACAGAAGGAAATTATTCAATATTTATAAAGTCTAAGGATATACGAGTAAGAATGGCGGCATTCAAAGCATTATTTAATACCTATAAACATTTTAAGAATACTTTAGCTACATCTTTAACATCTTCTATAAAGAATTTTTCATTTATAGCTAAAACAAGAAAATATAATAGCTCTATAGAAAGTTCCTTAGAACCTAATGATATACCTATAGAAGTTTATGATAATGTAATTAAGACTATAAATGAAAACTTAGATAGTTTACATAGATATGTAAAGATTAAGAAAAAGCTTTTAGGTCTTGATGAAATTCATATGTATGATTTATATGTACCTGTTATTGATACACCAAAAGAACATATAGAATTTTCTAAAGCAGTAGAAATGGTTAATGAAGCATTAAAACCTTTAGGAGATGAATATATTAAAATTTTTAATAACGGAATAAAAGATAGATGGATTGATATTTACGAAAATAAAGGAAAGAGAAAAGGCGCTTATTCATGGGGAACTTATGATACTATGCCTTATGTTTTATTGAATTACAATTATGAACTTAATGATGTGTCAACATTAGCTCATGAAATGGGTCATTCTATTCATTCTTATTATTCAAGAAAAGAACAACCATATATATATGCAAATTACACTTTATTTTGTGCAGAGGTTGCATCCACTGTAAATGAAAATTTACTTATAAATAATCTTATAAAAAATGAAACAGATAAAAATAAAAAATTATATTTAATAAATACTCAATTGGAGCAAATAAGAACTACTGTATTTAGACAGGTAATGTTTGCTGAGTTTGAAAAAATAACTCATGAGAAAATAGATAATGGGGAGCCACTTACTAGTGATGATTTATGTAAAATATATCATGAGCTAAATGTAAAATACTTTGGACCTGATATGATAATAGATGAAGAAATTGATATGGAATGGGCAAGAATACCTCATTTCTATAGTGATTTTTATGTTTATCAATATGCTACAGGATATTCGGCAGCTAATTCTTTTGTAAAACAGATATTAGATGGAGGAGAAGAATCTGTAGAAAAATATAAAGGATTTTTAAAGGCGGGAGGTTCTGATTCTCCTATAAATATTCTAAAAAAAGCTGGTGTGGATATGACAACACCTAAACCTATAGAAGACACTATTAATAGATTTAATGAATTATTAGATATGTTAAATTAATGAAAAATTTATTAATATTTAAATAAAATGATAAAAATAGTGAAAAGATGTAGAAATTGAAATATAATAATAATATAAAGTCTAAATATGGAAGGGAATTATATTATTATTGGGGTGTATAGGGTAAATGAGATTAGAATTCATAAATAGAGTATATGAAGGTGAGATTTTAGGGAAAAACATTTTTACAAATGATGGGGGCATATTATTAAGAGCTGGGGTTAAGCTTACAGATCATTATATAAGTAAATTAAAACAATTAGGTGTATTATATTTATATATAAAAGATGAACAATTAGAAGATATAAATGTAGAAGATATTCGTTTTGTTAAAATTAAGCAAGTAGCAATGAAGAGTATGAATAATATTGTAAAACATATAAATCAATGTAATTATAAAAAAACAAAAGATTCATTAACTATAATTGAAAACTTAATGGATTATATTATTGAAGATGGAGATATTAATAAAAGTTTATATGATATAAAAACATATGACAATTATACTTATGTTCATTGTTTGGATACTGGAATAATGTCTGGATTTTTAGGATTATCTTTAAATTTTCGCGAATATGATCTTAAGGAACTTGGGAAAGGGGCTATACTCCATGATATAGGAAAGACTCAAGTGCCACTGAAAATTTTAAATAAGAATGGTCCTTTAAGTGATGAAGAATTTGCTGAAATAAAAAAGCATCCTATATATGGGAAAAATATATTAAAAAAATTTTTTAGTATTTCAGATATTGTTCTAAATGTAGTAGAGCAACATCATGAAAGAGTTGATGGAACAGGGTATCCCTATGGATTAAAGGGAAATTCTATTTCTAAGCATGGAAAAGTAGCTTGTATATGTGATGTTTATGATGCATTAAGTAATGATAGATGTTATAGGAAAAAGATAAAACCTAATGAAGTTTATGAATTTATATTAGGGCAAAGTGAAAAGATGTTTGATTGTGATATAATACAAAAATTCAAAGAAACCTTTTCTATATTCCCTTTAGGATGTTGTGTTAAATTATCCAATGGAATAGAGGGATATGTAGTGAAGCAAAATAAGGGATTTCCTGATAGACCAATAATAAGAGTAATATATAATTTTAAAACAAAAGAGTCTATATCGTTTTATGAAATAAATTTATTAAAAAATTTAGATGTTACTATTACTTCTGTTGTATAATAAACAATAATATTTTCTTGTGGAAATTAAGGAAAACATATTTGAATGTTGTTATTTGTATTATAAGGTTGTTGGAGGATGGTATGAAAAAAGAAAAATGGGTGAAAGAGAAAATCTTTGCTTCTAAAATAACAACGGTATTAATTATTATTAATATAATTGTATACATAATAACTGCTATGCTTTCAAAAAATATTTTAGATAGTGATATTAGAGTATTAATATTTCTAGGAGCTAACGAGAATACTCTTGTAGCAAGTGGGCAATATTATAGACTGATTACATGTATGTTTTTACATGGTGGTCTTATGCATTTAATATTAAATATGTATGTGTTAAACGCATTAGGACCTATCATTGAAAAAAGTTATGGTAAGAATAAGTATATTATAATATACTTATTAGGTGGTTTAATATCGTCTATTTCAAGTTTTATTTTTTCAAATGGAGTATCTATAGGGGCATCAGGTGCAATATTCTCACTTTTAGGAGCAATACTTGTACTTACAATTAAAATGAGAAGTGTGGTAGGGAAAGATACAATAAAAAATGTTATTTCAGTAATAGTTGTTAATATTTTTATAGGACTTGCAATACCTAATATAGATAACTTTGCTCATGTTGGAGGACTTTTAGGAGGAGTATTTTTATCAATTTTACTCCATAATAAAGTTTATAAAAGATAATTATCCAATAAAAACATTTATATTTATGATCGGGAGGAAAAGATGAAAAAGTACATACCAGAGATAAATGGAATTTTAAGAAGTAATATGATTAAGGTCCCAGAAATCATAAGAGAGGCTAGTGGAATCATAGTTCTTGGTAAAAGAATAAAATCGTTAGTTTTTACAACAGACATTGCACTTATAAAAAATACAAATGCTGATGCTATAATGGCTGTTTATCCATTTACTCCTCAGCCTGTTATAACTGCAAGTATAATGCTTGGAACAGATAAGCCTGTATTTTGTGGTGTAGGTGGAGGTATAACTACTGGAAAAAGAGTGGTTAATTTAGCATTGGATGCTGAATTTAAAGGTGCTTTTGGAGTAGTAGTAAATGCACCAACAGCTAATTCTGTTATAAATGGAGTAAGAAAAACTATAGATATTCCTTTAATAGTTACTGTAATATCTGAAAAGGAAGACATTAAGGCAAGAATAGATTCTGGGGCAAGTATTTTAAATGTATCTGCAGGAAAAAGAACGGCAGAAGTTGTAAGAAGCATTAGAAGTAGATTTCCTGATATACCTATAATAGCAACAGGTGGATCTAATGATGAAAGTATAAAGCAAACTATAGATGCTGGAGCAAATGCTATTACTGTAACACCACCATCTTCAGAAGATATTTTTGCTGAAATAATGTTAAGATATAGAAATCAGTATGAAGAGAATGGAGAAATAAAGCAATATTATTAATAAAGTAAAATGCTATGCTTAAAATTTAAGCATAGCATTTTAAAATTAATTTTATTTAATTGTTTATGAAAAATTTAATATTTGTTGTAATTTTTCATCATATAAAGTTTCTTCATTAAGGAGGGTCGTAGCTAGATTTTCTAAAATATTTTTATTATTAAGTAGTATGGATTTAGTTTCATTATATAGATTTTCTAATGTTAATTTACATTCATTTATTAACATATCTTGAGTTGAAGAAGATATATTGCCTATTTCTGATAATGTAAGTAAACCAAGTGAGTTTCCCATACCATATAAAGTTATCATGTTATTTATTAATTTTGTAGAATGTTTTAAATCGCTATAAGCGCCAGTAGTTATTTTATCCTTGCCAAAAATAATTTCTTCAGCAGCTCTACCACCTAAAAGAACCATAATTCTATTTAGTAAGTATTCTTTACTTTGATACATTTTATCTTCAGGAATACTTAAAGTGTATCCACCAGCACCTTTAGTAGTTGGTATTATAGTTACTTTAGAGAGTTTTTCATTAGGTAGAACTTTAGCAGATATAAGAGCGTGTCCAGCTTCATGGTAAGCTGTAATTTCTTTATCTAAATTTTTTATGTGATTTCTATCTTGTTTTTCATATCCTGCAAGTACTATTGAAAATGCATTATGAAGATGTATATCTTCTATATATTTACTATTATCTTTACAAGCAAGAATAGCTGCTTCATTGACTAGATGTTCAAGTTTTGCTCCGGAAAACATAGCAGTTTTTTGTGCCCAGAGATTAACATTTATATTTTTATAAGGTTTGTTTTTTAAATATAAATTTAAGATTTTTTCTCTAGCAATAATATCAGGAAGGGATACTTCTACATGTCGATCAAATCTACCTGGTCTAAGTAATGCACCATCAAGCATATCAAGTCGATTAGTGGCAGCTATAACAACTATTCCATCAGTTTCTTTAAATCCTGACATTTCTGTTAAAAGAGCATTAAGAGTTTGATCTCTTTCATCAGAACCACCAGCAGTTGAATTACTTCTTTTTTTACCGATAGCATCAATTTCATCTATAAAAATAACTGCTTTGCCGTGAGAACGAGCTTTTTTAAAAAGTTGTCTTATTCTACTAGCACCAACCCCTACGTATATTTGAACAAAGTCTGATCCGGACATGGCGTAAAATGGCACATTAGCTTCTCCTGCAACTGCTTTAGCAAGAAGAGTTTTCCCTGTTCCAGGTTCACCGTATAGAATCAATCCTCTAGGCATTTTAGCACCGTAAGATTTATATTTTTCAGGAGATTTTAGAAAATCTACAATATCTTTAATACTTTCTTTAGCTTCTATGTTTCCAGCTACGTTATCAAAAGTAAAACCTGTATTACCTACCATATTAGTTTCTAGAGAATCTAAAGAAGATCCTGCTTTAGAAGTTTCACGTGTGGATTTTATAACAATAGCAATTAAACTTAAAATGGATAGCATTAATAGAATATTTGAAATAATTTCTATAGGATGCATATAGTTATTTTCTTTAACTGAAATTCCATTCTTTAGCATAAGTTCTTTAAAATTATTATTTCTAGGATTGTCAGTTTCATAGATTTTTCCGTTATTAAGCTTTATACTTAATTTTGATGAATCTGTATAATATACAGTAGAAATTTGTTTATTTTTAAAGTCTTCTAGAAATTTATTATAAGATTCAAAAGTTTTAGGTCGTAAAAAAGATGTATTAACAAATATGAGAATTAAGGAGATTACTAAAGTTATTAGTGAAACAACTGTATATTTATTTTTAAATTTATTCAATATATCACCCTTTCTAGAGTATAAAATTCAAAAATAATGTTTTTGGTAGAGTAATTATATTAAAACTTATAGTACATGTCCAATAAAATTCATAATATTTGCTAATGTAATTACTGGCCGTAGTTCCAATGACTATTAGCTAATTGTACAAAGGTAGGATTTTGTGTATACTTTAGATTAGGTGTAATAATATGCTATTGAAGGGGGGAAGCTCTTATATATTAATATAAGAGAAGTTATATGAACATATCTAATGTTAACGTTAGAATAACAGAGAAAGATCTTTTAAGTATAATACAAGATAACTTAAAAATTAAGGAAATTAATATAAATAATATAGAGATTGGAGAATTTATAAAAGTAAGAGGGGTTTATAAAAAAGGTATAAACATTAAATTTGAAGTTATTTTAGGTTTAGGGAGTATAAAAGATAATGTTCTTAAGTTAAGAATTTTTAAATTAAAATTTGGAATATTTTCTATATGGACAAGTCTTGTTAATATTATTATAAAAAGTATATTAAAGAATTTTAAAGATATTGGTATTACTTTAGAAAAAAAACTTATATTTATTGATTTTAATATATTGTGTAAGTACATACCATCTGTAGATTTTGTTTTAAAACATATAACGTTATTTAAAAATAGTGCAGAAGTATATATTGAGAATTTAGTATACAAGGATAATAAAGAAGTTTTATCTTTAAGTGATCTAAAAGATAAAATAAATAATGAAAAAAATCAAGAAATAAATAATGATGAGGCAGTAGCTAAGCAAGAACATGGATACTTCAAAATTAGAGAAGATATTAAGTGTAAGTTTTCTAAGAAATATGAATCTATTGGAGAATATATTTTATTAATACCAGATATTATGGTTTTATTATATAGGCTCATGAAGGATAATAGAGTAAATAAAAAAATAAAGATATCAATAGGTAGTCTTATAGCATATTTAGCATTGCCAGTGGATATTATTCCAGATTCAATTCCTGTCTTAGGGAAGATAGATGACTTTGGAATAAGTTTTATGCTTTTAGATAAAATTATAGATGATATTCCAGAAGAAATAATTTTAGAGCATTGGCAAGGAAGAGTAAATATTATAACTAAAGTAAAAGAAGTAAAGAGTATATTGTTTGATTCCTTAGGTAGAAAAAATACTCTTATGGCTTTAAATGGATGTATAGTAGGATTAAAAAAATTAATAAGGAAAAAAGAAAGAAAAGTTATAAAATGAAATAATATAAATAAGTTTAAAGTATAGTTCATAAGGAGATAAGAGTTATGGCAAAAAAGGTATATGCTATAAAAGAAGGATTTGATAATGAAAAGAATATATTAGTTAAAGATAAAATAGTAGATTCTTGGAGTGAATGTTTAAAATATGTGAAAGGTGTAAAAGGAGCTAAATATAAAAGTTTTGCATCTATTAAAGAAGCGGAAGAGTATTTATCAGATGGTGAAAATCTTTTAAAAAAAGAAATAGATGAATATCCTCAGAATATACCTAATTTTTATGTGGATGGAAGTTATAATTCTAATAGCGGTAAATATTCTTATGGTTTAGTTATGATTGAAGAGGGTGTTGTAAAGTACATAGAAAATGGAGCTGCAGAAAATAATACTGGTAAAGATATAAGACAAATAGCTGGTGAACTTAAAGCAGCAATAAGATCACTTCAATATGCAGCGGAAAATAATATTAAAGATATTGTATTGATACATGATTATGTAGGCGTTTGTTATCATGCTACAGGTGTATGGCAAAGAAGAGAAGAATCATCTAAAAAATATTACAATGATTTCAATTCAATAATAAAAGAAAATGATATAAAGGTTACTTTTGTAAAAGTAGATAGTCATACTGGAGATTTATATAATGAGATGGTAGATGAATTTGCTAAGGCTGCTGCTGGTGTAACAATAAAAGGCGAAACAAAAAAATATTTAAAAGATAAAAAATTACTTGTAAAAAGTATAGAACTTAAGAAAAAGTTCTTAGAAATATTAGATAACAATTGTATGGAAAACATAATAATAGATGAAAAGTCTCGAAAAAATAAATCAAATAAAGAAGATTATATAAAAACATTTATTGAATTTATTAAAAATGATAAGGAAAAAGCTAAAGAATATATACTATCATTAGATAATATTAAAAAAAATAACCTAATTAACTATTTAATAGATAATTGTAAGCTATAATGTTTAAAAAAATGTTATTTGCACAACCTATAAATGAAGAGATTACATTTAATATATCTACTAATAAAAATTGTAGGAGGGGTGCAAAAATATGTATAGATTTTTAAAAGGACTTACTACTGGTGCTATAATTGGAGCTACTGCTGGTATTATGATGTTACCACAGATGGATAAAAGGACTAGAAAAAAACTTATGAGAAGTAGAAGACATATGATGCATAGGGCTGAAAATATGGTTGAAAATTTAACTGATTGGTTAAGTTAAATCTATAGTTAGTTTATCCATAAGTGGTATAAAACAATAAATTGTATGAATAACAACACGATAACCCAATTAAGTGGAAAATTGGGTTATTTTTTTAATTTTTATATATTTTTTTTGCTGAAAAGGATTTTAGTATGATATAATATAATAGAAGTTTATTGTATTATTAAGTATTATTAAATTTGATAACTAGAATAAATCAAAGGAAGATGCATTTATGGAAATATTGTCTTTAGGAGAAAAAATTAAGCGAAGAAGAAAAGAATTGGGAATGACGTTAAAGGATTTAGCAGGGGATAGAATTACTCCGGGACAAATAAGTTTAGTGGAATCAGGTAAATCTAACCCAAGTATGGATTTATTAGAGTATTTAGCAAATTCTCTCAATATATCTATAGAGTATTTAATGGAATCCGAAGAAACTCAAGCTGAAAAAATTTGTATTTATTATGAAAATATGTCGGAATCACATATTCTTAATAATCAATTGAACTTAGCTGAACAATATATAGAAAATTCTATATTTTATGGAGAAAAGTATAATTTAGAGTATAGAAAAGCTAAGAATTTATATTTAAGAGGCGAAATATATACATTAAGAGAAGAATTAGGCATGGCACAACAGCTATTTTTATCTGCAAATGTAATTTTTATAAAAGATAATTATTATGAAGATATAATTAATACTTATATAAAGTTAGGATCAATAACTTTGGACATGCAAGCATATTATTCTGCATGTAGTTATTTTCATCAAGCAGAAAAAGTATATGAAGATAATAATTTAGGAAATGATTTTTTAATTGGACAAATTTTTTATTATATTGCTAATACTTATTTTAAATTAGAGGATATTGATAAAGCTATAAATTATTCTTATTTAGCTAATACAAAATTTAAAAAGATAAATAATAAAAAAGAATATGCAAAATCTTTAATGTTATTGTCAAAGGAATATAGTGAAAAAGGAGATATAGATAATGCAATAAAATACTCTAACAAAACGCTAAAAATATTAAAAGAGATTGATGATTCGCAATATATAGCTCAAATTGAAAATAATATAGGAAAATTATTTTCTGAATTTGATAATATAGAGGAATCATTTATTCATCTTAATAAAGCAAAACAGCTAAGGGAAGAGTTTAAGGATGTTGGATATATAGAGACTCTTGAAAATATATGTACAAACTATATAAAATTAAAAGAATTAGAAAAGGCTAAAATAGTTCTAGAAGAAATATTAGATAATAAAGAAAATGGAGACAAGTATACACTTTATAAATACTATTTATTAAAATACAGAATAGATATGTTAGAAGAGGAATTTAATGAAGCTGAGAATACTTTAATATTAGCATTGAAGTATGCAGAGATTACTGAACTCCATGATGAATATGCTGAAATATCTATTCTTTTGGGAAAATTTTATATAGATAATGGTAAAGATAAAGAAGCTGCTAAGTATTTAAGTGCTGGTGTTGAAGCATTTAAAAAATTAGGTGTTTTAAAATAGCAGAATATTGGATGGGTGATTATATGGAAGTTCTTTCAATAGGAGAAAAGATAAAAAGGGCCAGGATATATAAGGGATATACATTAAAGGACGTATGTGATAATAAAATTTCAGTTTCTAAACTTAGCTGTATTGAAAATGATAAAGTTGTTCCAGAAAGTTGGATATTGGAGTATGTATCTTCAAAGTTAAATTTAGATATAGAATATATTAATGAAGATGTAGAAACTCAGATAAATAGAAATATAAAGCAAATATTAAAAGACAATGATTCGGAAGATTATGTAAAGAAACTTAAGTATAATTTGATTATTGCTGATAAATATGGTCATTATGAACTAGCGGTTTATATAATGCATCTTATATTTAGATATTTTATAGATAAAAATAATTTGAAAGAAGCACAAGAACTAATAGGAAGTTACTATGATGTTTCTAATAAATCTAATAAAAACTCTTGTAAGCATAATTATTATATGGATATAGCTACACTTTTTTATAAAAATAATGAGTTTTATCAAGCTTCTATTTATTTTAGAAATATAAGAAAGTATGCATCTTATGGTAAGGATAATAAAGTAATTGCATATAGTATATATGGTGAAATAAAATGTTATATAAAAATGAAATATTTTCATGATGCGTATAAATTAGCTGATAAATTACAATTGTTATTAGAATATATTTCTGATGACTTGAGAAGAGCTCAAATATATCAAACATTATCAATATTATCACTTAAAGAAAATGATGGTAAATTTGAGGAATATGAAAAAAATACATATGAATTATATAAAGATCATAAAGATTATATTGCTAGAGCTATGTTTGATTTTGCGTCAACTATGTTTTCTATTGGGGAAATTAATAGAGCAGTTGATTATATAAAGAAAGCTATGAAGGTATATCCTTATAAAGATAAAGAAAATTTAGTTAAATTTATGTTAAAGTGTTCGGAGGAACTTATAAAAAATAATGTTCTTGAAGAGTCAAATACTTTAATAGATACTATCTTAAATTATGCTATTAAATTGAATAACATAAAATTCATTGAAAAATCATATTATTTAAAAGCTATACTTTTAAAACAACAAAATAATTTAATATCAGCTGAAATGTATATGAACTTATCTCTTGATGCTTTGGTTAAATTTGGAAATAAAAAAGAGATATATGATAGATATATGATAATGGGGGAAATGTATTACAATATAGGATCCATTAAGGAATCCTTAAAGTATTTTACTCTTGCAATGTCATTGCAAAAGAAGCTATAACTAAAAAAATACTACAGTATCTTAAAAATTTTATGAGAGGGAATTTATAAGATACTGTAGTAGGTGATAGCTAACTAAGTTCTCGCTTAATTATAAATTCTTTTGCTCTTAATTCATAAGTATCATCTAATTTAGGCAATGAGAATTTACCATATTTATTTTTTAGAGATAAAGAAATTAACCTATCAGCTAATTCAGGGTTTTTTGAAAGTAATGATCCATGAAAATAAGTACAAAAAGTATTTTTATATATACATCCTTCGGAATTATCTTCACCATTATTTCCAAATCCTAAAAGAACTTTACCAAGAGGTTTTAAGGATCCAATATATGTCTTCCCAGAATGATTTTCAAATCCTACATAAGTTTCTTTAAAGTCTTTGTTATATATTACGGTATTTCCTATAAATCTTTTCTCTCCAGAGGTTGTATATATATCTAAGGCACTTAATCCTTCTATTTCTTCACCAGATGGAGTTACATAATATTTTCCAAGTAATTGGTATCCACCACATACAGATAAAAATACTTTATTTGATTCTATATATTCAATAATGCTAGATTTTTTATTTTTCTTTAAGTCATTAGAGACTATAGATTGTTCATAATCCTGACCACCTCCAAAAAATACAATATCATATTTTTTAGGGTCAAATTTATCCTTAATGGATACATTAAATACATTAGTTTTGATACCTCTATTTTTAGCTCTATATCTTAATATTAATATATTTCCTACATCGCCGTAAACGTTAAGAAGATCAGGATACATATGACAGATATTAAGTTCCAAAATATCACCTCACCATAATTTTTTTATATATCCTTTATTATTTAAAAATTTTCTAAAACTTGTCATAGCTGTATAAGTAGCTAAAAGATATATCATGGAATCATTACAACTCTCTATATTATTTAAAAGAGTTTCGTAATTATGACATATGCAAAACAAGTCTTCATGGAATCCTGCTACTTTTAATCTTATACTCATATCATATAATCTTATACCTGATACCATAATATTATGGATATTATTATTATTTAAGTCTTCAAAATCAACATCCCATATCCAAGAAACATCTTTACCATCTGCATAATTGTCATTTAAGAGTAAAGCTATGCTTTTATTTTTATCATCAAGTTTTATAGATTTTAAAGCTTCATCAAATCCAGCTGGATTTTTTACTAGGATTATCTTAAGGTTCTTATTATTAATTTTTATTAATTCTTGTCTTCCAAAACTACTTTGTAGATTTTTAAAAGTATCACATATAATAGAATCTGAAACCCCTAGTATTTTACTTACTGAAAATGCACAAAGAGCATTATAAATGTTATAAGTACCTGCTTGATTTATATAATAATCTTTATTATTAATTTTTACTGTAGAGCCATTAGAGGATAAATTAATTATGTTACTAATAGAATAAGTTAGATTTGGTCTTTTATATCCACAATTTGGACAATAAAAATCACCAAGGTGGTTATAGGTTATAAAGTTATATTCATAAGGGTATTTGCATATTTTACAAAATTTAGCATCGGCATTTAAAGGAGGCTGACTTACATTATTAATAGGACAATCAAATCCATAATATAATGGTTTATTTTTAATAGTTAAATTTCCAAATAATGAGTCATCGCCATTTAAGACTAAAATAGAGTCAGGAGACTTATGTATTCCATCTAAAATTTTATTTAAAGTTGAGTAAACTTCGCCATATCTGTCTAATTGATCTCTAAATAAATTAGTAATTGTTATTATTTCAGGATGTATGTATTCAGTAATATATTTTACATTTGCTTCATCTACTTCCAAAACACAATATTTAATTTTAGAATTAGTAAAGAATTTAAAATTTTTAATAAAGCAAGATATAATTCCTGTATACATATTTGCACCTGTATCATTTGTTATAACATCAAAATTATTATTTTTTAGTATATTATAAATCATACTAGTAGTGGTGGTTTTGCCATTAGTTCCAGTAACTAAAATAACTTTATAATTTTTTGACAGTGTATTTAATATATTTTTATCAAATTTTAAAGCTACTTTACCTGGAAAATTTGTACCGCCTTTATATAGTAAATTTGAAAGGTTCATAATAAATTTTGAAAACATAATTCCTAAAAATGTTTTAGTATTAATAATAAGCACCTCCATCCTATTAATGAATTATGTACTAATTTATTGAATTTATTCAAATAAGGTATAATAAGATTTTAACACGTAATTAACTAATTGGAAATAATTTACTTAATGCCAAAGTATGATTTGGTATGTCTTTTTTAAATAAAATATAATATTAAAAAACAAAAAAACTATTGATTTTTATATAAAAATATAAAAAAACTAGCTTTTCTTAATATAAATTGTCAATAAGTTTTTTGAATGAAAATTATGTTCTTTAATATAATTTTTCAATATATGTTATAATGTAATATTATTATATATAAATTAACTTATTTGTATCTTTTTATAATTAAGTATTTGATAGTATTGTAGTAAATACAATGATTTAATTTTTTATAAAACTTAAATATGGAAGAAGGGATTTTAAAATTGAAATACATAAAATGTAAATTGGGTTATTTAGCAGCAATAATAAGCATTTTATATTACTTAGGCTTAGGAAGATTTTCGGGGATAATAGGATTTCATATTATTTGGTTATTATTAGGTATTTCCATTATAGTATTTCAAAGATTTAAAGATAAAATTCTAAAATTTTATAAAAAAATAAATATTAAAGTAAAAAGAGTTATAATGTTTTTCATGTGTATAGGTTTAAGTTCATTTATTATTATAGAAGGAATAATAATTTATGCAGGAATACCTAAACCAGCTGATGAAAAAAAATATATAATTGTATTAGGAGCAGCTGTTCATGGAGATTATATGTCATTAATATTAAAGAAAAGAATGGATGCTACATTAGATTATTTAAAAAAATATCCAAATACAAAAATAATTGTATCAGGGGGGAAAGGACCTGGTGAGCTAATTACAGAAGCAGAAGCAATGAAAAGATACTTAGTAAAAAATGGTGTAAACAATAATCAAATTATAAAAGAAGAAAAGTCAAGAAGTACTGCAGAAAACTTTAAGTATTCTTTAGAAATACTAAAGCAAAGAGAAAAAGAGAATATTCCATCAGTGTGTGTAGTTACAACAGATTTTCATATGTTTAGAGCAGAGTTTTTAGCAAAAAGAATAGGAATAAATGTATGTTCAGTACCATCAAAAGGTTATTTATCATCGGCACCTAATTATTATCTTAGAGAATACTTTGCAGTTATACATTCATTTATTTGTGACAATGTAAAATAGAAATCCAACTTATTCATGGTTCTGAATAGGTTGGATTTCTTTATTTTAAAACTATTGTATTGAAAGTGATTTTTGTTTAAAATTCCCTTGAATGTCATTTACTGATGAAACCGTTACAAAAGCACGTGGATCAATGCTATTTACTATAGATTTCAAAGAGTTAAGCTGTATTTTTTGCACTACAACATATATAAATTTTTTATCTGTATGAGAATAGCATCCATAAGCATCTAAAAGGGTAACACCTCTACCTAATTTTGTTTTTATTGATTCTATAATAGGCTCAGGATTTTCTGAAATTATAATACATTGTCTTGAAGATGCAATACCTTCTTGTACAGCATCAATAGTTTTAGATCTTACAAAACTCATAATAATTGCATACATTACTGAATGAGGTCCTAATGTTAATGATAAAAATATATATACTAAAATGTCTTGGAACAGCAAAACTTTAGTTAAAGGTAATGACGGAAACTTGTGTTTTATCATTTTCCCAGATATATCAAGTCCCCCAGTTGAAGCTCCACCCATGAATAATACAGCCATTGATAATCCTGAAATTACTCCTGTAAATATAGTAGCAGTTAGTAAATCACCTATAGGTTTAAAATGAAATGTAGAGTTCATAAAATCTATCATAAATGAAGAAATTATTACTATAATACCACTTTTAATTGCAAAACTTCTACCTAGTAAACTATATCCAAAAATAAATAGAGGAATATTCAAACAAAGGGTTGTTAAGCCTATTGGAAGATTAAAAATGTGTTTTAATCCTAATGATATTCCAGTAAGACCGCCTGTACCAATATTATTGGGAACTAAAAGAACGGAAATATAAAGGGAGTATATAAGACAACCTATAACAAGTAAGCTTATATCTCTAAATAAATTTTTCATAAAAATTCTCCTCTTAAAATATATTTAAAATAGCATTAAAATAACGCTTAAAGTATTCATTAAAAACGTAACTTCTTTATTTTTCATTAATAGTAGCATAAATATAAATAACACTCAAAGGGCAATTTTTCATAATTATAGATATTTAAAGCCTGTAGTAGTGAAATATAAAATTTAGTTGACATTTCAAAGGTATTCACACAAAATGCTCCAAAATAATGTAAGCATGAAATTTAATGAAGGAGAAATTTCATGCTTAAAATAATAGCTGTGTTTTTTTCAGAAATTACTAAATAAAACTACAAAGATTTACTAAAAATTAAATATATTAATTATTAATCTTTCAAAAAAAACTAAAAAATTAAAAAAATATATAAGTACAATAATTCTGAAAAGATAGACCTCTTTTAATATTTTGTGAATTAATAAATATGTGGTATTATGTGGTATTATGTGCTATTATGTAATATATACATTGACGGATGATTAACTATATATTAAGTATAATTTACATTTTAAAATATCTTAAAAAGTACATATAATAGTTAAATTATTTTATATATGTATATAATGTATAGTTTAGAGTATATGTTAAAAAATACTAATGTGTGAAATTTTGCTTTGTGATAATAAAAAATATATTATAAGTTTTATGAATATAGTTATAAAAATTATAAAAATTTACAAAAATTCAAGAAAAAGAAAGTGAAAAATTTGTCAAAATAAATTTTACATAATGTAGCACAAGCCTAATAGATTGTGTTATTATATATTATGTTATTTTGTATTTTGTAAAAATAATTGTATTTTTTTGAAACTTGATAAAGTATATAGTTATAACGAAGATAATTTTAATAAATTTAATGTATAACTATAATTTTAAATTAAAAATTCTTAAGTTTTATGAATTTTTGTATTGAGATTTTATTTTCTATACAAATTTCATGCACTGCTACACACTTAGTATTAAATTTAAGTAAAGATAGGAGGATTTATATGGAACTTTTAACTTTTAAAAGAGGTGTCCATCCACCTCATGGTAAATATCTTACCGAAAATAAAGCTATTGAAGACTTAGATCCAAAAGAACTATTAGTGTTTCCTATGTCTCAACATATAGGAGCACCAGCTGAATGTTTAGTTAAAAAGGGAGATAGAGTATTAGTTGGACAAAAGATAGGTCAAGCTAATGGGTTTATTTCTGCTAACATTCACAGTAGTGTATCTGGTACAGTTAAAGATGTAAAATCTGTACTATTAGCTTCAGGAACAAAGTCACTTGCTGTAATAGTTGAAAATGATGGACAATATGAAGAGGTTGAATTTACAAAACCAAAAGACTACACTGAGATGACTAAAGAAGAAATCGTAGAGCTTGTTAAAGAAGCTGGTGTAGTTGGTATGGGAGGAGCTACTTTCCCAACAAATGTAAAACTTGCTCCACCACCAGATAAAAATATTGATGCAATTATATTAAATGGTGCAGAGTGTGAACCTTATTTAACATGTGACCACAGATTAATGCTTGAGGAAACAAATATGATAGTAGAAGGACTTAAGATAATACTTCATATGCATCCAAATGCAAAAGGTTACATTGGTATAGAAGATAATAAAAAGAATGCTATTGAAGCATTAAGAAATGCCACAAAGGATATTGCAAATATAGAAGTTAAGGCATTAAAAACTAAGTATCCTCAAGGTGCAGAAAAACAATTAATTTACTCTGTAATGAAAAGAGAAGTACCTTCAGGAAAACTTCCAGCAGATGCAGGTTGTATAGTTCAAAATGTTAATACTGTAAGAGAAGTTTATAATGCAGTTGTAAATGGAAGACCTACTATATCAAGAGTTGTAACTGTAACAGGTGAAGCTGTTAAGAATCCTAAAAACTTAAGAGTAAGATTAGGTATGTCTTACAGAGAACTAGTAGAAGCTTGTGATGGTTTTAAAGAAGATCCAGTTAAAGTTATTTCAGGTGGACCAATGATGGGTATGGCTGTATCTACATTAGATGTACCTGTAATTAAGGGATCATCAGGAATACTTTGTTTAACAGAAAAACAAGCAGTTTTACCAGATGAGTCAAGCTGTATTAGATGTGGAAGATGTGTTAAAGCATGTCCTATGTTCTTAATACCATCAACACTTGATTCAGTTGGAAGAAGAAACGAGTACGAAGAATTTGAAGCAAATCATGGTTTAGATTGTATAGAATGTGGTTCATGTACATTTGTATGTCCAGCGAAACGTCATCTAATTCAATCAATCCGTACTTCAAAGAGAACAGTACTTGCAAATAAAAGAAAAAAATAAATAAGGAGTGAAATGACAATGGCTGAAACAATGTATACAGTATCATCATCTCCTCATATTCGTGACAATAGTTCAGTTCAATCAATTATGAGAGATGTAATTATTGCATTATTACCAGCTACTGCAGCAGGAATATATTTCTTCGGATTAAGAGCATTTTTAGTAATTCTTACAGCAGTTATATCTTGTGTTGCTTCAGAGTGGGTATGGTGCAAACTTGCTAAAACACCAAATACAATAAAAGATTTAAGTGCAGTTGTAACAGGTCTTTTACTTGCTTTTAACGTTCCACCAACATTACCATTATGGATGGTTGTTGTTGGATCAGTATTTACTATGATAGTTGTTAAATCTTTATTTGGAGGTATTGGACAAAATATCGTAAATCCAGCACTTGCAGGAAGAGCATTCTTACTTGCATGCTATCCAGTTGCTATGACAACATGGACAAATCCAGTTGATGGAACTACAGGGGCTACACCTCTTGCTATGTTAAAAGGAGTTGAAGCAACTGGCGGACATTTACCTTCACTTACACAGGCTTTCTTAGGTCAAGTTGGAGGATGTATAGGTGAAACATCAGCACTTGCATTACTTATAGGATTTGCTTACCTATTATATAGAAGAGTTATAACTTGGCATATACCAGTATTTTATATAGGAACTGTAGCTGTACTTGGAGCTATCTTCGGAAGAGGAGATATGGGAGCTATGGCTGGTTTATATGAAATTATGGTTGGTGGTGTTATGCTTGGTGGTATATTTATGGCTACCGACTATACAACTTCACCAATGACTAAAAAAGGACAAATAATTTTTGCTATAGCAGCAGGATTCTTAGCTATGATTATACGTAAATTTGGAGGATATCCAGAAGGATGTTCTTACTCAATTCTTATAATGAATTTAGTAGTACCTCTAATAGATAAGTATGTAAGACCTAGAACCTTTGGAACTGGGGAGGCGAAATAAATGGAAAACAAAAATAGCACTATGGAAACATTGATGTTAGGATTTAAGCTATTAATTATTACTGCAATTGCAGGACTTGTTTTAGGATGGGCTCATAAAGTTACTTTAACTCCAATTAAACAACAAGAAATAAAAACAAATAATGATGCAATGAAAGAAGTTTTACCATCAGCTACTAACTTTACTAAGATAGCATCAGTAACTCCTAATGATGGAGAAAAATTTGACATGAAGTTAGATGAAAATGGTTCTGTTAAAGAAGTAAATAAAGCAGATGGAGAAGGATATGCAATAAAAGTTGGAACAAAAGGTTATGGTGGAGAAATATTAATGATGGTAGGTATCAATAAAGATGGAAAAATAGGTGGAATAAAGGTACTTGCACATAATGAAACACCAGGTCTTGGTGCTAAAGCTCCAGAAAAAGAATTTTCAGGACAATATGATAAAAAATCAATTGAAAAATCTTTAAAAGTTGTTAAAACAAAACCTTCAGCGGATAATGAAATAGAAGCAATAACAGGTGCTACTATTACATCAAATGCCGTAACTAAAGGAGTAAATGATGCAGTTGAGTTTTATAATAAAGAATTGAAAGGAGGTCAAAAATAATGGGAGTTATATGGGAAAGATTAAAAAATGGAATATTTAATGAAAATGTAATATTCGTACAAGTTCTAGCTATGTGTCCTACACTTGCTGTTACATCTAGTTTTAAAAATGGTGTAGGTATGGGTCTTGCATCTACTGTAGTACTTATGGGAGCCAACTTCGTTATATCACTACTTAGAAAATTTATTCCAGATAAAGTTCGTATACCTGCATTCATAGTTGTTATAGCAGCTTTTGTTACATTACTTCAATTTATGTTAGCTGGATTTGTACCTGAACTAAATAAATCACTAGGTATGTTTATACCACTTATAGTTGTTAACTGTGTTATATTAGGACGTGCAGAATCATACGCTTCAAAAAATGGTCCTATATCTTCTATTTTTGATGGCCTTGGACAAGGACTTGGATTTACTTTATCTCTAGGAATCATAGGATTTGTTAGAGAACTTTTAGGAACAGGAAAAATATTAGACGGAATCAAAACAATACAAGTAATACCAAAAGCGGTAGATCCAGCTTTAATATTTGTTCTTGCACCAGGAGCATTTATAACTCTTGGAATAATGATGGCAATTGTAAATCAAAGAAAAATCAGAAAAAGTAAATTAAAATAGAAGAGGAAAGGGTGAAATAGATAATGGGTATATTTACGTTAGTCATAGCATCATTACTAGTAAATAACATGGTTCTTTCTAAGTTCCTAGGTATCTGTGCTTTCCTTGGAGTTTCTAAAAAAGTTGAAACTGCAAAAGGTATGGGTATGGCAGTTACTTTTGTTATGACGCTAGCTTCAGTAATTTCTTATATAGTATTAGAACTTATACTTAAACCAAGACACATTGAATATATGTCAACTATAGCATTTATTTTAGTTATAGCAGCATTAGTTCAATTTGTTGAGATGGTTTTAAAGAAGGTAATGCCAGAGCTTTATAAAGCACTAGGTATCTTCTTACCACTAATAACTACAAACTGTGCAATATTAGGTGCAGTTATTATAAATATGAATACTAAATATAATTTACTTTATTCATTAATATCAGGACTTGCTTCAGGACTTGGATGGATGCTTTCAATAGTTTTACTTGCAGGTCTTAGAGAAAGAATGGAAGCAAATGATAAAATGCCAGAAGCGGTAAAAGGATTACCATCAGCATTAATCACAGCAGGATTAATGGCAATTGCGTTCCTTGGCTTCTCAGGCTTAGTATAAGGAGGGGGGATTTCAAATGAATGATATATTATATCCTGTACTTAGCTTAGGCGGACTTGGACTTTTATTCGGTTTAATTTTAGGTTATGCGTCTAAGAAATTTGCAGTACCTGTTGATCCAAAGGTACCTCTAGTAAGAGATTGTCTTCCAGGAGCAAACTGTGGTGGTTGTGGTTTTGCTGGATGTGATGCTTATGCTGAAGCAGTAGCAAGTGGTGCAGCACCAACAAATTGTTGTCCAATTGGAGGAGCTGAAGCAGCAGCTAAAATAGCATCTGTTATGGGTGTTGAAGCTGAAAGTTCAGAACCTAAGGTTGCATATGTTAAATGTCAAGGTACTTGTGAAAATGCTAAGAACAAATATAGCTATTATGGAATAAAAGATTGTAGAGAAGCTATGAACGTTCCAGGAGCTGGAGATAAATCTTGTAGCTTTGGATGTTTAGGATACGGAAGCTGTGTTAGTGCATGTAAATTTGATGCAATTGAAATAGTTGATGGTATTGCTAAAGTTAATAAAGACAAATGTGTTGCTTGTGGAGCTTGTGTATCTACATGTCCAAAAGGAGTTATTGATTTAGTTCCTCAAAAACAATTAGTCTTTGTTTCATGTAATTCTCATGATAGAGGATTAGATGTTAAAAATATCTGTTCTACAGGATGTATAGGATGTGGACTTTGTGCTAAAGCATGTCCAAAAGAAGCTATTACTATGGAAAATAACTTGCCAGTAATTGACTACAGTAAGTGTGTAAACTGTGGACTATGTGCTATGAAATGTCCAACAAAAGCTATACAAAACTTCCGTAAGCCGGTAAAGAAAGCAGCTCCGGTAAAAAAAGAGGAAGTTAAAAAAGAAGAAGTTAAAACAGAAGAAAATTAATATAATATAAAAAATGCTCACTTATTTTATAAGGGAGCATTTTTTATATTAATGTGATTTTGATGCAACTAAAATTGCATTTTGATGTTGAGGATCTTTTTTACCGTCCATATGTCTTGTACTGTTTAAAAAGTGTATATCAAAATGACCATCCATATTATTATTTTTAATAACATCTAAATTTTGTCCTCTTCCAAATCCAGCTGAACGATTATTAATCATTACAAAGGCTGGAGATGAATCAAGTCCAGCATGAGGCATAGCACTCATGGAGGCAGCTAGGCGACGTCCATTGATTTCTACAATAACAGGTCTTCTAGTCCATGAAAATCCACCCCAGATTTCTTTAAGTATTTTAGTATCTTTTTTTGTTAAAGTTTCTGTATCGGCATGATTTGTTCCCATAGTCCTTTGAACATTAAAGCTTTTATGAGTATATACGTCTATGACTTTAGCTTTAGAATCTCTTTTAAATATTTTTTTTGCAGTATTCCAATCTAATAATTCAACTTGTTGTTTTGAAGTATTAATAGTAGAGGGTTTATATAAGTCATTTAGAGGAGGTATACCCCCTCTAGAATATCTAATCCTACTAGGATATATACTATTTTTATTAGTATCACTAAAAAATTGCATTTTACAAAATTTATCATAAGGATATATATTAGATGAACTATTTAATGTTTCTATGTTTATATTATGTAAATTATTATATAGAAAATTATTAAAATTTGGTGACATATATGTATTTGTGTTGTAATTGAAATTTGATAAATATTGAGTTTTAGTATTTTTATAGTTATAGCATAAAGTAATTGTAAATAGAATTAAAATTAAAGATCCTATAGTGTGAAATTTTATATTTTTTAACATACAAATCTCCTCTCAATGCTCACATAGTTAATTAATAGTTAAATTTATCTGTCGTAATCAAATAGATTAGGCAGAATTTTAAAAAAATTAGCATATATTATTATATTATATAAAAGTAATATAAAGATAGATAGTGTAAATAATTAGATACATATCTTATATTAATCAAATTTATTATTTTTATTCAGAAATTACATAAATATAGAACGAAAACACTATATTATACAAAAACACATATTATATAATAGAGTAAGGAAAAGTATTAAAAATTAGTATTGTATAATTTATATTTGAATACAATATTTACAAAATAATACTTGGTATATATAATGAAGTTAATAATATTATGTAGATTTAAGTATTATAAGTGTTAATATTTTTATTAAGTTTAGAAAGTAAATTTTAATGGAGGTGATAGTTGTGGAGTCTAGTCCTTTACCCAAGAGGCATATGAAAGATTTTATTAAAACTTCAAAAGCCATAACTATCATACTTAGGGTTGTGGCTTTCGTAGAAACATAGGAGGGTCACAAAATGAAAGAGTTAATATTAAATCTAATTAATAAAAATAGCTATGCAGAAGCTAGAAATTATCTTTCAAAAATGAATGTAGTAGATATAGCAGAATTTATGGAAAATTTGGATAACCAAAAATTGCTAATAGTATTTAGAATACTTCCAAAAGATATGGCATCAGATGTATTTTCATATATATCTAATGAATTACAACAATATATTATAGAATCTATTACAGATAAGGAAATTAAAAATATTATAGAAGATTTGTTTTTTGATGATACTATTGATCTTTTAGAGGAAATGCCATCAAATGTAGTTAATAAGATTTTAATAAATACTGATGAAGAAAAAAGACAACTTATAAATCAATTTTTGAATTATCCACAAGATTCAGCTGGAAGTATAATGACTATAGAATATGTGGATTTAAGAAGAAATATGACAGTGAAAGAGGCTATTGCACATATAAGAGAAACTGGAATAGATAAAAGGACAATCCATACATGTTATATAATTAATAAGGATAGGAAATTAGAGGGTGTTGTATCAATTAGAAATTTAATATTAAGTGAAGAAAATGATATAGTAGAAGATATAATGGAAACAAAAGTTATATATGCTCATACTACTGATGATCAAGAAAAAATAGCAATATTATTTAAAAAATATGATATAGTTACTATGCCAATTGTAGATAAAGAGTGTAGACTTGTGGGGATTGTTACTATAGATGATGTTGTAGATATTATAGAACAGGAGAATACAGAAGATATTCAAAAGATGGCGGCAATGGAACCATCAGAAGAGGAGTACTTAAAAACTAGTGTATTTGTACTTGCAAAAAATCGAATAGTATGGTTATTAGTACTTATGATATCTGCTATTTTTACTGGTAATATAATAAGAAAGTTTGAAAATGTACTTCAGTCTGTAGTTGTATTAGCATCATTTATTCCTATGTTAATGGATACTGGTGGCAATGCAGGTTCACAATCTTCAACACTTATTATTAGAGGTCTTGCTTTAGGTGAAATTAAATTAAATGATATATTTAAAGTTATATGGAAAGAATTAAGGGTAGGGTTTATTGTTGGAATAGCTTTATCTAGTATAAATTTTATAAGAATATATTATATAGATAAAGTTAGTATTTTTATAGCTCTAACAGTATGTATAAGTTTATTTTTTACTGTAATTTTAGCTAAATTTGTAGGGGGTATGTTACCTATCATTGCACAAAAACTTAAGGTAGACCCTGCAATAATGGCAAGTCCACTTATAACTACTATGGTAGATGCAGTAGCTTTAATTATATATTTTAGTATAGCATGTATATTACTTGGAATATAAATAGAAATCCTATATAACTTTAAAATACAAATTAAAGTTATATAGGATTTTATAAATGGATAAAAAAACTAAAAAAGTAATTGATTTCTTGGAGGGGTTATGATATCATTGCATTGTAGTAAGAAAGTAATAAGTTTCAATAGAGTAAATCGATTTACTAATATGATTTACTTAGTATTATAAGGGGGAGAGTTGTTGTGGATATAAGATATGCTAATCATCCAGAAGATTCAAAGAAGTATACTACAGAGGAACTTAGAAAATATTATCATGTAGAAAACATATTTAAGAAAGACGAAATATCTTTAACTTATAGTCATGTTGATAGAATTGTTTTTGGTGGAGCAATGCCTATAGATGGAGAGTTATCTTTAGCAGCAGGAAAAGAAATGGGAGTTGACTTCTTCCTACAAAGAAGAGAAATGGGAGTAATAAATGTTGGAGGAGAAGGAAGTATAATACTTGATGGTTCTGAATATGAAATGAAAAAAAGAGATGGATTATATATAGGAATGGGAATAAAAGAAGTTAAGTTTAAATCTAAAGATAACAGTAATCCAGCTAAATTTTATATAAATTCTGTGCCAGCACATAGAAGTTATCCAATAGTAAAAATAGATATAGAAAATGCAAATCCTGTACAATGTGGAGAACAAGAAAACGTAAACAAAAGAACTATATATCAATATGTTCATCCAGCAGTATGTGAAAGTTGCCAATTATTAATGGGAATGACAGTACTTGAACCAGGAAATGTATGGAATACAATGCCATGTCATACTCATGAAAGAAGAATGGAAGTTTATTTCTATTTTGATATGGACGAGGATACAAGAGTATTCCACCTAATGGGAGAACCTCAAGAAACTAGACATATAGTAATGAAAAACGAAGAAGCTACTATATCTCCAAGCTGGTCAATACATTCAGGGGTAGGTACTGCAAGCTATACATTTATTTGGGGAATGTGTGGGGAAAATCAGACATTTGATGATATGGATCATGTAAAAATGCAAGATTTAAAATAGTTAATATATTTAAAGTAATAAAAAATAAGATTTAGAGGTGAATATGAATTGGATTGCTCATTAAATGAATTTTCAATGGACTTCTTTTCATTAAAGAATAAAGTAGTTATAGTTACAGGAGGAAATACTGGACTTGGTCAAGGATATTCAGTAGCCTTAGCTAAGGCAGGAGCTGATTTATACATTCCAACTTATGATACTGATTGGGATGATACAAGAAAAGCAATAGAAGCTGAAGGAAGAAAAGTTCAATTTATTCAAGTAGATTTAACTAAGAGAGAAAATATAGACAAAGTTGTAGATGGTTGTATGAAAGCCTATGGAAAAATAGATGTTTTAATAAATAATGCAGGTACAATAATAAGAACTCCTCTTCTTGAGTATAAAGATGAAGACTGGGATAAAGTTATGGATATAAATATAAATGCTGTATATCATTTAAGTCAAGCTGTAGCTAAAATTATGGATAAACAGGGATATGGAAAAATAATAAATGTAGCTTCAATGCTTGCATTTCAAGGAGGAAAATTTGTTCCACCATATACAGCAAGTAAACATGCTGTTGCAGGACTAACAAAAGCATTTGCTAATGAACTAGGTAGCAAAAATATACAAGTAAATGCAATAGCACCAGGATATATAGAAACTGCAAATACAGCACCTATAAGAGCTGATAAAGAAAGAAATGCAGAAATATTATCAAGAATTCCAGCAGGTAAATGGGGTAAACCATTTGATTTAATGGGAGCAATGGTTTTCTTATGTAGTAAGGCAGCAGATTATATGAATGGACATATATTAGCTGTAGATGGTGGCTGGTTAGTAAGATAGTAAAGAAGGAATGTATATGATAAAAAAAATAGACATATTAGAGAGAATAGTTGATATTGGGGTTGTTGCTGTAATTAGAGCAAACTCTAAAAAAGAGGCAATAAAGATATCAGAGTCCTGTATTGAGGGGGGCATTCCAGCTATAGAAGTAACATTTACTGTTAAAGATGCAGATAAAGTTATTAGGGAACTTAAAGATAAGTTCCCTAGTAATAAATTAATAGTAGGAGCAGGAACAGTATTAGATAGTGAAACAGCTAGAGTTGCTATTTTAAACGGAGCTGAGTATATAGTTAGTCCATCATTTGACTTGGAAACAGCAAAATTGTGTAATAGATATCAAATACCATACATGGCAGGTTGTATGACTATAACTGAAATCATTAGAGCCATGGAAGCAGGGGTGGATATTGTTAAATTATTTCCAGGAAGTGCTTATGGACCATCTATAATAAAAGCTATAAAAGATCCTATACCTCAAGTTTCAATAATGCCAACAGGTGGAGTATCTTTAGATAATGTTAAGGAGTGGATAAAAAATGGTTGTGTAGCAGTTGGGGTTGGAGGAAGCTTAACCTCAGGAGCTAAAACTGGAAATTATAAGCTTATAACAGAGACAGCTAAAAAGTTTGTAGAAGAAGTTAAACAAGCAAGAAATTAGGTGACATATATGAAAATGAAAAAGAAAGTAGTTACAATGGGGGAGATAATGCTAAGACTTACTCCTGAAAATAATAATAGAATTGTACAAGCACAATCCTTTAATGCATATTATGGAGGAGCAGAGGCAAATGTTGCAGTGGCCTTAAGTAATTTTGGTATTGATACCTATTATGTAAGCCAAGTTCCTAAAAATGATCTTGGAAAAAAGGCTATACGATATTTAAATGAAAATAGAGTTGATACATCATATGTTCTTTTAAAGGGAGATAGATTAGGAATTTATTTTCTAGAAAAAGGAGTATCAATAAGACCCTCTAGAGTGATATATGATAGATATAATTCTGCTATTAGTAATGTTAATGTAAATGATTTCAATTTTCATGATATATTTAAAGATGCAGATTTTTTTCATATATCAGGCATAACACCGGTTTTGAGTAAAAAATGTTTAAGTTTAACTAAAAGAGCTATAGAAGTAGCGAAAAAATATGATGTAAAGATTAGTATAGATTTAAATTATAGGAATAAGCTTTGTGATTATTCAAAATTTGTAAGTATAATGAAAGAGTTAATAAAAGATAGTTATATATGTTTTGGATGGATAGATAAGGATATAAAAGATTATTATAAACCTTTTGAATATAGTAAAAATATAGATTATGAGTATTTTCAAAAATGTTTTGAGTATATGCATAAGGAATTTAATGTTGAAAATATAGTAACTACATTAAGAGAAAATAAATCAGTATCTAAAAATTCTTTAATAGCTATAGGATCAAATGGAGAAAAAATAGTAACATCTAAAGAATATACCTTTGATATATTAGATAGGGTAGGGGCTGGAGATTCCTTTGCTGCAGGGGTATTATACAAACTAGTAAATAATAAATCAATTGATGAAGCTATTAATTTTGGAATAGCTTCATCTGTAATAAAACACACTATACCGGGAGATGCAAATATAATAACTAATATAGATGAAATAGAATGTATGGCTAAAAATGAAGGATTTAATATTCAAAGATGAATATACTTGAATTGTTACGAAAACTAAAAATATACATTAATTATTAAAATGTTAGAAAATTATTGTAAGTTTAATTTTCTAACATTTTTCATATGTATAGCATGGGGTAACAACTATACATATAGCATTGCTAACTTGAAAGTTAAGAATTCAATTAGTATAATTTTATTAATAAGTAACAAGTTTAAGGAAAGGATTAAATATGGTTAATAAAAAGCGAAAATCCAGAGTAACAATTAGTGAAGTAGCTGAAAAAGCGGATGTATCAAAAACCACAGTATCATTTTATTTAAATGGACGATATGAAAAAATGTCAGCAGAAACTCAAAGCAGAATAAAAAAAGTTATTGATGAGATAGGATATAGCCCAAGTACGGTAGCTCGTTCCTTAAAGCTAAAAAGAACAAATTTACTTGGAGTTATAGTTGCAGATATAAGTAATCCTTTTAGTAGTTATATTGTAAAAGGAATAGATGATATTGCAAGAAAAAATAATTATCAAATAGTTGTTGGAAGTACTAATTTTGATCCAAAACTTGAAAAAGTTTATGTGAATAAAATGTTTGATGTAAGAGTAGATGGATTTATAATACAACCAACTATGGAATCAAGAGATGTTATTGAAAATTTAGTTGATGATGGACATAACATTGTATTATTAGATAGTGTTTTTGAAAATTTCAAAGGTATATTTGTAAAAACTAATAACTATGAAGTTACATCAGAAGCTATAGAAGAGCTAATTAATAAAGGATATGAAGAGTTTGTTTTTGTTTCAGAAAGTATTCAATTGCTAGGTCCACGTATGGAGAGAGCTAATAGTTTTTGTGAAACATTATCCAAGCATGGAAAGTCATATTCAATACAAACTTTTGCATCTCCTATTAATGAAGAAGAAGTTTATAATAAATTAATAAGAAATATAGATTTTTCAAAAAAGACATTATTATTTGCATGTAATGGAAGGATATTGCAGATGGTATTTAAATTAGCAAAAGAAAAAGGGTGGTCTATGCCAGATCCAATAGGGGTTATTGGATTTGATGATTGGGGATGGCAAGAGTTAACTTATCCTACTGTATCTGCAATAGAACAACCAACCTATAATGAAGGTAAAATAGCAGGTGAACTTTTGATAGAAAAAATAGAGGAAAAAATCAATGAAAATAGTGTAAAGGTTTTAGAATGTAATATTAATTGGAGAGAATCTACTAAATTATAATATACAAATCATAAATATTATATATCTTGACAAATATAAAAAAGTAATAATATAATGTTCTGTGAACATAATATTATGATAAAATTCAATGAAGAGGAGAGTATCTTTTTAAGATATTAAAGCGAGCAGAAGATGGTGTGAGTTCTGTAATATTTTATTTAGAGAAAAGAACCTTAGAGAAGCTACTAAGTTGTATTATAAAATTATTAAAATATAATGAGGTGAGCCGTTGACTGCGATAAAGTTTTAAAGAGGACTTAATTAGTCAACTAGAGTGGTACCGCGGATATACCCGTCTCTATATTTTGTAGAGGCGGATTTTTTATTATATTAATGTTTTATATATGAGAAAATGTACATAATTAAAATGAGGAGGAAATTTACATATGGATTATAAAAAAATTATAGCTGAAAGAATTAAGGAAAATGTAGAGTTAGATTTAAATACAATAGAAGGTCTTATAGAAATACCTCCAAAGTCAGATATGGGGGATTATGCCTTTCCTTGCTTTCAATTAGCTAAAGCTTTTAGAAAAGCTCCTAATATGATAGCTGAAGAATTAAGTTCAAAAATAAATAACGAAGGTTTTGAAAAAGTTGTAGCATTAGGGCCATACTTAAACTTTTTTATGGATAAAGGATCTTTTGTAAAAGATACTTTAAATAAAGTGATAGAAGAAGGAGAAAGATACGGTTCTTCAGAAGAAGGAAAAGGTAAAAATGTTACTATAGATTATTCATCACCTAACATAGCTAAACCATTTCACGTTGGACACTTATTTAGTACAGCTATAGGAAATTCTTTGTATAGAATGTTAAATTTTGAAGGATACAATTCTATAGGAATAAACCATTTAGGAGATTGGGGAACACAATTTGGTAAGCTTATTTCTGCATATAAAAGATGGGTTGATGAAGATGCATTAGAAAAAGATCCAATAAAAGAATTACTAAGAATTTACGTTAAATTCCATGATGAAGCAGAAAAAGATCCATCTCTTGAAGATGAAGGAAGAATGTATTTTAAAAAACTTGAAGATGGTGAAAAAGAAGAAGTTGAATTATGGGAAAGATTTAAAAACTTAAGTTTAAAAGAATTTAAAAAGGTATATGAACTTTTAGGAGTTAAGTTTGATTCATATGCTGGAGAAAGTTTCTATAATGATAAGATGGATTCTGTAATAAAAGAAATAGATGAAAAAGGAATACTTGTTGAAAGTAATGGAGCTAAAGTTGTAATGATGGATGATGAAAATATACCTCCATGTATAATTGTTAAAGGTGATGGAGCTACAATATATGCAACTCGTGACCTTGCAGCAGCTTTTTATAGAAAGAAAAATTATGATTTTCATAAGAGTATATATGTAGTTGGTTCAGACCAATCACTACACTTTAAACAAGTATTTAAAACAATAGAAAAAATGGGATATAATTGGGCTGATGATTGCAAACACGTAGCATTTGGACTTGTTAGATTTGCAGATAAAAAGCTTTCAACAAGAAAAGGTCAAGTTATATTCTTAGAAGATTTATTAAATGAATCAGTATCAAAAACATTAGAAGTTATTAATGAAAAAAATCCAGAACTTAAAAATAAAGAAGAAGTAGCTAAAAAAGTAGGTATAGGAGCTATTATATTTACTTATTTAAAGAACAAGAGAGAAAAAGATATAGTATTTAATTGGAATGAAATGTTAAATTTTGAAGGAGAAACAGGACCATATGTTCAATATACTTATGCAAGAGGAAAGAGTATATTAAGACGTGCTGGAGAAGTTCAGGGAGAAGTTAATTTTGCAGCACTAAATTCACAAGAGGAATTTAATCTTGTTAAGGTTTTAGGAAATTTAAAAGAAGAAGTTTTAGTGGCTATAGATAAATTAGAACCATCAATTGTTACAAGATATATAATTGATGTTGCTAAAGCTTTCAATAAATTCTATAATGCTCATAATATAATGGCTACAGAAGATATGGCTGTTAAAAATGCTAGATTAAAACTTGTAGAAGCTACATGTCAAGTAATTAAAAATGGACTTGATTTACTTGGTATAGAAGTAGTAGAAGAAATGTAATTTTAAAAGAGAATATAAATATATTTATATAATTTTTATTAACATAAAAGATATTACTGGAAATTAAATTTTCTGGTAATATTTTTTTATATTATAGCTTATAAAAGTTCATTCTAGTACTAAAGAATTACATAGTACATTCATTAATATATTTTAAAATATTAAATAAAAAGTAAATACATAAAGTTGTTTTAAGGAAATAGATTATATTCATTAATATATAATAATTAATATAAATATAATATTAATTATTATATATTAATGAACTGAAATGAGGTTATGTAATGTCTTTTAATAATAATTATTATAAGCAAAGTAAAATAGAAAAGTTAATTCGTCATGTGTGTAATGATGAATATGAGTATTTTTTAAATAAAAAAAACGTAGTAGGAATAGGTCTTGGATATAAAATGAAAAAAGGGTTTTATACATCACAATTATGTATTCAGGTGTATGTTACTAGAAAACTTACTAGAAATATTATAAATTCACAGAATTTAGTTCCTGATATGTACAAAGGTATTTTAACAGATGTTATTGAGACAGGAATATTTAAAAGTAATTCGTTAACAGGTAAAGTTCGCCCAACTCTTGGGGGGTATATTATAGGAAATGAATATAAATTAGATTCAGGAGGAACATTAGGTTGTTTAGTTACAGATGGTAAAGATTTATTTATATTAAGCAATAATCATGTACTTGCTAGTAATAATGCTGCTCCAATAGGTACTAAAATAATTCAACCAAGTTATGATGATGGAGGAAGTTTAAAAACGGATGTAGTAGCTATACTTTCAAAATTTGTACCTAAAAAGCCTATGGAAACCTTCAGAAATCCTACTAATTATGCAGATTGTGCAATTGCTAAAATAATAAATAAGTCTTTAGCATCACCTAAAATTGCATTGGTTGGATTACCACAAGAACCTATTATTGCTAAATTAAATCAATCAGTTAAAAAAGTTGGAGCTGTTACTGAATTAACAACTGGAATAATAATTGGCATAAATGTTACTGCTAAAATGAATTCTTTTTCTACAGGAAAAACATTTTTGTTTAAAAATCAAATAGCAACTAGTAGTATGAGTGATGGTGGTGACTCTGGAGCTTTATTATTAGATGATAATAACCATGTTTTAGGACTTTTGTTAGGAGGAGGTAAAATTCGAACTGTATACAATCCAATAAACTATATTTTAAAAGAATTGAATGTACGTCTTGTTACTAGTCGTAATGTTGATAAATTTTTTTAATAATTTAAGTTTAAATCTTAAGAAATAAGTTAAAAATGTTTAAAAATTGTATTTGTCAATGGAATGAGCTATATGTGGTTTTCATCATATATAGCTTTTTTGTATTGATAAGAGGAGTTGGTTTATAATCATCAATATCCTCTTTTATAAAATCATTTAAAAAGCAGTGATTTTATTGTAATATATATCTATACATAAATAATAAAATGGTATTTTATTTTAAAAATACCATTAGGCATGAGGTGAAGATAATATGTATCCATTAAAATTTGAAAATTTATATTATGACAAAATATGGGGAGGAAGAGATTTAGAAAGATTTAGAACTAATTTACCAGAAGGTAATATTGGTGAAAGTTGGGATGTTGCATGTCATAAAAATGGCATGAGTATAGTAGCAAATGGTGAGTTTAAGGGTATGAGATTAGATGAGCTTATCGAAAAAAAAGGAGAAAAGCTATTAGGAACAAAAATAAAAAAAGATTGGTTTCCTCTTCTTATTAAACTTATAAATGCTAAAGATAAACTTTCAGTACAAGTTCATCCAAATGATGAATATGGTAAAAAAGTTGAAAATGATATGGGTAAAACAGAAGTATGGTATGTAGTTGAAGCTTTTGAAGGTGCTAACCTAGTAGTTGGAACTAAGGGGAGATGTACAAAGGAAGAATTTAAAATGGCTATAGAGAATGGAGAGCTTGATAACTATCTTAATAGAATACCTGTTAAAAAAGGTGATGTATATTTAGTAAAAAGTGGACTTGTTCATGCTATAGGTGAAGGTGTAATAATAGCGGAAATTCAGCAAAATAGTGATACTACTTATAGAGTATATGATTATAATAGAGGAAGAGAAATTCATGTAAAAAAAGCATTAGATGTTATAGATTTAAGTTTAGAAGGAAAAAGAAGTAAAGGTATAGAAATTAAAAAAGATGGATATACAAAGACATATTTATGTTTTGGAAAAGATTTTTCATTAGAACTTTATGATATTAACAATTATGCAGAAGAAAATAGTGACGAAGAAAGATTTTTTATATTTACTTGTGTTGAAGGACAAGGAAAAATTTCATATGAAAAAGGAGAACAAATTATAAATACTGGAGATAGTATTTTAATTCCTGCATCACTTGGTAAATATAAATTTACAGGTAATATGAAAATTTTAAAAAGTTACGTACCAAACGTAGAGAAAGTTGAAAAAGAAATATCAAGTGTAATTAAATATTAGATATTAATTATAATAATAAAATATAAATAATGTATATGGGAAATCATATATCTTGTAATAATTAATTCATTATTTCAATTAATGATGGTTAGGCAAGATATATGATTTTTTTACAAAATTTGTAAGCGATTAAATGGTTTGCACATACATACATATAAGAATATAATGTATAAATGGAGGTGGAAACAGCATTATGATTGAAATACAAAAGGAAAAAATATTAGGGTTAGATGCTAATTTATATAAAAATATTTCATTGAATAATATTATATTTTTTGATATAGAGACTACGGGTTTTGATAAAGAAAAGGCTAGTGTAATACTTATATCTGGAGGATGGTTTGATGAAAACAATAAGTTTATAATTAAACAGTATTTTGCAGAATCTCTAGATGAAGAAGTACAATTATTAGAAAGTTTTAAAAAAGATATTAGTAAATTTCATACATGGTGTTCTTATAATGGAAAAGCTTTTGATGAGCCTTTTATAAAGAAAAGAATGGATATAAATAATATAGATTTTATACCACCACAGAATCATATAGACTTATATAGATTAATAAGACCATATTATAAACAACTAGGTATTGAGAGATGTAATTTAAAAAGTGTAGAGAAATATTTAGGAATAGATAGACAAGATCAAATTGATGGTGGAGTATGTGTAGAATTATACTATGAATTTTTAATGAATAAAGACATAAAGTTAAGGGAATTGATAATGCTTCATAATTATGAAGATGTATTAAATTTACCATTTATATTTAAACTTACATATGATATAAAAAAAGATAAAAATTTAAAAAGAGAAGATTGTATTACTAAAAGACAATTAGATTATTTAAGATATTTATTAAGGAAAAATAAAATTACTATTAATGGTGATTTGAAGATGATTTCTAAAAAAGCAGCATCTAAAATTATAGATAGTATTCTAAGAAGAGAAATAGATATTTGTAAATTTAATGATATTATAAATGATAGTTACTAATATAAAAATAATGTCCACATATTATATACGTTGGACATTATTTTTATTTAGTAATATTTATTTATTATTTTCTATGTTATCTTTTTCTAAATCTTTTTTTTCTGAGTTTAAATTATACATAGCACAGTGAGATGAACAACTTCCACAATCGCATCCACCACCAGAGGCTTTTTTCTTAAAACTTCTTACAAGTATAAAAACTGCAAGAATTCCGAGTATTATTACAAATAGTTTTTCCACAAAAACACCTCTTTTACGTAATAAATTTAATACAAGCTACATAATAAAATTTCCTATATTGTAAACTAAGAAAGCAACTACCCAAGCTAAAATAAGTTGATACACAACAGAGAAAATGGTCATTTTATTTCCAAATTCCTTTTTCATAGTACCTATAGTTGTTATACAAGGTGTATATAAAAGTGTAAATGCTAGAAAAGCGTAAGCTGAAACTGTTGTAAAATATTGAGGTAAAAGTATTTGAAGATTACCTCCAAATATAACTTCCATGGTACTTACTACAACTTCTTTTGCCATAAGTCCAGCAAGTAAAGAAACTGAAGATTGCCAATTTCCAAATCCTAAAGGTTTGAATATTGGTGTTAATGCTTTTCCTATATACGCAAGAAAGCTATTATTAATTTCGGTTAATCCTGAGAAGTTAAAGTTTGATAATATCCAAACTAAGATGGATATTGATAAAATAATTGTTCCTGCTTTTTTTATAAATCCTTTTCCTTTGTCCCAAGTGTGTAATAATAAGTTCTTAGGTTCAGGAAGCTTGTATTCTGGTAATTCAATAATAAAAGGTTCTTCATCTTTTTTAAATAATGTATTTTTAAATAGAAGTCCTATTATAAATGCAATAACTATACCTAAAATATATAAAGAACAAACTATCTCAAATTGACGTCCAGGAAAGAATACAGACGTAAAAAGTGCGTAAACAGGAAGTCTTGCATTGCAGGACATAAGAGGTACTAACAATGCAGCAAGTTTTCTATCTTTTTCACTTTCAAGTGTTCTTGCTGACATTATTGCAGGTACTGAACATCCAAATCCAACTAACATGGGAATAAATGCTTTACCTGAAAGACCCATTTTTCTCATTAGCTTATCCATTAAGAAAGCAACTCTTGCCATATAACCACTATCTTCAAGTAAAGATATACCTAAAAATAAAGTTAGTATAATTGGAAGAAAGACTAATATAGAACCAACTCCACCAACTATTCCATCAACTAATAGAGATCTAAACCAAGGACTATTACTTGATAATAATGAATTTAGAAAAGGTATAAGCTGTTCATTAAGTATCTTATCTAAAAGGTCAGAAAGTGGCTGTCCAACCCATGTAAAAGTAAATTTAAATATTATAAGCATGATACCTATAAAGATTGGATAAGCGAGAAATTTATTTAATAATATTTTATCTATTTTATCTTTTATACTTATTGTATCTTTAGATGATTTAGTTATACATTTATTTAAGATAGATTCAATATAAGAATAAGTTTCTTTTTCAGTATTAAATTCAGGATAATTAAAATCATTATCAATAATAATGCCAGAATTTTGAGCAGTTAAAAGACTATCTTTTAAATTGTTTAAACCTTGTCCCTTGGAAGCTGACATAGGAAATATATCATTTGCACCAAGTTCATTTTTAAGCTTTTCAACATCTATATTTATTCCTTTTGATTCAGCCACATCAATCATATTTAAAACAATAATTATAGGTTTATTAAATTGTCTTAATTGAGTAGTAAGATACAAGTTTCTATCTAAATTAGATGCATCTACTATATTTATAATTACATCTGCATTTCCTGCTAATAGAAAATCTTTAGAAACTTTTTCTTCATTAGAATAAGTATCCATAGCATATATACCAGGCAAGTCCACTATTTTAATGCACTTGTTTAAAAATCCTTCTTTCCTTTCAACTGTAACGCCAGCCCAGTTTCCAACGTATTGATTAGATCCAGTTAAGGCATTAAATAAAGTAGTTTTTCCTACGTTGGGATTACCAACCAATGCTACTGTTAACATTTTAGTCCTCCTTTAAAGTAATGTTTTTAGCATCTTTTTTTCTTATGGCTAAATCAAAACCTCTAACGCTTATTATAATAGGATCCCCTAAAGGAGCTGAAGTTTTAAAGGTTACCCCAGTACCTTCAATACATCCTAAAGCTAAAAGTCGTCTTGAAAGTTTTTCATCACCATGTATATGTTCTATAAAACCCATTTCTCCGGGTCTTAAATCTAATATGCTCATCATATGTTTCCCCCTAAGTATAAATATGAAAATCATTATCAAGCAAAATATATCATCAATTAGAGTGATTGTCAATAAAATATGCAAGTATCAGGTATAGTAATGGTTTCCAAAATAAAAATTATGAAAATGTTCACAAAGTGTAGAAAATATGAGATAATAAAAACATTGATATTTTAAATAAAGCTTATGCATATCTAGAAAAGAGTGATTTAGTGATTAAAAGAGAAAATACTATAAAAATTGATAATGAGTCTAAAGAGTTTGCACTAAAAATTGATGGGAAAGATGATATATATAAGGATGCAATATTTTTTGATCTTGAACATTATCTTTATAAGAAGCCTATATGTATAGGAGTATTTGGGTGTTGCTATTTTGACAATGATAGTCATGAACTGAAAGTTACACAATATATGATTGAAAACAAAAAAGATGCTCCGGAGATATTAAAATTATCAGAAGAGTATTTTAAAGAAATGTATGAAAAATATAATAAAAAATATATTGTTACTTTTTCAGGCAATAATGATTTTAATGTAATTGAGTATCTATATAATAAAAATAAAATAGAATTTAATATAGATGAGCATTTTAAAAAAGTTGACCTTCAAAGAGAATACGAAAAACTTATGGGAGAGAACATAGGACTTAAAAATTTAGAAAAGAAATTTGATATAATGAGAGAAAGCGAAGTTATAAGTGGATCAAATTTATCCAAAACATTCTGTAAGGTAATGAAAGATTTTGATTATATAAATAGAATGCCAGAAGAAAAACGACAAAGAATTCTTTTATATAACGAACAAGATGTATCAAGTTTGTTTTATATATATTTGCAGTGGAAAAAGTATTTAAAGAAAGAATAGATTATTAAATATTTGAGATAAAAAACATCTAGAGATTTTTCTAGATGTTTTTTATTTTAAATATAAGGAATTTTAATATAATAGAATAGAGGAAATTTATGATGTTATAAAGTATATATTATTGAAAGGGGGTTAGGTTCATGATAGAAAGTTTAATTTTTATATTAGGAACTGTAATAGGGAGTTTTTTAAATCTTTGTATATGTAGAATACCTAAAAATGAATCTATAGTTTATCCAGTATCACATTGTACAAGCTGTCAAAATAAAATAAAGCCCTATGATTTAATACCTATTATAAGCTATATACTATTGAAGGGAAGATGTAGATATTGTAAAGAAAAAATATCTATAGTATCACCTGTTATAGAATTATTCACAGGTGTTATTTTTTTAGGATTATATTTAAAGTATGGATTAACAATAGAATTTATAAAATATTTATTTTTATGTAGTTTTTTAATTATAATTGGATGTATAGATTATAATACAACGGATGTATATTTTAATACTACTATTAGTGGAATTATAGTTGGAATATTATTTCTTTTAATAAATTGGTATTTAAATTTGCCTATTAAAACGTATTTTTTAGGAGGTATTATTGCTGGAATAGCCATTAGTTTAATTGTAATATTAACTGGTGGAATGGGATGGGGAGATGTAGAAATATGTGTTCTTTCTGGTATATATATAGGAGCTAAATTAACAATTTTAATGCTTTTTTTATCATTTATAATAGGATCAATAGTAGGAATTATACTTATTATATATAAGAAAAAAAGTAGAAAAGACTATATAGCATTTGGACCTAGTATAGTTATTGCTACTTTAATTACTATATATTCAGGAGAAAGTATTATTAAATGGTATTTAAATTTTGGATTAGTGATATAAAATTACTAAAGAAATTATTAAGACCATAAAGTATTCATACAAAAATACTCCTTTAATTGAATGAATTACGTTCATATAAAGAAAAAATATATAACACTAGGCTATATATTTAAGAAACTATACAATTGTTCAAAAGATATATAATGAGTTTTAGTAAGATAGAAAAGGTTTGAAACTATAAAATGAGCAAAATCATAAGAATTTACATTTTTTTTCATAGTTCCCTTGGTTTTTTCTATATCGATAAGTTCACCGAGACATTTATATAAATTTGAAAAATCTGCATTTGGCTTACAATTTATACCTTTAACAGAAGAAATTTCATAAAATACAGATATATAATTTCCTAAAAATAAATCAAAAGATTTATAAATTTGTTCTAATTTTTCTTTAAAAGAAAGATTACTATTTTTTAGTTGTTCAATAAGATCCATGATTTTATCAAAGTCACTTTTTAATATTTCTATAACTAATTCATCTTTTGTAGAAAAATAATTATAAAATGTTCCTATTCCTATATTACAACATTTTGCTATTTGACGTATATTTAGTGCTTTGTAATTTTCTTTTAAAAGAATTTTCTTACTTTCTTTTAGAATAGTATCTTTTACATTTTCTAATATTTTAGGCATCCAAATAAACCACCTTTTTGTAAACTGCATAGGTATTATATCATTTATTTAAGTAATGTCAATGAATTTTAACAAATATTGACAAAATATCTAGGTAAATTATATAATGAAAAATATAATACTATTATAGTATACGGAGAGGAGAAGAGTAAAGTGTTTACTCCCATAAAGAATACAAAAGTTTATGAGCATGTAATAAACCAGATTAAAGAGATGATTAAAGATGGAACATTAAAAGGAGGAGATAAGCTTCCATCAGAGAGAGATTTAGTAGAAAAGTTAGGAGTTAGTAGAGCATCTATAAGAGAAGCATTGAGGGTTTTAGAAATAGTAGGAATAGTTGAGTGTAAACAAGGTGAAGGAAATTTTATAAAATCTAGTTTTGAAGATACGCTATTAGAGCCGTTATCTATTATGTTTATGCTTAATGATTGTAAATTAAAAGAGATTTTTCAGTTAAGAAAAGTTATTGAAATAGAAACAGCTTCGTTAGCTGCAAAACAAATAACAGATGAGGAAATTATAGAAATAAAAAAGATAATTACAGATATAGAAATTTCAGAAGATGAAAATGAAAAAGTTAAATTAGATACTAAATTTCATTATGCTGTTGCTAAAGCAACTCAAAATTTTCTTATAGTAAGTATATTAAATAGTGTGTCAACTCTTATGGATTCTTTCATTAAAGATGCAAGAAAAAATATTATTAGCACATTACATAAAGATGTTATTGATAAACAACATGAAGAAATATGGGAAGCATTAAAAACTCATAATCCAATTGCAGCTGCTAGTTCTATGAGAAAGCATTTAGATTTAATAAATCAGGATTTAACAAATAGTAAAGCATAATACCAGACTCTGAAATATTTGTAATATTTCAGAGTCTGGTATTATTTATCGACAAAATTGTTAAATAAATCACAAACAATAACACAAAGAATATGTTTTAGAAATTAATACTAAAAGTATTAAAAAAATATTCCGTGCAAACGTTATCAACAACTGAATTTTTAATAAAATTTGAAATGTTAAAAAAATAACAATTATAGAAATTGTGTGAACATTATGATAATATGAAATTAAAGGAAAGATGGTCATACCAATTAATAAATTAACTAAAATTTAGAATTCGTTTTGGAGGGTAAAGTATGAATATGTATTTATTATGTTTAATAGCACTTATTCCTATAGTATGGTTAATGGTATCATTAGGTGCTTTAAAAATGCCAGGTCATAAAACCTGTCCAGCTACGCTAGTTTTAATAATTGTACTAGCAGTTGTAGTATGGAAAATGCCAATATTAGATGCGCTTACAGCGACGCTTGAAGGTACTGCGCTTGCAATTTGGCCAATTATGTTAGTAATTATAGCAGCAGTTTTTACGTATAATCTTTCTATGTATACAAAAAGTATGGATATTATAAAGAAAATAATGACAAGCATTACAACAGATAAAAGAATCCTAGTATTAATATTAGCTTGGGGATTTGGAGGATTTTTAGAAGCAATAGCCGGTTTTGGAACAGCAGTTGCAATACCAGCAAGTATTATGGCAGCTTTAGGATTTGATCCAGTATTTGCAGCAATAATTTGTCTTATAGCAAACACTACTCCAACAGCTTTTGGAGCAATAGGAATTCCAGTATCAACTCTTGCTAAAGTAGCGGGACTAGACCCAGGAATGCTTAGTTATGCAGTTGCTCTTCAACTTGGAGCATTAATAGCAATAGTACCAATATTATTAGTAATGATAACAGAAAGAAATGTAAAAGCAATAAAGGGAGTATTTGGTATATCTTTAGCTTCAGGACTTGCTTTTGCAATACCAGAAGTATTAGCAGCAAAATATATGGGAGCTGAATTACCAGCTTTACTTGGAAGTATAGTTTGTATGGGTGTTACTATATTAATGGCTAAAGTATTTTATAAAGATACAGCAGCTAAAGATATTGAAAAAATTTCATTTAAAAAAGGATTAATAGCTTGGATACCATTTATTTTAGTATTTTTAATAATAATTGTTACAAGCCCATTATTCTCAACAATTAATACTGCATTATCACAAATAAAAACATCAGTACCTATATATACAGGGCCAGGAGCGAAACCGTATACATTCAAATGGATAGCAACTCCAGGTACACTTATAATAATAGCAACATGTATAGGTGGATTAATTCAAGGTGCTAAATTTGGGGAAATTATCAAAGTTCTATTAGATACAGCAAAACAAATGACAAAATCAGCTATAACAATAGTATCAATAGTTTCTCTTGCTAAGGTAATGGGATATAGTGGAATGATAAGATCTATAGCAGATGTTTTAGTTGTAGTTACAGGTGGTTTCTATCCATTTATATCACCAGTAATAGGAGCACTTGGAACTTTTGTAACTGGTAGTGATACTTCAGCTAATGTATTATTTGGAGAACTTCAAGTTGAAGTTGCAAATAAACTACATTTAAGTCCTTATTGGCTAGCAGCAGCTAATACAGGTGGAGCTACAGCAGGAAAGATGATTTCACCACAAAGTATTGCAGTTGCAACAGCAGCTACTGGAATACAAGGAACAGAAGGTAAGATACTTAATGGAACACTTAAATTCTGTTTAGCATATGTAATCATTTTAGGTTGTATTGCTTACTTTGGAGGAGGTTTTGCTCCGCAGTAAGATTAAAAATAAAAAGATAACATAGATATAATAAAAATGGTAGGATGACTTACCTTAAATTTTAAATATCTGATTGGGGGATTAATTATGGAAATTCTAGTTTGTATTAAACAGGTACCTGGAACAAGTAAAGTTGAAGTAGATCCTATTACAGGAGTACTAAAAAGAGACGGTATAGATTCAAAAATGAATCCTTATGATTTATTCGCCCTAGAAACAGCCTTTAGAATTAGACAACAAAAAGGCGGAAAAGTAAATGTAATAACAATGGGTCCACCTCAAGCTAAAGAAATAATAAAAGAAGCTTTTATGATGGGGGCAGATGAAGGTACATTACTTTCAGATAGAAAATTTGCTGGTGCAGATGTACTTGCAACATCATATACAATATCTCAAGGAGTTAAGATGACAGGAAATCCTGATCTTATAATATGTGGGAAACAGACAACTGATGGAGATACAGCTCAGGTTGGACCTGAAATGGCAGAATATTTAAAAATCCCACATGTAGCTAATGTCAGAAGAATTGTAGAAGTTAAGGAAAAGTCAATAACAGTTGAAATGGATATGCCTGAAACAGTAGAAATTCAGGAAATTAATTATCCATGTCTTATAACTGTAGAAAAAGATATTTTTACATCAAGACTACCATCTTATAAGATGAAGTTATCAACTAAAGAAAAAGAAATTAAAGTATTTGGATTAAAAGATTTTGAGGATACAGAAGAGAATCACTATGGATTAAATGGTTCAGCAACACAAGTTGAAAGGATATTCCCACCAGAAGTAAATACAGATAAAGAGATGTGGGAAGGAAATGGAGAAGAACTTACAGATAAATTGCTAGAAAAACTTAAAGAACTTAAATTTGTATAAGACTAGAATATATATTTAGAACCTGGTACATGGAACTTATAATTCAGTATAAAAGGTTCCTAGCACCTAAATAAGACCTATTGCTTTAAAAAAATCAAGGGGGATTTATTATGGGAAAATTAGTTATTCATGAAAATAGATTAAACAAAGAAGTTATTGAAGAGTTGATAAAAGTTTGTCCATTTGGAGCTATGGAAGAGAAAAATGGAAAATTAGAAATATCAGCAGCATGTAAGATGTGTAAGTTATGTGTTAGAAAAGGTCCTAAAGATGTAGTTGAATATGTAGAGGAAGAAACTCAACATATAGATAAAAATCTTTGGAGGGGAATAACAGTCTATGTTGATCATGTAGAAGGTGAGATTCATCCTGTAACATATGAACTTATAGGAAAAGGAAAAGAACTTGCAGGGAAGATAAATCATCCAGTATATGCTTTATTTATAGGTCATAATATAAAAGATAAGGCAGAAGAGTTATTACACTATGGAGCAGATAAAGTATTTGTTTATGATTATGAAGAGCTAAAGGAATTTAGAATAGAACCATATACAGCAGCGTTTGAAGATTTTATACAAAAGGTTAAGCCATCATCAATTTTAGTTGGAGCAACTACAGTAGGTAGATCACTTGCCCCAAGAGTTGCAGCGAGATTTAAAACTGGACTTACAGCAGACTGTACTATACTTGATATGAAGGAAAATACAGACTTAGTTCAAATAAGACCAGCTTTTGGTGGAAATATAATGGCTCAAATTATAACTAGCAATAATAGACCTCAATTTGCCACAGTTAGATATAAAATATTCTCACCTTTAGAAAGAAGTGAAGATTGTAAAGGTGAAATCGTAAACTGTGAAATGGATTCATATAAGTTTGAATCAGGAATAAAGGTTCTTAGTATAACTAAAAAAGAAAAAGAAGTAAGCATATCTGATGCAGAAGTTATAGTAGCAGTAGGTAGAGGAATTAAATCAGAAAAAGATATGAAACTAATTGAAGAACTAGCTAATAAATTAGGCGGACAAATAGCTGGGACAAGACCACTTGTTGAAGCTGGTTGGATAGATGCAAAACAACAAATAGGACTTAGTGGAAGAACTGTCAAACCTAAATTGATAATTACTATAGGAATTCAAGGATCAGTACAATTTGTAGCTGGAATGAATAATTCAGATACAATAATTGCTATAAATAAAGATCCGAATGCTTCAATATTTAATGTAGCACACTACGGAATAGTTGGGGATCTTTATGAAATAATACCAAACTTAATACAACAGTTAGATAGGGAAGAAGCGATAACAGAAGTTGCTTCAAGTTTATAAGTAATACTTAAAAACAAATTACGGATTTATATAAGAAGCTATCCCTTAGCTTCTAAAATGGGGAGGTTATAGCAATGTGCGAATACAAAAAAATAGATAATAAAGACTTAGAATTCTTAAGATTAGTAGTAGGTAATGATAATGTTCTATATGGTGATGAAATAAATGAAGATTATAGTCATGATGAGTTAGGTGGAATAAGTAATTACCCAGATGTTTTAGTAAGAGTTCATTCAACAGAAGAAGTTTCTAAGATAATGAAATATGCATATGATAATACTATACCAGTAGTTGTAAGAGGCTCAGGTACAGGACTTGTAGGGGCTTCCGTTCCATTACATGGAGGAATAATGCTTGAAACTACTGAAATGAACCATATATTAGAATTAGATGAAGAAAATTTAACTCTTACATTAGAACCAGGCGTACTTTTAATGGAGATAGGTAAATATGTAGAGGAAAATGATCTTTTCTATCCACCAGATCCAGGTGAAAAAAGTGCTACAATAGGTGGAAACATAAGTACAAATGCTGGAGGAATGAGAGCTGTTAAATATGGCGTTACAAGAGACTATGTTCGTGGTCTTGAAGTAGTTCTTCCAAATGGAGATGTTTTAGAACTTGGTGGAAAAGTAGTTAAAAATAGTTCAGGATATAGTTTAAAAGATTTAATTATTGGTTCAGAAGGTACATTAGGTATAGTAACAAAAGCTATATTAAAATTATTACCACTACCTAAAAAATCAATAAGCTTACTTATACCATATAAGGATATAGATACAGCAATTGAAATGGTTCCAAAGATTATAAAATCAAAGGCAGTACCAACAGCAATAGAATTTATGCAAAGAGAAGTAATACTATGTGCTGAGGAGTATTTAGGAAAGAAATTCCCTGATACTTCATCAGATGCATATCTTCTATTAACCTTCGATGGAAATAGTACAGAACAAGTTGAAAAAGATTATGAAACTGTTGCAGATCTTTGCTTAAAAGAAGGAGCATTGGATGTATTCATAGTTGATACAGATGAAAGAAAAGAATCTGTATGGTCAGCTAGAGGAGCATTCCTTGAAGCAATTAAAGCATCAACTACTGAAATGGATGAATGTGATGTTGTTGTTCCAAGAAATAAGGTAGCAACATTTATAAAGTATACTCATGAGCTAGAAAAAGAGTTTAATATGAGAATACCAAGCTTTGGTCATGCTGGAGATGGAAATTTACATGTGTACATTTGTAGGGATGATTTAAATGATAAAGATTGGAAAGATAATTTAAGTAAATTATTTGAATGCATGTATAAAAAATCACAGGAGTTAAATGGACTTGTATCTGGTGAACATGGAATTGGTTATGCTAAGAAAGAATATATGTTTGAACAATATGGAAGCAGTTATATGAATATCATGAGAGGTATTAAGAAGGCTTTTGATGAAAAGAATATTTTAAATCCTGACAAAGTGTGTCGTTAATTTGATCCCTTTCAATACTCAATTAATATAGAAAATCTGGTAGCAAATGCTGCCAGATTTTTATTGTTTTAATTAAAATACATAAAAACAACTTAAGATATGTTACTAAGTGTAGTATAATATTTATAAAGTTTATTATGTAAATGGAGGAATAAATATGAAAAACAGAAGAAGGATTGCATTAATAATTGCAAGTGTAGTTACCTTTACATTAACACCTATTAGTTTTGTAAATAAAAATGTACAAGCTACAGAAATTTATACAAAATACGATAAAAGTTCAACTAAGGTACAAAATAAGTATGATATTAAAGAAAAAGTGTTAAAAGTAAAACAATTTGAAAATTCCACAGTAATTTTGACTAAAATGGCGTTATATTTTATAAAAGATGGTAAAGTTAAGAAATACGATTTTAGTAAAAATGAAATATTATGCTCTACAAATATTCATAGAGATGATAGATATATATATGTATCTCCATATAAGAAAAATGGATATTATGAAATATTAACAATAGATACTAAGAATTTATCTAGTAAAATCACAAATGTAAGTAAATATATTGATATTAACAATAACGATAAACTACAAGAAGTTGTTATAGATAGTAATAAAAATATATGGTTATTAGTATATGAAAGTAATAAAAAACAATATAAATTATTGAAAACTAGTGATAAAGGGAAAAAATATACAAAAGAAAAATATGTTGTAAAAGAAAGAGAAAAAGATAGTTATAATAATGCTATTATAAATGTGAAAGTTGATGATAGCCAAACAGTACATTTTAAGGTTTCACAGATTGATAAAAGCGGAAAAAATCAATATATATTAAAAAGTATATCAAAATATGGAAAAGAAAAAAATATTAAGCTTAAGGATGATATTAGAGATTATATTATAGATAAAAATGGACATATTTGGACTATATCTAAAGAAAAAATAGAATACTTATCACCTAGTGGAGAGAGATTAAAATTATTCAATGGTAAAGACATAAAAGATATAACTATAGATAGTAGATATAATATTTGGATCTTGGATAATGATAAAATTAAAGAAGTCTATAATCATAAGATTAAAGATGTTTATAATGTAGCAAAAGATAGTAAAGAATTCAGTATATACTCAAAAGATAATATTGTTATAAAAAATACTAGGGGATTTACAATAAAAATAAATGGCAAGGATGAAGAAGTTTTAGTGGATAGTTATGTTGCAAATTCTGCTGTTGTATTGAAAGATAAAGATTCACAAATTAGAATTTTAAGTGATGAATATGATAATAAATCAGATTATAAAATGGATGATGATGTTGTATTAGATATTACTCTAAAAGATGATAAGTTTATTTTAAATAATAAAATAAGAACAAATTTTTCAACATATTATAATTCCATGGTATATAATGGAGATGTATATTTAGTAAGATATAATACACTTTATAAATTAAAAAATAATTCTATGGAGGAATATGTTAAATTTAATAAAGAAGAATATAATGAATTTGCAAGCAGTATAAGCTTTGATAAAAATGATAATATTTATATAGTTGGAATAAAAAATATTTATGTAATCGACAAGAATAAAAATGTAGATAAAATTCCTTTATCAAAAATTTATCCAGATGAAGTAGCTGATGAAAATATATTATTAAAGGATAAAAATAAAGATGTATATGTGATTACAAAAACTAGAAAAGGTATAAAATTCAATAAATTAGATGGAAAAAATTTTAGAACAATTAATTATAGATTTCAAGATAAAAAAGAACCCATAAATATATTTTTGAATGAAAAAGATGAATTCGAATTTGTATATAAAGATGATAAGAATGGATATAAAGTTTATAAACTTGATGAAAATTTATTGCCACAGGAAGATAGTAGATTTAATAATGAAGGTTTAGCACTTATGAAGACTTATAATGAAATTAAAAATTTAAAAAAGACTGATGATGGTAAATTAATATTATGGATTGGAAAAAACATGATTTATACTAAAAAACGAGTAGAAGAAAAATTTATAGGGCTTTATGATATTAGTTCAAAAGATATTATAAATAGTATGGTTAAAGGAAAAGATGGAAGAGTATATATTGGAACTTCTAACTCTGGAGTTATATGTTATGGACGAAAAATAGATAAAAATCCAGCTAATTATACAGAGATGGTTCTAAAGCAAGGTAATAAAGTTGATAAAGATAAAGAGTGGATTATAAGATTTAATAAAAAATTAGATAAAAATAGTGTAAATGATAATAACATAATTGTAGTAAGAGAAGATGGAGAAGTAGAACCAATAAAAATTACACTAAATGAAGATGGAACTTCAATTAAAATTTCTCCGGAAAAAAAGTATAAGGAAGAAGAGTATTATATATTTATAAATAAAAATATTAAATCACAGTCTGGAAAAAATTTAAAAAAGGATATATATAGCAAATTTACAGTTGTAAAGTCTAATAAAATTGAGGATTTAGGAAGATTTGAAATTATGGAACCAGTAAATGTGGATATTAAAAATAAAGAAGTTGTGAAAACTGTTATTAATAAATGGAAAGATAATATTGAAGCTAAAGCACATTTAAAAAATAATATATTAAAAGTAGGAAAAGTTTCAATAAAAGAAGTTAAGATAGCATATGATACAGCATATATATTATTTAATGCTGAAATTTTAAATAAGGTTAATGATAAAATAGAAAAAAGTGAAAAGAATATTGGGCTAAATTGTAAAAGAATTAATAAATCTTGGAATATAATTGAATAATAAATATAAAAATCCCCTCTATAATATTATAGAGAGGATTTTTATATTTATTATTCATTTGCTTGTTGTAATTTTTCAATTCCGATTCTAATTCTTTTTAAAGACTCTTCTTTTCCTAGGATTTCAGCAAGTTCAAAAGCGCCACCAGGTGAAGAAGCTTCTCCAGATAAAGCAGTTCTAATAGGCCAGAAAACAACTCCATTTTTAACTTCTAAGTCTTTAACTAATGCATATATTACATCATTAAGATTATCAAAAGTCCAATCTTGTAAATTTTCTAGAGCTGGAAGAGCTTTTTCTAAAGTTATTAATGAGTTTTCAGAATTAGTCTTCATTTTTTTATGAGCATATATTGAAATATCATAATCAGGTAATTCTTTTACAAAGCTTACAAGTGCAGGTATTTCAGTAAATACTTCAATTCTAGTTTGTACTTGTTCACTTAATTTTAGTAGGTTGTACTTTGTCATTTCTTCTTCTGTGAAAACTTCTTTATAGTATGGTAATGCATACTCATGGAATTTTTCAAGAGAAAGTTTCTTTATATATTCACCATTCATCCACTTTAATTTTACAGTGTCAAATATAGATGGAGCTTTATGAATATTTCTATAATCAAATTGTTCAACTAATTCTTCAAGAGTAAATATTTCTTGATTAGTACCAGGATTCCATCCAAGAAGAGCTATAAAGTTTACAACTGCATCTTTAAGATATCCTTTTGCAAGTAAATCTTCAAAAGAAGCATCACCATTTCTCTTACTTAATTTGTTATGGGCATCTTTCATAATTGGAGGACAGTGGATATAAGTTGGTATATCCCATCCAAAAGCATTATATAATCTGTTGTATTTTGGAGCAGAAGATAAGTATTCGTTTCCACGTACAACGTGAGTTATTCCCATTAAGTGATCATCTATAACATTTGCAAAGTTATATGTTGGAAGACCATCTGATTTAATTAATATCATGTCTTCAAGTTCTGAATTATCTACTGTAATTGTTCCATAGATTTCATCTTCAAAAGTTGTTTCACCATCTAAAGGATTTTTTTGTCTTATAACATAAGGAATACCTGATGCTAATTTTTCTTCAACTTCTTCTTTAGAAAGACTTCTACAATGACCGTCATATTTAAAAGTACCAGATGTTTCTTTTAATGAATCAAGTCTTTCTTTATCACAGAAGCAATAATAAGCTTCATCTTTTTCAACTAATTCTTTAGCATAGTCTAAATATAATCCACGTCTTTCACTTTGAATATAAGGACCTACAGGACCACCAATATCTGGACCTTCATCATGTGTTAATCCAGTCATTTTTAGTGTTCTATATATTACATCAACTGCACCTTCAACATATCTTCCTTGATCTGTATCTTCAATTCTTAGTATAAACTTACCATTGTCATGTTTTGCAATAAGATAAGTGTAAAGTGCTGTTCGCAAGTTTCCAACGTGCATATATCCAGTTGGACTTGGTGCAAATCTTGTTCTAACTTCATTTGCTGACATCTATTTTCACTCCCATATTTATGTATATTTAAATAGCTTTTATATGCAATAAAAGGTTATTTAAAATCCTAGTTTAATGATATACTAAGGCATAGCATGTGTCAATTATTCAGCAAAATTTATATAAATTAGATGACATTATAATATAAACATAGTATACTAATATAGAATTTTCATATTAATTTAAAAAAAATATAAAGGAGAGAAAAAAATGTATATAAGTGATTCAGACAATAATAAGAATACTGTAAAATATTATTTGTATTTACTAGGATTATTATCTATAGGATGGATAACTTTTTTTATTATAAAATTAAGGGATAGTTTTGTTGCTGGTGGAGGAAAATTTGACAATATAGCAATTAACTATGTTTCAAGTATTAGAAACCATACTCTTAATAAGTTAGTAGTTATAGTAAGTAAAAGTGGTGATACAATAATAGCTATAATATTTACTATTTTAGTATTTTTGTTTTTTTACATAATAAGAAGAAAAAAAGAAGCTTGGTTTTATTCTATAACAGTTTTAGTAATTGCTATTATTAGTCAAGTGTTTAAGTTTATAGTTAAAAGACCAAGACCAACAGGAAATTGGCTTGTAAATATACATGGATATAGTTTCCCAAGTGGACATTCAGTATTATCTATGACCACTGCTTTACTTATAATATATTTTGTTTTAACAAATTTAAGAAATAAGGGGTTAGCAATACTATTAAGTATACTCATATATATTTATGGTTCGTTAGTAGGGATTAGCAGAGTATATGTAGGTGTCCATTATATAAGTGATGTAGTTGGAGGCTGGACTCTTGCAACTATATGTGTTTTTATAAGTTTATTAATATTTAATAAGATAAATAATAAAAAATCTACTAAGTATATATTATAAAATAAAGTTTAAAAGTTTAAGGGTTATCTTAAAGAAATTTTTAAGATAACCCTATTTTTATACTTAATTATAGAATTAATCTAATGCAAATAAATCCATAATATGGTAATATTGTATATGTAAATTATTGGAAAAGGAATGGAGGGGGTTATATGGAGGACAAGTTAATTATTATAGATGACTTAAGTAAATTTTCATCTAATTCTGTTAAGACCCGAATTTCTAAGGAGGAATGTATATTTAAAATATTTGGATATATAATTATGTTTTATATAATGAGATTAATTTTTATAATTCCAATATATATTTTTTCCAGTGAAAAGATAAGTTTGTTTAAACTTTACAATAATCGTTATACGTATAATAGTCCAAGTTATAATGATATATGGGCAAATTTTAATGAAGCTTTTTTAAACGTTTTTCAAAATAGAGATTATTTAATTAAATATATGATTATAAGCTTTATAGTTTTAAGTATATTATTTATATTAATAAGTAATTCACCAATAGGAATACTTGTAAGTTTTTTTATTATAATAATATCCCCATATATGGTATATAATGTGTGTCTACCTATAATATCTTTTTTATATGTACCTTTAAATTTTATATGTTTATTTATTGATAACTGTTTGCCAGAAAGGATACCAATAATTCAATTGTGGGGAATTCTTGGATTTATATTTGGAATTATACAGGTTATAAGGAAAAGTAACAAAAAAGCTATTATTACTTTCCTTATAATATTAATAATATGTTTTTCTATAACTAATTATAAGTTTTGTATACAAAATGCATTGCCTCTTAAGAATTTTTTCTGAAAAATTAATTTATATATACAGTAGTTTTTTTAGGTATATTATAATAAATGAATTTTGCATCATTTATAGAAAGTCTTATACAACCATGAGATAATTTACCACCTAATATACCGTTTGCAATGCTCCCATTTCTATTTAGTAATATTGTGTGAAATAGATAATCTCCATTTATTTGAGTAAAATATTTACACATCAATTTAGGATTATTTCTAACAATAAATGATTCACCCTTATTTCCAATAGAAAAAGTTCCTTTTATTGTAGGGGTAGAGGACTTACCAACAGTGCAGGGTAAAGTTCTTATAAGTTTCCAATGATGATTATATCCTTTAAATATATAAGTTTTAGGTGTATTAGTATTTACCCATATATAGTAGTCTGTGATACTATTTGAATTTTTTTTGTTTATAAAGTTTTCAAAGTAATTAGAGCTATTAACGGAAGAAAAAATATTAGCTTTAGGATTATACATAGTTTTTTCCGTTGGCTCTAAATCTAATTTTTTTAAAGTTGATTTGCCTACTATACCATCTCTAGCTAAATCATTTCTTTTTTGAAAGTCATAAATAGCAATTTCGGTAGAATGACCAAATATTCCATCTAAATTTATTTTATATCCAAATTTATTAAGTTTTTGTTGTAATGCTTTAACTTCATTTCCATTTGACCCTAGTTTTAAAGGTATAAACTTTTTTTCTTTAATTTTTGATGTTACAGGATTAGATATATATTTTTTTATGGTTTTTTCATTTTTAGATACATTTTTTTCATTAGTATTATTTTCAACCATATGAGATTTTATGTTTATACTTTTTTTAATTAATGGTTTTTTTCGTGGATTGTTTCTACATACCTTAATGCTACACAATAAAGTTAAAGAAAATATAGAAATAAAAAATAATATTAGGGCATTTCTTTCGTGGTTCATAGTATTCCCTCCTATAATATCTCAATATATGGAATTTATTGATAATATCAATATATGAATTTAATAGAAAAATAATAATGATTTAAAAAAATATATTATTTTGAAAAAAGGAATATTTTTATAAGATTTAAAATAACATATATAGGAAAAGATTAAGAGGGGTTTAAATTGTGGATATAAAAAATGTAATAATAAAAAAGGTAAAAGAGTATAGAGAGAGTATTACTAATTTTCTTATTGATATGATAAATATACATAGTATTACTTATAATGAAAAAGAAGTTGTATTAAGAATTAAAGAAGAAATGGACAAAGTAGGATTAGATGAAACTTTCATAGATGGAATGGGTAATGTTATTGGAAGAATAGGGAATGGAAGTAAGGTTATAGCTATAGAGGCTCATGTTGATACAGCAGATATAGGGGACAGTGATTTATGGAATCAAAATCCCTTTAGTTCTGAAATTAAGAACGGTGTTATATATGGAAGAGGTACTCTTGAGCAAAAAGGTGCTATGGCGGCAATTGTTTATAGTGCTAAAGTTATTAAAGATTTAGATCTTATAGGGAATTATACATTTTATGTAATAGGATCTATAATGAAAGAAGAATATGATGGAGAAGCTTGGAAATACATAATAGAGAAGGATAATATAAAACCCGATTTTGTTATTATAACTGAACCTACAAATTTAAATATTAATATAGGAAGTAGAGGAAGAGCTGAAATAGAAGTTGATATAAATGGATTAAGTACTGATTCAGGAGATTGTATAAGAGGAGTAAATGCTATTTATAAGGCTTTTCCTGTAGTTAAAGATTTAGAAAATTTAAATCAATTATATAAAAATGATATTTTAGGAAAAGCCTCTATTTCTGTTAATAAAATATCTTGTATAAGTCCATCTAAATCCTGTATATCGGATAAATGTATTATTAATATTGATAGAAGAATGGTTTTAGGAGAAAATATACATGATATTATTAAGGAATTAAGTTGTTTGAAATCTATTAAAAATTATAATGTTAAAATAAAAACAGTAAATAAAACAACATATACTGGATATAGTTATAATACCAATAATATCTTAAGACCATGGATTATTAATAAAAATAGTTTTATATTAAAGAAAACCATTGAGGCATATAAAACCATGTATAATACAGATCCAAAAATAAAAAAATGGATATTAACTACAAATGGAAGTATAACTTATGGTATGTTTAAAATTCCTACTATAGGTTTTGGTGCAGGAAAAGAAATATTGGCATATAGTCCAAGAGAACAAATTTCAATAGATGAATTAATAAAAGCTTGTTCACTATATATAATATTACCTTTAAAGTTAAGTACAAAATAGATGTTATAGATTTATATAGGAATTACCATCAAGGGGAATTAACATTTGTAAAGGGGGATTACCATTTAAATTTCCAATGGTATAAAGAGTATAAAATCTATTAGGTTTTAATATTATGTTAGGCACTGTTAAAATAACTTTATTGGTTCCAGTTGGTTTAGCTTGAATTGTATAATCACCTGTTTTAAGTGGTATATATTTTGTTGTTTTTTGAAATTCTACATTTTTAAATAGTATAGTATCATTAGGTAAAGTTATATCTAAATTTGGAGTATCAGGAGATAAATGTACAAATTTAACATAGGAATTGTTTGGTGGTATCGGAAGTTTAGCCTCTTCATAAGGAATTACTTGTATATTGTTAAGTGTATTTCCAATTACTAATGTTAAAATTTTATTAGAAGGTATTCTTATTCGAGTATCAATAATAGGAGATGAGAGTTTACCAGCAGGAAAGACTTTTATGTTATATATACCAGGTAATATGGACATATATTGAGTAAAATCTTTATATTTTAAATTAGGAGTTATTATTTGATTATTGAAGTATACATCTACTGCTGGTGCATTTGGCGATGCATGAAGTAGTCTTATAAAAGATTTAGTTTCAATTCTCCAATAAGGATATAAAGTCATATTAATATTCACCCTTTAAAATTTTTATACATTATACAATATGTTTATGTAAATGTATTTGTGATATATGATTTTATAAAGAAAAACTGCTGATTAAGTCAGCAGTTTTTCTAGAACATACGTCTATCTCTTCTACCTCTTCTAAATTTATCTGAAATAAATTTAGAGATAAAAATAAATAATGCAATTACTATGATACATCCAACACCTAACCCTAAATATAAAAGTATATTATCTTTTATTAAACTTGAAGAAGAAAGGGTAGGATATAAATCATAAGTTTTAGTGGATGTTCTTTGTTTTAATACTAGTTTACCAATACTTTTATTTTTACTTAATTTTCCTATGCCTATATATGGCAATTCAAATTCAGTTTTAGTTTCTGTTTTATTGAATTCATTATCATAATAAGTAACATCTTCTTTTACTCTTACAGGAACATTAATTGTTTTTGTAGGTCCGAAGAATTTTAGTGGTTTATATTTTATAGATAAAGTTTTTAATTCGGTATTTGCTTTATAAAGAGGTACTTGTTTTTCTGAATATGCCCAATTTATAATTTTAGCCATATCATTAAATACATATGTATCATTTTTATCGTAGGCTGATTTCATTACAACTCCAATAAGGATTCTACCATCTTTATTAAACATAGCCACTAAACATCTTCCTGCTTTAGAAGTGTAACCGGTTTTACCACCTATACATATTGCATTAGATACAGGAACATTTTTAATATTGATACTTATTTTAGAATTAAAATTAGAATCTAAAGTCTGACCTAGCAGTTTATTTCTATTCTCAGGGTATCCAAGAACACCATTTGTTAGTTCTATTTTATCTTTTTTAAGACTCATAGTTTTTCTTACCCATTCATTTTCATAAGCTGCTTTACCTATAATACTTAAATCATAAGCGGAGGTATAGTGGTTTGTAATTCCATTATCTAACCCATTAGGTGTTACAAAATGGGTATGTGTTAAACCTAGTTTTTTAATTTTGTTATTCATCATTTTAGCAAAATTATCTACGTTTCCTGCTACATTTTCAGCTATCATATATGCTATATCATTAGCTGAATGTAAGAGTAATCCTTTCATTGCATCATCAGCACTCATTTTATCGCCTACTTTAAGTTTACCTTTAAGAAAGGAACGTAAAGTATATTCAGGTTGTTTTGAAGCGCCATCGGTATATGTAAGTATATCAGTGGGTTGCTTATTTTCTGCTAGTAATAAAGCTGTTAAAAGTTTAGTGGTACTTGCTGGATACATTGGAGATGTATCAACATTTTTAGCATATATTACCTCCCCAGTTTTAGCGTCAACTACAATTGCAGATTTTCCAACTACACTTGGTGCATTAAGGGTAGTTGCAAAGGCTGTTGAACAAAATGAAAGAAAGATTAATGTTGTTAGTAATAAAGTTGAAATTTTACGTCTCAAAGCTCATCTCTCCCAATATAAATTTTATGTATTTATAATAGATTTAAATACGATTTTAGTATAACATTTTAATATGTTATAAACAACAAAAAAAGTAATATAAAGAGAATAGGAGGGATTAGTTTTTATGAATAATATAAGAAGTATGTTTAAAGATAGGAAGGGTAAGTCTATAGAAAAATTTAGAAAGAGTTCAGTTATGATATTGCTTACAGAGGAAAAAGGGGAAATTTATTTAGTATTTGAAAAAAGAGCTTTAAGTTTAAGAAAGCACCCTGGAGATGTATCACTTCCAGGGGGAGGAATAGAAGAGGGAGAAACACCTAAAGATGCTGCTATTAGAGAAACATTTGAAGAGTTAAATATAAATAAAGAAAATTTTCAATTTATTGGAGAAATGGATTATCTTATAACTCCATTTAATTCTATAATATATGCATTTGTAGGTAGAATTACAACTAATTTAATTTATACTAATAAAAATGAAGTTGATCATATATTTAAAGTACCATTGAAGTTTTTTTTAGAAAATAAACCTAAAAAGTATGAAGGAATAATAAAACAACATTATAAAGAGGATTTTCCTTTTAATCTTATTAATGGTGGAAAAGACTATAAATTTAGTTCAAAAACATATTATCAGTATTTTTATAAATATAATGAATATATAATATGGGGGTTTACTGCAATGATAATTAAAAGATTTATAGATATAATTAATAATTCTTATTGATAAAAATGGATATTGAGGATAATATGGTTTTATAAACTAGTTATTATTAATATTATTTAATAGGAGTGAGATTATGGAAAATGTACATACTTGGCACAATAAAACTTTAGGAGAAAAAGTAGTTAAGGCACTAAAAGAAAATTATTTTGATGCAATATATTTTGAAACAAGACAAGAAGCAGCGGAATATATTTTGAAAAATATAAATAATGGTGATAGTGTAGGCTTTGGTGGATCAGTTACAATACAATCACTAGGAATAAAGGATAAAGCAATACAAAAAGGAGCGAAGATATTAGATCATGGAGATCCAAAACTTAATTCAGAAGAAAAATCACAAGTAAAAAGAGCTCAATTGACAAGTGATTTATTTTTATGTAGTAGTAATGCTATTACTATGCAAGGAGAACTAGTAAATGTAGATGGTGCTGGAAATAGAGTAGCCGCTATGACATTTGGGCCTAAAAAAGTTATTATTGTAGCAGGAGTAAACAAAATTACTCGTGATGAAAAGACAGCATTAGAAAGAATAGAAATTTTAGCTGCACCTAAAAATACTAAAAGACTTTCACAAAATACACCTTGTGTAAAGACAGGAGTATGTATGAATTGTAAAAGTGAAGATAGAATATGTAGAATATATTCTGTTATGAAAAGAAAGCCTATGGGAGCAGATATAACTGTTGTAATAATAGGAGATGAAATGGGATATTAAGAATTAAAGATAATAAAATTAATTGATTTATTTTATTTAGTGGAGAGTTTTTGGAAGGGGATATTAACCTAAGTTTTAAAAAAATAGATAAAATTTTGAAAAGGTATTCAAAATTTACAATTAATGGTTTATAATATACTTATTCATATAAATCTAGGGGGTATTATATATGGCTAAGTGTCCGTTTCTATCTACTTATAAAAATAGAGTAAATTGTTTTAAAGAATGTCCATTTCATGAATATGAAGATTCAAATGGAGAATGTCCATTTATGTCAATTGATATGCAAGAAAGTATAAAAAGAGATTATATTTATAATGAAATATTTAAAAATCAGAGTATTAATTTATTAGATGAATTATATGAAGAAAAGAATTTTACTAAAATATTTCAAAGTGTTTAATATATAAAAATTGATTGTACTTCATAAAGAATTTAATATATCTTTTATAAAGTACAATCATTAATTTTATTTATATAAATTTGAATATTTATCAAGTAAATCATGTTTTAGTGTCCAAAGATTTGTTGAAAGGTCTACATAATAAGTATGAGGATTTTCAAAGCGTAACACTTCTTCCCAAAGTTTGTTAGTTTCTTTTTGTACAATATTTTGTATTTCTTTAACAGTTGGACTTTCATAACAAGGTTTACCTTTAGAAAATATTTGAACCATTAAATCCTTAGCATAATAGTTGGTTAATTTTTTTCTTTTCCAAGTATGAACTGGATTAAATATTTCAAGTGGTTTAGAAAAATCTAATTGTTCATTTTTAAGACAGATTAGATCTGCTAAGGCTGTATCGGTATTTTTATCAAATAGTCTATAAATTTTCTTAAAACCAGGATTTGTTATTTTAGCTTCATTTTCACTTATTTTAATTTTAGGTATTATCTCTTCATTATCTTCTATAGCAACTAATTTATAAACTCCACCAAAAACGGGTTCAGATCGAGCTGTTATTAATCTTTCACCAACGCCAAAACTATCTATTTCTGCACCTTGGCTTAATACATCGGTTATTATATGTTCATCTAATGAATTAGAAATTATTATCTTAACATCAGGAAAACCAGCATCATCTAGTAATTTTCTACATTTTTTAGAGAGATAAGTAATATCTCCACTATCAATTCTAATTCCCTTTGGTCTATATCCCATAGGTATTAATACTTCATTAAATACTTTAATAGCATTTGGTATACCTGATTTTAATACATTATATGTATCTACTAATAATACACATTCACTAGGATAAGATTTTGCCCAAGCTTCAAAGGCTTTATATTCAGTAGGGAAAAGTTGTACCCAGCTATGAGCCATAGTACCAAGACATGGAACGTCAAACATTTGCTCTGCTATTGTACAAGCTGTTGCATTACATCCTCCTATGATAGCGGCTCTTGCACCATAAATTGCACCATCGTATCCTTGAGCACGTCTTGAACCAAATTCCATTACTGGGCGTCCTTCGGCGGCTCTACAAATTCTATTTGCCTTTGTAGCAATTAAAGTTTGATGATTTATAGTAAGTAATATCATAGTTTCTATAAATTGTGCTTGAATTATAGGACCTCTAACAGTAATTAGTGGCTCACTAGGGAAAACAGGGTTTCCTTCTGGTATAGCCCAAACATCACATTCAAATTTAAAGTTTTTTAGATAATTAAGAAACTCATTTGAAAACATTTTCTTATCTTTTAAATATTGTATATCTTCATCTGTAAATTTTAAAGTAGAAAGATATTCTATAAGTTGTTGAACTCCTGCCATTATACAGTATCCGCCACCATCAGGAACTCTTCTAAAGTACATATCAAAATATGCTATTTTTTCTCCTACATTATGGTCAAGATAGCCTTTTGCCATAGTTAACTCGTAAAAATCTACTAACATAGTAAGATTTCGAGTATTTTTAATATTAAAAATGTTGTTATTCTCCATTTATTTCCCCTCTAACTAATAAGTCTTTTTAAATTCTTTATGTATATACACTTATTTAATCACATATTATTTTAATCCTTTATTAAGATTATTACAACAATTTTTAATTTGTAAAGGAAAATAATGAAAAAATAAAGAATAGTGTTTATGTATTATGATTATAATTAGGATTATAAAAATGTATATACAATTATATGATATACTTTAAATTATAGTTTATACATTAACAGGAAATATAAAGTAGGTGAAAAAATGATAGAAAAAAATATAATAGAAGAATTTTTTTATTTAAGAGATAAAATAATTGAATATAGATATAAAGAATTAAATGCAGAACAACTAAGTGCAGTTTTAAGTAATGATAGAAATTTGGCTGTAATAGCATGCCCAGGAGCAGGAAAAACAACTACACTTATTAGAAAATTAGATTACTTAGTTACATTTGGGACTATATATAAAACTAAATATTATCCAAAAGATTTAAATAAAGAAGATATACAAATTTTAAGAGAATATATAAATTATAACAAAGTTAATAAAAGATTAAATTTGTTATTAAGACAAAAGGCTATAAATCCTAATAATATAATAGTTATAACTTTTACAAGAGCTGCAGCTAAAAATATGAAAAAGAAATATAAAGCTTTAGGAAATCATAGAGGCTCACCTTTTTTTGGTACATTTCATGGTCTTTTTTATAAAATATTAAGTAGAGAAGAAAATAAGATAAATATAATAAGTACTTCAATAGCATATAAGCTTATAAAAGGAGTATTATCTACTTATTTGGATGAAATAAGCGATGAAAAAGTCAAAGAAACGTTAAATTTAATATCATATTATAAAACAATAAATGAAGATAAAGACAAGTTTTCTCCTAATATAGATAAAGAAATATTTTTAGAATGTTATAGAACATATGAAGATTATAAACTTAAAAATAATCTATTAGATTTTGATGATCTTCAATTAAGATGTAAGTCTTTATTTTTGAAAAATATTAAACTACTTAATGGATATAGTAATCTTTTTAAATATATACTTATAGATGAATTTCAAGATTGTGATGAAATTCAAATAGATATATTAAAACTATTAAATAAAGATAATTTTATTTTTGCAGTAGGTGATGAAGATCAATGTATTTATGGATTTAGAGGATCAAAACCAGAATGCATGGTTAATTTCGAGATGCATTTTAAAGAGGGAAAGAAGATATTTTTAAATACTAACTATAGATGTCCTAAAAGTGTAGTTAATATTTCAGATAATCTTATAAAAAATAATAAAATGAGAAATGACAAAGTATTTAATGCATATAAGGAAGATATGACTAAAATAAACGTTATGAATTACATAGATGAGAGAAATCAAGCAGATAATATATCCATGAATATTATAAAATTAAATTCTGTTAGTGGATATAAGTATGAAGACAATGCAATTATTTATAGAACTAATGTAGAAAGTAGAAGTATAATAGATTCATTTATTAGAAAGAAAATACCTTTTAAATTATTAGATAAAGAGTACAATTTTTTTGAACATTTTATATGTAAAGATATAATTTCATATTTAAAGTTAAGTATAGATTGTACTGATAAAGAAAGTTTTCTTCGAATAATAAATAAACCATTTAGATATATAAGCAAAGTAAATTTAGAAAGGGTTAAGAGAAATAATTCAGGGGAAGATTGTTTTGAAATATTAAAGGACAATGAGAATATACCTATATTTCAATTAAAAAAGATAGATGAGATAAAAAAGGATATACAATATTTAAATAAGATGTCATTATCAGGTGCTATTAATTCAGTTTTAAATAATCTAGAATATTATGAGTATTTAAAAGATTATAGTATAAAATTTAAAATGGATATATCAGAGTTAGAAGAAATTTTAGAGGAATTTATATCAGCTTCTAAAGACTATAATACTATAATAACTTTTTTAGCTCATATTAATGAAGTTCAATATGAAATAAAGAATAATAAAAATAATGAAGAAAAAAGTGGTGTTATATTGAGTACAATTCATGGAGTTAAAGGAATGGAATTTAAAAATGTGTTTATTTTAAATTGCAATGAAGAAAATATACCACATATAAATAGTATAGAGAGAAATATAGAGGAGGAGAGAAGACTTTTTTATGTAGGGGTAACTAGAACTATAGAAAATCTTTGGTTATGTATATGTAATGATATTAGAGGGAAAACTAAAAAGACATCTAGATTTATTGAAGAATGTAATTTATCCACAGTATTTAATAGTTTATTTAAAAAAGATGATTTAGTTATTCATAAGAGTTTTGGAAATGGGAAAATAATAAGTGTTAATAAAAATATTATAGAAATATTATTTGAAAATAATATTACAAGAAGTTTTGATAGTTTAGTGTTATACAATAATGGTTTAATTGAAAAATTAGTATAACTTATTTAAATATTAAATTAAAAAATGAGTTACAAATAATGATTTTGCATATAATAATAATGGGTAAAGTGTTGACATTTTTATTTATAGTATGCTAAACTGTTGAAGAAAAGTTTGTTAATTATTTATTTTAATTAGTGTGAAAAATAATATTTAAGCGGGGTGTAATAAGGTGGTTCCTTTTAAAAGAGTCTGGGAAGATGCCGTAACAATGGTTTCTAAGGATGAAATTAAAGATGTAAATATAGTAGAAACATATAATGGAGGATTTGTAGTAGCAGAAGAAAATGAAGATACTGAATTTATAAATAAAGATGATTTTGTATACTTCTGGAGTAAAATGATATGTAATAATGAAGTTTCAAAAAAAGAAGTAGAAAATGGAAGAAGACTTAAATATGTTTATCAGATAGTAAAAAAATTACCTTATGTTAGTGAAAATTCTGATAGCTTAAAGGTAATAGATTAAATAGGAAAAAGTAACTAAAGGGTTTATTGAATAAAACAATAGGATAATATATAATTTTATTAGGCTCATATTCTAAGAATATGAGCCTTTATAATGCGTCAAAAGAGGGAGAGAGAATATGAAAATTTTAGATATAAATCCTAAAGATATAATATTTGCTTTGGATATTGGAACTCGCTCTATTATAGGTAATATAGGTATCGTAAAGGATAGAAAATTTCATACTCTATGTGAAAAATACATGGAACATGAAGAAAGAGCTATGATAGATGGACAAATCCATGATATAAATTTAGTAGCAAGTACAGTGAATTCTATAAAGAAGTTTATTGAAGAGGAGTTAGAAATAGAAATTAAAGATGTAGCTATTGCAGCAGCAGGAAGATTTTTAAGAACAACAGAAGTAAGTGTAGATATACAGTTAGATGTAAATAAAGAAATAGATAGAGAGATAATAAGGAGTTTAGAACTTACGGCTGTAAAAAAAGCAGAAGAAGAGATAAATAAACAAACACAAGGAAAGCTTTATTGTGTTGGGTATAGTGTTAAAAATTATTATTTAAATGGATATGTTATATCTAATTTATTATCTCAAAGAGGAGAAAATATATCAGCAGATGTAATTGCAACTTTTTTACCAAGATCTGTAGTTGATAGTTTATATTCAGTTATGGATAAGGTTGGATTAAATGTTACAAGTTTAACATTAGAACCTATTGCTGCAATGGAAGCTGCTGTACCTAAAAAGTTAAGATTACTTAATATTGCACTAGTGGATGTTGGAGCTGGTACATCTGATATAGCTATAAGTAGTAATGATAGTATAAGTGCTTATGGGATGGTTCCAATGGCTGGAGATGAAGTTACAGAAGCTATAGTTCAAAACTTTTTAGTGGATTTTAATACGGCTGAAAAAATAAAAATTTCATCTTCTAATGGAGAAAAAATAAAATTTATAGATGTTTTAGGAATTGAAAATGATATTTCAGCTGAAGAGGTTAATAAAGTTATAAAGCCAGTTGTTGATAAAATAGCTAGTGAAATAGGAAAAAAAATAATAGAATTAAATGGTGGAAAGTCACCTAATGCAGTATTTTTAGTAGGTGGAGGAGCACATACATATAATTTTAAAGAAGCTTTAGGAGAAAGTTTAAATTTATCTGAAAAAAGGATAGGTATTAAGGGAAGAGATGCAGTTATAGATTGTATAAATTATAGTGAGGAACTTGGAAGTGCAGGAGTTACTGTACTTGGAATAGCTCTTGTAGCTATTAAAAAATCTGGACATGATTTTATAGATGTTGTTTTAAATAATGATGTAATAAGTTTATTTAATTCTCATAAGCATACAGTTATGGATGTAATGATGCAATCAGGAATTAGTCATAAAACTTTGATTGGAAAGAATGGAAGAAATATAAGATTTATCTTGAATGGAATTACAAGGGTTGCCTTTGGAACCTTAGGTAAAGGTGCAGATATATATGTAAACAATGAAAAAGCCACTATTGATACTGAGGTAGCAGAAGGAGATAAGATTAGAGTTGATTTTGCAAAGGATGGAAAAGATGCATCACCTAAAATAATAGAATATATTAAAAATATTAATTCTATAAGTTTTTATATGAATGATGAAATAGAAAATATTTATCCTGTAGCTTTTATAAATGATGAACGATGTGATTTAGAAGAAATAATTAAAGAAGGGGATGAAGTTAAAATATTATTTCCTTCCACTTTAGGAGAATACATTAAATATTATGAAAAAGATAATGATTATTTATATTTCCTAAGAAATGATCAAATAGATAGTAGTTATGTTATAAAAGAAGGAGATAGAATTTATAAGAAAAAGAATAAAGAGTTAATAGAAGAACAAGATTATATTCTTGAAGAAACTACAGAAGATGAAGTAATAAAAGAACATATAAAGGAAAAAGTTGAAAATCAAGCACATATACAAGAAAGTATGGAAGAAGCTATTTTAAGAAAAAGCTTAGATAATTTAGAAATCTTAAATGAGGGTTTGCATATAGTAGTTAATGAAAAACCTGTTACATTAAGAGGAAAAGATAAATATATATTTGTTGATATCTTTGATAATATAGAGTTTGATTTAACAATTGCCCAGGGCAATTTAATCCTTCTTTTGAATGACAAAAAAGCTGGATACTATGATGAACTTAAAGAAGGAGATATTGTAAAAATATTTTGGGATCATATTTAAAAGGGAGAAAGCTAATGCAAATATTAAAAAAAATAAGTGAAATAGAGAATGAGTTAATGAGTATAAGAAGAGATTTTCATATGAATCCAGAACTAGATTTTGATCTTCCAAGAACTATAGGAAAAATAGAAGAGTTTTTACAAAAGGAAGGTATAGAATATATTAAGACATCTAAAAATGGAATTTGTGCTATTATAAAAGGAAATGGAGATAAAACAATAGGTATAAGAGCTGATATGGATGCTTTACCTATGGAAGATAAGAAAAACTGTGAGTATTCATCTAAGATAAAAGGGAAAATGCATGCTTGTGGGCATGATGTTCATACTACTATACTTTTAGGAGTTGGAAAAGTTTTAAATTCTATAAGAAGTGAACTTAAAGGTAATGTTAAATTATTTTTTGAACCAGCAGAAGAAACTACAGGTGGAGCTATTCATATGATTAATGAAGGAATTCTTGAAAATCCTTCGGTGGATGCAATAATTGGACTTCATGTAGAACCTAATATAGAGGTAGGTATGATAGGTATAAAAAGAGATGTTGTGAATGCAGCATCAAATCCATTTAATATAAAAATAATGGGTAAGGGTGGCCATGGAGCATATCCACATAGTACTATAGATCCAATAGTAATAAGTGCAAATGTAATAACAGCTCTTCAAAATATAGTTAGTAGAGAAATAGCTCCTACAGATCCAGCAGTAATAACAATTGGTTCAATACACGGAGGAACGGCTCAAAACATAATTCCAGAAGAAGTTAAAGTTTCAGGAATAATGAGAACTATGACACAAGAGCATAGAGAATATGTTAAAAAGAGATTAGTTGAAGTTGTTAAAGGAATAACTGAATCTATGAGAGGAAAGTGTGAAATAGAAATTCAAGAAAGCTATCCTTGTCTTTATAATGATGATAGTGTAGTGGATATTCTTGAGAATTCAGCAAAAACTATAATTGGAGATAAAAATATAATAAAATTACAAAAACCAACTATGGGTGTTGAAAGTTTTGCGTATTTCTCAATGGAAAGACCATCAGCATTTTATTATTTAGGAACTGGAAATAAAAAAAGACAATTAAATTATCCTCTTCATAGCAATTATTTTGATGTAGATGAGAAATGTATTTCTATTGGAGTTGGCATACAGTGTGCCACTGCAATAAAATTTTTAAATAAATAATTAACATACTTGTAGGTTAAGATAATCTAAAATAAATATTAATCTGCAAGTATAAATAAAATAATTAAGTTGTAAACTTATATTTATTAGTATATAATTTTTGTATTGTGTCGAAAATCAGAGAACATTAAGAGAATATAATGAAGTGTTATACGGAGGTATAAGATGCGAATTGAGATAGGACCAAATGAATCGGGACAAAGATTAGATAAATTTTGTAGAAAATGGTTAGAAGATGTGCCACTAGGAGCAATATTTAAGGCTCTTAGAAAAGGAGATATAAGAGTTAATGGAAAAAAAGCTAAACAAAATTATTTTCTTCAAGAAGAAGATATAATAGAAACAAAATATATTGAAACATATAAACAAAACAAAAAAGATATACCTAAGAAATTTCAAGAAGTAGATTTTAGTTCAATAAAAATAAGTTATGAAGATGAAAACATTCTTATTATTGAAAAATGGCCGGGAGTTTTAGTTCATTCAGATAAGAAAAATGGAGAACCTACTCTCACTGATTATGTATTATCATATTTATTTCAAAAAGGGGATTATGATCCACAAAAGGAAGTTACATTTACACCAGCACCTTGTAATAGATTAGATAGAAATACATCAGGTATGGTTATTTTTGGAAAAAACTTTAAAACGTTGAAGATTTTAAATGCAATGATTAGAGAAAGAAAAATAAAAAAATACTATAATGCTTTAGTAAAAGGAAAAATAAAAGAAGGTTATTATGAAGCTTACATATTAAAAGATCAAGTAAATAATATATCAGAAATTCATAAAGAGGAAAAACAAAATTCTAAAAGAATTGCCATGGAAGTTAAAGTTATAGATACTGTTGGAACTTTTTCATTTTTAGAATTAGACTTATTAACTGGTAGAAGTCATCAACTTAGAGCTCATTTAGCTTATCTTGGAAATCCAATAATAGGTGATGATAAATATGGTGATAAGAAGCTAAATAGTTTTTTTAATAATAAATATGGCTTAGATTTTCAATTTTTATATGCATATAAATTAATATTTAAAGACTGTCCAAATGAACTTGCTTATATGGAAAATAAAATTATAACAGAATCATTACCTCCAATATTTAAAAAGGTAAAGAAAGATGTTTTGAAATTTTAGGGGAGTTTTAATATGAGGAAACAATCAACCACTAAAGGGTTTGCCATATTATCAGCAGCTGGGATAATTGTAAAACTCTTATCCCTTTTATATATACCTTTTTTAAAGAAAATAATAACTTTAAATGGATATGGTATATATGGTGCATCTTATAAAATATATGTATGGATATATGTTCTTGCAAATTCAGGCATCCCTGTTGCTATATCTAAATTAGTATCTGAATATATGGCTTTAGAACATTATAAAGATGCCATAAAAAGTTTTAAGATAGCAAGATTTATGATGCTTATTATAGGGACTGTAATGAGTTTGTTTATGTTTATATTTGCATCATCATTAGCAAATGCTATAGGTTATCCTAATGCAAAATTATCTATAATGGCTCTTGCACCTACTATATTTTTTACATCAATTGTATCAGTTTATAGAGGTTATTTTCAAGGAAGAGGGAATATGTCACCTACAGCTATATCACAGATTTTAGAACAAATAATAAATACTATATTTACATTAGTGTTTGCAGCAGTATTTATGAAATATGGATTAGATGCTGGATGTGCAGGAGGTACTCTAGGGACTTCTCTTGGAGCACTTATTGCGGCATTATATCTTATAGTTGTGTATGAAAAAAATAAAGTAATTAAAGTTCCAAGAGGATATAAATATGAAGATAAAAGTAGACATACAAATAAGCAATTATTTAAAAGAATACTTGACTACGGACTTCCGCTAGTTGTATGTGTGGGACTTCAGTATTCAGGGGATATAATTGACCTTGGAATAGTTAAAAGAAGACTTCTTCATTCTGGATTAACAGATATTTTAAGTAATGAAAAGTGGGCTTTATTTAATATGTATAGAACTCTTTTAAGTGTTCCAATAACTATGGTATCAGCTCTTGCAGCAACTGTTCTTCCAGCAATATCTAGTGCATATTCAATAAAGGACAAAAATGGTGTAAAAAACAAAGTGAACTATGCCTTTAGATTTTGCTTCTTAGTTGCAGTACCATCTGCTATAGGACTTGCAGTATTAAATGATGGGGTGTTTCAATTATTATTTAGAGAATCGCAAGGTGGAGTATTCTTGCTTTATGGTTCAGTTGTATTAATATTAAATGCAATTGTTTTGATACAAACATCAATATTACAAAGTATTGGGAAATTGTATGCATCTACTTTATTTATGGTAGCAGGTGTAATAGGAAAGATAATTACAAACTACGTATTAGTAGGAATTCCTGCAATAAATATACTTGGAGCTATATTTGGAAATATGGTATTTTTCTTAATTCCTTTAATTCTTAATTATATGCTTATAAATAAGGTGCTTAAAATTAGGGTTGATTTATATGTTCATTTTATAAAACCATTTTTAGCATCTGTAATAATGGGGGTAGTGGTTTTTGGAACATATATTTCTATAAAAGTATTATTATTTAGATTACAAGTTTTAGGATATATGAATGATGCTATATCTACAATTGTAGCAGTATTAATTGGTATGATTGTATATTTATATGGACTTTTATTAGTAGGAGGAATAACCAAGGATGATATGAATGAGCTTCCTACTAAGATAACAAAGTTAATGCCAAAATCTCTTTTAACGAAAATAAAATAATATTTTAAAATACCTAAGTAGTTTTTCTACTTAGGTATTTTTTAGTTGTTTTTTATGGTTTTATCTAATATAAAATTAATAGAAAAGAATAATACAAATCCTAATATGGTTATAGTTGAAATTTTTAATTTAAATAAGGTATTTGGTATTAAGTTATTCATTATATTAATTATAAAGTAGATCAATAAACTTAGTAAAATATCTATAATGATATTCCCTAAAGAAAATTCCATATAACATTTTTTCTTTATTTCATGCATGTTCATAATTAAACTAGTTATAGAAGTTATTAATAAACTAAGACCATATCCTAAAATATTTATACTAGGTATAGAGGTTAAAACGTATAAAAGAACTAATTCTTCAATGGCTACAATTAAAGAATTTTTAAGTAAAACAACTTGTTTTCCAAGACCGTTTAAAATACTAAAAGTTGTTGAAGATACATAAGCAAATGGTGCAGATATTGCTGCAAATTTAATATATGTTCCAAGATCCTCACGCGCAAAGAAAAGTTTTCCTAAAGAGGTTGATATACTAAAACAAATAATTAAAGTAGAAATTCCAATTAAAAAAGAAATTTTGATAACTTGTTTCAATCTTTCTTCTAAAAGCATATAGTCTTTTCTTTCTAGAGTCTCAGCAATATCAGGAATAAGTACTATAGACATAGATGTTATAACTACAAGAGGGAAAAAGATTATTGTAAGAGCCATTCCTGAAAATTTCCCTATCATTCCTAAAGAAGTAGTGTGGCTAAATCCTGCAAGTAAAAGTCGCCTTGGAAGTATAAGAGTTGATACTGTAGATATGGCTGTTGTAAGAAATCCATTTATACAAAGGGGGACAGCCATGAATAATATATCAAACAATAATTGAGGACTAGCCTCCATTGGATAATCTTTGCAATGATTTGAAAAATCTTTAGCTTTACTATGTCTATAGAATATATATAATAATAGGAAGCTTACAAATTCCCCAGCAGCTAAAGCAGCATATACTGCTGTTACGGTATATTCTATTTCTTTTACTGGTAACATTTTAATTACTAAAATAGTAACGATTATTCTTATAAACTTTTCTAATATATCTATTATAGAAGGGGTAGTCACATTAGATATACCATAAAAATATCCTTTGATAATGGATGAGAGTGCTACAAATATTAGAGCTATACATATTAACACTAAACTATGTATACTTCTTGAATCTTTTATTATTTTTAGACCTATGTAATTTGAGTTTAAAGAAACAAAAATAGCAATAAAAATAGTCCAAATTAAATCAAATACTATAGTTATGTGTATACATTTATGAAGATTTTTACAGTCGCTTTTGGCATAAAATGAGGAGGCGTGTGTTGAAAGTGCAGTTATCATACCACCACAAACTAAACAACAAAAAAGATCATATATGGGCATTATAAGAGCATAAAGACCCATTCCTTCTGCACCAAGTTCTCTAGAAAGTATTATAGAAAAAACAAATTTCAAAATTCCTGTTGTAGAGTTTGAGAGAGTCAATAGTATGGAGTTTTTTAGAAATTTATTATTATTCATATATAACCTCACATTTTTCAATTGATAACAATAATAAATATGTGAAATATATACATTATATGCAATCTTTAAATAAAAGTCATTTAAGAAAAGTTTCATATAAAAAAATAAATTGAGTAATAAATATAACTCAATTTATTTTTCATTTTTACATTATTTTGATTTTCCAATACCATCAACGATAACTGCACAAGATGCATCACCAGTTATATTAACAGTTGTTCTTAACATATCAAATATTCTATCTACTGCTATTAATATTGGAAGTCCTTCAACAGGGATTCCAGCAGATATTAATACTGCAACAACTAAAAGAGAAGGTCCAGGAACACCAGCTTGTCCAATAGAACCAATAGTTGATGTAAATATAATAGCTATATATTGATGTAACCCTAAATCAATTCCAAACATTTGAGCGAAGAAACAAGAAGCAAGAGCATAATATATTGCATTACCATTCATGTTAATAGTAGCGCCTAAAGGAAGAACGAAGGATGTTGTTTCTTTTGCTACTCCTAATTCTTTTTCGCATATTTCCATACTTACTGGAAGTGTTGCCATAGAAGATGCTGTTGATAACGCTAATAATTGAGCTTCATATATTTTCTTAAAAAACTTAATAGGTGATGTTTTAGAAAATAATTTTATACATCCACCATAAACTCCAAATGTATGAACTAGTAAGGCTAGTATGAAAATAATTAAAAGTTTTGCTACTAAAAAAAGTACCTTATTTCCAAAACTTCCTGTAGCATCAGCCATTAATGCAAAAACTCCAATAGGGGCTACATACATAACTTTAGTTATTACATATACAAGAGCCTCTGTTACTCCACTAAAAAAAGATATTACAGTATCTTTACGATTATCCTTTAAAGATGCAATGCCGAAGCCAAAAAATAAGCTAAAGAACAATATAGCAAGTATATTTCCTTGAACCAAAGACTCAAAAGGATTTATTGGAATAATACCTTTTATAGTTTCCCAAAATCCTGGCATGCCACCTTTATTAGCATATTGAAGTGAAAACATAGATGTTACAGCAGTTTTATCAATACCCATACCAGGTTTGAAAATTTCTCCAAATAATAATCCTAAGGTAACTGCTATTGCTGTTGAACCTAAATAGTAGGTGAAGGTAGCAAGACCCATTTTTCCAGCTGATTTTGAATTTCCAATAGAAGCGGCTCCAGATATAATAGAAGTAGCAACTAAAGGTATAACAACCATTTTAATAAGTTGCATAAATACATCTCCAAGGGGAGCGAATATAGAAGCCTTTTGACCTAATAATGATCCCACTATAATACCAAGTATCATTGAAATAATAATCCAAACACCTAAATTACAAAAAATTTTTTTCAATTTTGTTTGCAAAAAATACACCCCATTTATTTATAAATTTATATAACAGATTTCAAGTATATATACATATATTAAGATAATTTAATAATAAAATCAATAAAATAGTAATAAATTTAAAGAAATTTATATTAAGGAGTTTAAAATTATTAAAAAATAATAAAATTTAGATTTTGAGAATATACTTAATGGATAAAAGTATATTTTATATGAAAGAAATTTTTAATATGGAGGGAATATGAAGAGATTTTTTAATACTTTGATTATAATTATAATTTTTACATTTAGTATTATTTTTTTGAAAAAATATAATTTGAGACATTATAATATTACTTTAAAAGACGATAATATTAATATAAATTTACAATACAAAGGAATGAAGGGTGCAGTAGATTTTACTTTAGATGAACAAAGCAATTACTATATAGCTTATAAGAATAGAATACAGTTAATAGACAGCAGAGGAAAAAGTTTTGATATATTAAAGGATAAAAATTTAAAAATAACAAGTATAGAATTTTATAAAAATAAGTTATATTTTGCTAGTGATACATCAGTATATTGTTATGATTTACATAGTAAAGATTTTAATGAAATAATAAAAGATATTCCAAACTTTGGGGATTATAAAGATTCTATTATAAGAATAAATAAAGATAAGTTATATGTAACAGTGGGTTCAGCCACAAATTCAGGTGTAGTAGGTGAAGATAATAAATGGCTTCATAAATATCCTTTTGGACATGATATATCTCCATATAAAATAACTTTAAAAGGTACAAACTTTAAAAATGGAAAAACAGGTGCTTTTTTAAATTATGAAACAAGTAGTATTGAAGGACAAATCGTTCCTGGGCATTTTCCTGGAAATGCTTCGATTATTTTATATAACTTAGATGATAAAAAAATGAGTAATTTTGCTTGGGGTATAAGAAATGTAAAAGGAATAGATTTTGATAGTAAAGGAAAGTTAATAGTATCAATAGGTGGTATGGAAGATAGAGGATTAAGACCTATAAAAGGAGATAAAGATTATATATATGTTGTAAACAAGAAAAGATGGTATGGATGGCCTGACTATAGTGGTGGTGATCCTGTAAATTCTCCAAGATTTAAGGGTAAAGATAATAAGAGTATTAGGTTTGTGTTAGATAATCACCCAACTACCAATCCAAGTGCTCCTATATATACCCACAAAACATTAGGTTCATTAGGTAGTCTTATAGTAGATAAAAGAGGTATAATTGGAGATAAGGATTCTATTTTCTTTTATGATATAAAAGAAAATAAATTATTTTCATTAAATAAACAAGGAATTTTAAAAGAGAGAGTAGAATTTAATAACAAAATTAATATGATTAGTATAAAATGTATAGATAATAAAATTTATCTTTTAGATTCTAGTAAAGGAAATATATACGATATAGATGGTAGTAATATTAAAAATGATAAAGTAGATAATAAACCTATAATTACGTTTATAATAATTGTAAGTTTTATTTTAATCCTTAGTATATTAAAAATTACAATTTCTAATTATACTAATTATACTAAAAGGAAGAAGTAAAAATTATTTACATCCAAGGAGAATGAATTATAGTATGAAAACATTAATGGAGAGAGCTTTTGGAAAAACGGCAAGAGGATTTATGGGGGCTGTTAATCCAATAAAAAAAGTAATTATTAAAACACAATGTATTACACATAAATATATAAATAATAAGGCATTACAATTATTAAAAAATCAAGGATATATGCATGAATATAGATGCTTAAAAAATTATATAACTGATATAAATGCAGGAGTTACTTGGGCAGATCAAGATATGAAAAGTATAAATCACTTTTATCATTTTAATGAAAAAAAGGGGTTGTATGGTTTTTCAAATGCATTGGAAGAATGCAGAAAATACTATAGATTATCTTTAAAGTATTTAGACTTAGGAGAGCTTCATAAAAGTATGTTTTATCTAGGTGCTTCATGTCATCTGTTACAAGATGTAACGGTGCCTCAACATGTGAACAATAGGCTTCTAAAAAAACATAGGGATTTTGAGTTATGGATAATAAAACAAATATTGATTGGATATAATTTTGAAACTCAAAGGGACATTAAAAGATATAAAAATATAGATGAATATATACAAAAAAATGCATTAGTTGCAAATAAAGTATATTTTAGGTATAATGGTATTAGAAGTAAAGAAGAAAAATATATGAATGTTGCTTGTGCAATAATAGAAGAAGCACAAGTAACTACAGCAGGACTTATGATAGATTATTGTGAAAAATTTGATAAAACAACTTCATTATTTAGATGATATCTGAGTTTAGAGAGGGTATTTCTTCCAGTAAGTGGAGGAGATATCCTTTTTTTGTAGAAATAATATAATAACTTACATTAAATGGAATATAATTAATTTTAATAACTTAAGAAAATAGAAAGGTGGATATAAGGTGAATAATGAAATTGTTATTAACATGAAAGATCAAATTTTTTTAGGAGATATATTAGATATAGGATCAGATAATTATGGGGTTATATATAAAATTTATAAAAATAATAATTCGGATTTTAATGTAGAATACTTAGATAATAAGGAACAGTTTAATGAGATAAAACATAGTTCATATGATACGTGTGTTATGTTTTTATCTTTTAGTAGTATAGTATTAAAATCAAATAAAAAAAAATTTATGAAAAAAATTTATGATTATTTAAAGGAAGATGGAATTTTGTATATATGGGATATAGATAAAGGGTATGGAAGAATTTTCAATAATAAAATAAAAGTAACTATGTTAAATGATGTAGAAAAAGAAATTAACTTTAAAGAGTTTAATATACTTAAAAATAGTTCATTAAATAGTATTAAGGATGTACTAAATAATTTTTTTGATATAATAGAGTCTAGATGTTTAAATAGATTATATTATATTAAGGCACGAAAGAGAAGGAGAAATGATTATGGAAAAATTGAAAGTATTACTGGTGGGGATAAACTCTAAATATATACATTCCAATTTAGCTATTAGATATTTAAGAGCATATACTAAAGAGTTAGATTATGATTGCAATATTAGAGAATTTTCTATTAATGATAGAGGTGAAAGAATATTAAAGGAAATAATAAATGAAAAGCCTAATATTATAGCTTTTTCATGTTATATATGGAATATAGAACTTGTAAGAGAACTTGCAAATTTAATAAAGTTAGTTAATAGTGATATAAAAATAATTTTTGGAGGACCAGAAGTAAGTTTTGATGGAAGAGATTTCTTAGAGTCAACTCCTGGAGAGTATGTAATTGAGGGAGAAGGAGAAGAAACTTTTAAAGAAGTTATGAAATTCGAAATTAATAATATAAATAATAAAATATTACAGAAAAATCTAAAAAGTTTTGATGAATTAAAACAGATAAAAGGGTTATTTTATAAGATTGAGGATAATGTATTTTATAATGGTAAAAAAGAAAATATGGATATAAATGAAGTTATATTTCCTTATGAAGAAGATGATAATTTAGAAAATAAAATAGTTTATTATGAAGCCTCAAGAGGTTGTCCTTATGGATGTAAATATTGTTTGTCTTCTGTAGATAAAAATCTTAGATTTAGAAATATAGATAAAGTAAAGCAAGAATTAAAATATTTTATAGATAAAAAAGTTAGACTGGTAAAATTTGTAGATAGAACTTTTAATGCTAATGAAAAATTTGCAATAGATATATGGAGATTTCTAGCTGAACAAGATACAGATACTAAATTTCATTTTGAAATATCTGCAAATATATTAACTAAAGGTCAGATGGAAATATTATCAAAGTCACCAAAAGGAAGGTTGCAATTTGAAGTAGGTGTGCAAACAACAAATAATAATATTTTAAAAAATATAAATAGACATGTAAATTTTGAAAATATTCAAGAAAAGGTAGAAGAAGTACAAAAATTACATAATATAAGTCAACATTTAGACTTGATAGCAGGTCTTCCTGGAGAAAATATGGAGTCTTTTATACATTCATTTAATGATGTTTATGCAATTAGACCAGAAGAAATACAATTAGGATTCTTAAAGTTGCTAAAAGGATCACCTATGTTATCAGAAAAAGATAAATGGGGAATGAAATATTCACCATATCCGCCTTATGAAATTTTAAGTACAAAAGATATTAGTTATTATGAATTGTTAATATTAAAGAAAGTAGAAGCTATGGTTGATAAATATTATAATTCAGGAAAATTTAATACTATATTGAATTATTTTGAATCGAAATTTGATACTCCATTTAAGTTTTATTATGAATTAGGAGAGTTTTTTGAAGAAAAAGGATACTTTGATAGGAATATTTCAGGAACTGACTATTATAAGGTATTTTTAGAGTTTAACAGTGAAAAACTAAAAAAGGATAATGAAGTCTTAAATGATATAGTAAAATATGATTATCTTAAATATAATAAAAAAAATTGGTTGCCTAAATTTTTAGAAAGAAGTATTGATAAAAAGTTAGATAAAGATATTAAGGACAAAATTATAAATGAAAATCCTAAAATAAATAAAAATAAATTATATCTTCATCAGTTTAATATAAATGTTAATCATTTTATAAATAATAATGAGGTAATAAGAAAAAATACCTATTTAGTATTTGATGGTGAAGATGAAAACAATATTATTGATATAACTAATGAAATATAATTAAAAGTTCACCATAAGACTCAAGTTTATTAAACAAAGTTTTATGGTGAACAATTAAAAATGTTATTAATACTATATAAAGTATTAAAATATATTTATAAATTAATATTATTAAAGATATAGGTGGTGATACTTTGGCATTAGAAGCTATCAAAGAAATACAATCTTCTGAGGAAGAAGCTATGGAAATTATAAAATTAGCACAATTACAAAGTAATGAAATTATAAAAAAGACTTACAAACAAGCAGATGATGAATATAGAAATATTATAAATAAATCTAAAAAAGAAGCAAAGGAAATTTTAGATGAGGCTATTAAAGATGCAAAAAACAAATGCATACCAATATTGAATCAAGGAAAACAAGATATTGAAGGTATAAAAAATATTTCAGGTAAAAAAATAGAAAAGGCAGTAAATTTAGTAATTGAGAGGATAGTGAATATCAATGGCAATAGTTAAGATGAATAAATTTACTCTGTTTGCCTTTGAAAAGGAAAAAAAAGAGTTACTAAGGAGCCTACAAGAATTTGAAGGAGTTCAATTTATAGATCTTAAGCCTAATCTTGAAAATAAAGAAATGGATTTTCTGAGATTGGCCATTTCAGATAATAATATACTAGAGCTTGAGAGTGAACTTTCTAAAATTAAATTTTGCTTAAATTATCTAAAACCTTATTTTAAAAGAAAAGGAGCATTTAGTCTTTTAAAAGAAGGAAAAAAAACTATTACATTTAAAGAACTTGAAAATTCTGCAAAGGAAGTAGAGTGGAATATAATTTATCAGGAACTAAAACTAAGGGAAAATAGAATTAATAAGCTTAATAATGATAAAACTAAAATAGAAACAGATATTGAAAATATATTACCTTGGTTAAATTTTGATGGTAAATTTGAAGATTTAGATAAGCTTAAATTAACCAGATATTTTCTAGGAACAATTCCAGCCAGTTTAAAAGATAAGTTTATAGAAGAAGTGAAAAATAGTAATGAGGAAGTTTACTTTGAAAAGATTAATGAAACATCAGAAGAATTATATATTTTAATAATAGGCTTAAAAGAACAAGAAGATAATATAAAGGATATGTTAAAAATATTTGGATTTTCAAAGATAAATATAAATTATAAGGGCAATCCTAATAAAATAATATTATCTTTAAAGAAAAAGATTGTTAATATAGATAAAGAAAAAGAAAATATATTTAGTGAATTAAAAAACTTTGAAGAATTTGAAGAACAATTACAAGTTGTATATGAGTATTATTCTAATGAATTATGTAGGGAAAAAGAAGAAGGAAAATTTTTAAAATCTGATAATATAGTTGTAATACAAGGATGGAATACTATTTCAAGCAATGAAGTCTTGGAAGGAATTATTAAAAAAGTATCAAAAAATTCTTATTATTTAACTTTTGAAGATAGTGTGGAGGAAGATGTACCAATAAAATTAGAGAATAACAGCTTTGTTGAACCATTTGAAAGTATTACAGAAATGTATTCGCTTCCTCAATATACAGAAATAGATCCAACACCTATAATGTCTATATTTTATTTTATTTTTTTTGGAATGATGCTTTCAGATGCAGGATATGGATTAACTATGGTAATAGGTACACTAATTGCTTTAAATATATTTAAGTTAGATAAAGGTATGAAAAATTTCATGAAACTATTTTTATATTTAGGAATATCTACAACTATATGGGGCGCTATATATGGAGGGTGGTTTGGTGATGCTCCAGCTCAGTTTGTAGGAAAGGTAGCACCATATATATTAAGTCCATCAACACAGATAATGGCTGTACTTGGTTTGGCTGTAGTATTTGGAGTTATACACATATTTGTTGGTCTTGGAATAAAAGCGTATGTATTATTTAAAAAAGGAAAAGTAATAGATGCTATATATGATGTTGGGTTATGGTATATATCATTAATAGGTATATTTTTAATGATTGCAGGTATTGCTGGTTCAATAGGAAAGATAATGATGATATTAGGTTTTGGAGGGCTTATACTTACACAAGGAAGAGATGCAGATACGTTTATTGGAAAATTAGGTGGTGGATTATATGGACTTTATGGAATTACAGGATATATTGGAGATATAGTTTCATATTCTAGACTTTTAGCATTAGGACTTGCAACTGGATTTATAGCAAATGCATTTAATTTAATGATAAATTTAATACCTGCTCCAATTAAATATTTTGTTGGACCTATAATATTTATAGGTGGTCATTTATTTAATTTGGGAGTAAATGCATTGGGAGCATATGTGCATTCTAGTAGATTGCAATATCTAGAATTCTTTAATAAGTTTTATGAAGGTGGAGGAAAAGTATTTACTCCATTTAAAGCAGTTAGCAAATTTATGGTAGTATCCAATGAGGAAATTAACAAAATTAGAAAATAAATATTTAGGGTTTAAAATTTTTTAAATATTCATAATATTTGGTTAATTTTGAATAAAATCAAAATTTAAATTTGAGGAGGAATAAGTTATGAAAACATTTATGGAATTTATGATTGAAAATGGAGGAATGATTCTTACATTATTAGGTGCTGGACTTGCAACTTTTTTACCAGGAATAGGATCGGCCAGAGGAATAGGAATAGTAGGTGAAGCAGCAACTGGAGTTGTCACTGAAGATCCTGATAAATTTGGTAAAGCGTTAATTCTTGAATTATTACCAGGTACTCAAGGATTATATGGATTCGTTACTACAATTATAATTCTTTCAAAAATAGGTTTAATTACTGGAAAACTTTTAACTATAAGTTTAGGAACTGGATTTCTTATATTTCTTGCATCACTACCAATTGCTTTTGCTGGTTGGAGGTCAGCTATTTCACAAGCTAGAACAGCAGCATCTGGAATGACAATATTAGCAAAGAAACCTGAACATGTTATGAAAGGGGTACTTTTTGCAGTAATGGTTGAAACATATGCATTATTAGGATTTGTATCTTCTTTATTAATGATATTATTTATTCAAATATAGTAAGGTTAGGATGTGTATGTAGATGTCTAATATTGAAAACTTAACTAGTAAGATTATAGAGAATGCAAAATCTACTGCAAAAGATATCATAGATAAAGCTAAAGAAAAGGAAAATAATATAATATCTAAAAAAGTAAGTATAGCTGAAAAAGAAAGAAATATAATATTATCTAAAGCAAAGGATGAATCAAAATTAAAAAAGCAGAGAATTATTTCTAATGCTAATTTGCAAGTCAGAGATATGAATCTATCAGCAAAAATAGAAGTCTTAGATAAAGTATTTAATGATTCTATACAGAAGTTAAATGGAATGACTACATCAGAAATGATAAATTTTATAAGAAATAGTATTTTATCATCAGAGATAGATGGAGATGAAGAAATTATAATTGATTCTAGTAATCTTGTAATTACACCTCAATTTGTAGAGGAATTAAATAAGGAATTAAAGTCAAAAGGAAAAATAGGAAAACTTAAATTGAGTTCGGAAAATAGAAATATTGGTGGTGGATATATACTAGCTAAAAATGGTATAGAAATAAATAATACTTTTGATTTCTTAGTTAAATCTTTAAGAGATGATATAGAATCTGAGGTAGCAAAAGTTTTATTTAGTTAAAGGAGGATAGCTAATGAATAATATTAAATATGTTCAGGCTGTTCCACGAATAAGAGCAGTTGAAAATAAACTACTTGATAAAGCTAAAATACAAAGATTATTAGATAGTACTTCTGCAAGTGAGGCTTTTAAGATATTACAAGAAACAAGTTATGGACTTATAATGGGGGAAGTTAAAAAACTTGAAGATTATGAAATTATACTAAATGAAGAGTTAAAAAAATTATATTCTTTTATGTATGAAGTATCTCCACAAAAAGATTTAATAGATATTATGTCTATTAGATATGATTATCATAATATAAAGGTATTATTAAAATCAAAAATTTTAGAGAAAAGTTTTAAAGAAATTTTAATACCTATTGGTGTAATAAATATTAATAATTTAACTAATTGTATATTAAATGAAGAATATAAAGAGCTTCCTAAATTAATGAGAGAATCAATAGAAAAGTCAATATATGAATTTAAGATTAATAATGATCCTCAAAAGATAGATATAGTAATTGATAAATATATGTATATGGATATGCTAATGAGAGCTGAAAGATTAGGTAATTCTTATATATTAAAATTTTTAAAAATTAACATAGATTTAGTTAATATAAAAACATTAGTTAGAGTAAAAAAACAAAATAAATCTAGAAAATTTTTAGAAAGTGTTTTAATAGAAGGTGGTTCTATACAAGTAGGAGAATTAATTGATATATATAATCTAAGTGTTGAAAGTATATCTAGTAAAATTCAATATACTGATTATGTTGATGTTGTAAGAGTTGGTATAGATGAATATATAAAAACTGAAAATTTAAAAATTTTTGAAAAACTTTGTGATAATTTCATTATGAATTTTATAAAAGATGCTAAATATATTAGTTTTGGACCAGAACCATTGATTGCATATATTTTGGCTAAGGAAAATGAAATTAAAATAATTAGAATAATAATGGTAGGAAAAATTAACAATATTGATTCTCAGGTAATAGGGGAAAGGTTGCGTGAGATTTATGTATAAAATAGGGGTTGTTGGAGATAAAGATTCTGTGTTAGCTTTTAAAGCTATAGGAATTGATGTATATACTGTTTTGAAATCCGAAGAAGCTAAAAAAATAATAGATAAGATGGCTATAAGTAAATATGCAGTTATATTTGTTACTGAACAGATAGCTAAAAATATAGAAGAAACTATAGAAAGATATAATAAAAGCACACTTCCAGCAATTATATTGATTCCAAGCAATCAAGGATCTTTAAATATTGGAATGCAAAGAATCAGAGATAATGTAGAAAAGGCAGTAGGAGTTAATATTTTATAAGAAAGGAAGGTTGATAACTTGAAGAAAGGAAGAGTTATAAAAGTTTCGGGACCTTTAGTTATAGCTGAAGGAATGGAAGAAGCTAGTATATATGACCTTGTTAAAGTTGGGGAAAAACGACTTATAGGTGAAATAATTGAAATGAGAGGCGATAATGCATCAATTCAAGTTTATGAAGAAACTACGGGACTTGGACCAGGAGCTCCTGTAATTTCAACAGGAGAACCTTTAAGTGTTGAATTAGGACCAGGACTTATAGAATCTATGTTTGATGGTATTCAAAGGCCCCTTAAAGCTATATCGGAAAAAGCAGGTAGTTATTTAACAAAGGGTATTGAAGTACCCTCATTAAATAGAGAGAGAAAATGGCACTTTTTCCCTAGTGCTAAACCTGGAGATAAAGTTAAACCAGGTTATATATTAGGAAATGTAGAAGAAACGGAAGTGGTAAATCATAAAATAATGATTCCCTATGGTATTGAAGGAGAAGTTATTAATATTTTTGAAGGAGATTTTACTGTAGAAGATGTAGTTGCAGAAATAAATACTAAAGACGGTATTAAGAAAGTAAAGCTTATGCAAAAGTGGCCAGTAAGGAAAGGAAGACCATATTCTAAAAAACTAAACCCTGAAGCACCTCTAGTTACAGGACAAAGAATTATAGATACATTTTTTCCAGTAGCTAAAGGTGGTGCAGCGGCAGTACCGGGACCATTTGGAAGTGGTAAAACTGTAGTTCAACATCAATTAGCTAAATGGGGAGATGCTGAAATAGTTGTATATATAGGATGTGGAGAGCGGGGAAATGAAATGACTGATGTTCTTAATGAATTCCCAGAGCTTAAAGATCCTAAAACAGGGGAATCTCTTATGAAGAGAACGGTATTAATAGCAAATACATCAAATATGCCCGTTGCTGCTCGTGAAGCTTGTATATATACAGGGATAACTATAGCTGAATATTTTAGAGATATGGGATATTCTGTAGCACTCATGGCAGATTCCACCTCTCGTTGGGCAGAGGCTTTAAGAGAAATGTCGGGAAGACTTGAAGAAATGCCAGGTGATGAAGGATATCCAGCTTATTTAGGATCAAGACTTGCTGACTTCTATGAAAGAGCGGGGAAAGTTATATGTCTTGGTGAAAATGAAAGAGAAGGAGCTATTACTGCAATAGGAGCTGTATCTCCTCCAGGGGGAGATTTATCAGAGCCAGTAACACAAGCTACATTAAGAATAGTTAAAGTCTTTTGGGGATTAGATGCTCAATTAGCATATAGAAGACATTTCCCAGCTATAAACTGGTTGAATTCATATTCATTATATTTAGAAAGTATAGGAAGATGGATGAATGAAAATATATCTGATAAGTGGGTTAATCTAAGAACTAGAGCTATGGTACTTTTACAAGAAGAAGCAAATCTTGAGGAAATAGTTAGACTTGTTGGTATAGATGCTCTTTCAGAAGCTGATAGATTAAAGCTTGAAGTAGCAAAATCTATAAGAGAAGATTATTTAATGCAGAATGCATTCCATGATGTAGATACTTATTCGTCATTAAAAAAACAATATAAGATGTTAAAACTAGTTCTTGCATTTCAGGATGATGCAGAACGTGCCTTAAGATCAGGTGTATATTTAGATAAAATAACTTCTATGTTAGAAATGAGGGATAAAATAGCTAGAGCTAAATTTATACCTGAAGATAATATTGATAAAATAGATGAAATAAGGGAAGAGTTAAAAGAAGAAATAGATAGGTTAATAGCGGAAGAAGGTGTTGAGCATGTTTAAGGAGTATAAAACTGTTAGAGAAGTAGTCGGACCTTTAATGCTAGTAGATGGAACACGAGGAGTGACATATGATGAATTAGTTGAAATAGAGTTACAAACTGGTGAGTTAAGGCATGGTAAGGTTCTTGAAATTTCTGAGGATAAAGCATTAATTCAGTTATTTGAAGGATCTACAGGAATAAACTTAAAAGATACTAAAACAAGGTTTTTAGGTAGACCTCTTGAAATTGGATTATCTGAAGATATGCTTGGAAGGGTATTTGATGGACTTGGAAGACCAAAAGATGGAGGGCCTAAAATAATTCCAGAAGAAAAGCGAGATATTAATGGAGAACCATTAAATCCATTTTCAAGAGATTATCCATCTGAATTTATTCAAACGGGTGTATCTGCAATTGATGGTCTTAATACTTTAGTAAGAGGACAAAAATTGCCGGTGTTTTCAGGATCGGGTCTTCCACATGCTGAACTTGCAGCCCAGATAGCAAGGCAAGCTAGGGTATTGGGGTCTAATTCCAAGTTTGCAGTTGTATTTGCTGCAATGGGAATAACTTTTGAGGAAGCACAATTTTTTATAGAAGATTTTACAAAAACAGGTTCAATAGATAGAACGGTTTTATTTATGAATCTTGCAAATGATCCAGCAGTTGAAAGAATAGCAACTCCAAGAATAGCACTGACTACTGCAGAATTTTTAGCTTATGAAAAAGGTATGCATGTTCTTGTAATAATGACTGATATGACAAATTATGCAGAAGCATTACGTGAAGTATCAGCAGCAAGAAAAGAAGTACCAGGAAGAAGAGGATATCCAGGATATTTATATACAGATCTTTCTACATTATATGAAAGGGCAGGAAGGGTAAAAGGAAAACCAGGTTCCATTACACAAATTCCTATACTTACAATGCCAGAAGATGATAAAACACATCCAATTCCTGATCTTACAGGATATATAACAGAAGGTCAGATAATTTTATCAAGAGAATTATATAAAAAGGGAATAATGCCACCAATAGATGTGCTTCCATCACTATCAAGGCTTAAAGATAAAGGGATAGGACAAGGCAAGACAAGAGAAGATCATGCAGATACTATGAATCAATTATTTGCAGGATATGCTCAAGGTAAGCAAGCTAAAGAACTTGCTGTAATACTTGGAGAATCAGCTTTATCTGAAACTGATAGAGCATATGCAAAGTTTGCAGATGCATTTGAAAAGGAGTATGTATCTCAAGGCTTTAATACTAATAGAACTATAGAAGACACGTTAAATCTTGGATGGAAACTACTAAGAATACTTCCAAGAGTAGAACTTAAAAGAATTAGGGATGAGTATTTAGAGAAATATTTAAACACAGAAGAAGGTGAGTAATATAGCTAGGTTAAATGTAAATCCAACTAGAATGGAACTTACAAAACTAAAAAAAAGACTTACTACTGCTGTCCGTGGACATAAACTTTTAAAAGACAAACAGGATGAACTCATGAGAAGATTTATAGATTTAATTAAATATAACAATGAACTAAGAAAAAGTGTTGAAGTGGAACTTGGAAACTCACTTAAAGATTTTGTAATGGCAAGAGCGTTAATGTCATCAGAAGTATTGGAAGAAGCTATAATGTATCCAAAGGAAAAGATATCTGTAAGTGTTAGTACAAAGAATATAATGAGTGTAAATGTACCTGAAATGAAGTTTAAAAGGTTACTTGAGGATGATGAGGGTAGTATATATCCTTATGGATATGCTAATACTTCTGCTGAATTAGATAATGCAATAGAAAAACTTTATAATATACTTCCTAAATTATTAGAGCTTGCAGGAGTAGAAAAGTCTACTCAATTAATGGCGGATGAAATTGAAAAAACAAGAAGAAGAGTTAATGCACTTGAGTATATGACTATTCCTAGACTTCAAGAAACTATAAGATATATACAAATGAAACTAGAAGAAAATGAAAGAGGAGCACTTACGAGGTTGATGAAGGTTAAGAGTATGCTTGAAAAACAAAAAGAAAGTGTATAAGAAGCAAAATATAGCAATCTAGATAAGGATAATTAACATTATATTAGTATGTTGATTATCCTTATGTTATTTTATGGAAAAATATTGAGTATGAATTTTTGTAGAAAAAATAAATTTTAAAATATATAATATAGTATAGAATATACAAAATAGTTCAAGGAGAGATATAAATGGCCATTAAGAATATAGTTACAGTGGAAAATAAATTATTGAGAAGAAAAAGCAAAAGAATAGATAGAATAGACGATGAGGTATTAGAATTAATACAAGATTTAAAAGATACTTTATACTCAGGTGATGGAGTTGGACTTGCAGCTCCACAAATAGGTATTTTAAAAAGAGCATTTATAATAGATTTAAGAGATGGAAATGGTCCATTAATTTTATTAAATCCTAAAATATTAAAAAAAATAGGAAAATATGAAGATGGAGAAGGGTGTTTAAGCTATCCAGGATATGAAGGTATAGTTGTACGTCCTAGAAAAGTTGTAGTTTCTGGAATGAATGAAAAAGGTGAAAATGTTCAGTATGAAGCTACAGGATTAATGGCTAGAGCAATATGTCACGAAACAGATCATTTAGATGGTATACTATATATGGATTTAGCTAAAAAAATGTATAAAATACCAACACAGGATGAACAAAAGTAAGATATATAACAGATAATCAATTAAGATTGTCTGTTTTTTATTGTATAAAGAAAACCACCTGCTATGCAGGTGTGTTCAGAAAAGCTTTTAGCGATGAGTATGACAAAAAAGACCTCCTTTTGATACAATAGAAAAGGTTTCGTCAGCCAATCTAAAGAACAAAAGGAGGTCATCCGAATGGATAGTAATAGTTTATCACATACAAAATGGAATTGTAAATATCATATAGTGTTTGCACCTAAGTTTAGAAGAAGAGAAATATATGGAGATAGGAAAATAGAGATAGGAAAAATATTAAGGCAATTATGTGAGTGGAAAGGTGTAGAAATAATAGAAGCCAATGTATGTGTAGATCATATACATATGTTAGTATCGATACCACCTAAAATGAGTATATCTAGTTTTGTAGGGTTTTTAAAAGGGAAAAGTAGTTTAATGATATTTGAAAAGTTTGCAAATTTAAGATATAGATATGGAAATAGACATTTTTGGTGCAAAGGATATTATGTAGATACAGTAGGAAGAAATAAAAAAGCAATTACGGAATATATAAAAAATCAACAAAAAGAAGATATGATATCAGATCAAATAAGCTTAAAAGAGTATATGGACCCTTTTAAGGGTAGCAAGTAACAAAAGATGCGGCTGGCGGGCTTTTATAAGCGCCTTAAGGCGCAACGCAGGTAAGGGTGTCCTTATAGGACGATAGAAATACCACCAGCTAAGCTGGTGGATTATTATTTTTAGATAAAAATATTTTTGTAATCTATTAAAACTATTCATAAGAAAGGAATAACAAATTCTTCAGTTAATAAAATAATATGATATAATATATATATAATAATTATAAGGTTTTATGGAGAATTATTTATGGAGGAGAGTATATATGGGAGAAAAGATAATTCATATAACTGAAGAAAATATACAAAAAATTTTGTCAGAGTTAAAAGAAATACAGAGTTTAGCTCTAGAGGATATTGTTAAATTTAGAATTAGTCAGTTATCAGAAAGAATTTCTGAAATGGCTAAAATAGATACAAAAGATTCACTAGAACAGATTATATATAAAAAAATGAAAGAAGCAGCTACTATTAACCCCGAGCTTAATGTTAAACTATATATGCTTTATAGAAATTTAAAGGAAGGTAAGATTTCTCAGAAGGAAGCAAGAGAAGCATATGATATATATGTACAGATGCATCCTTTTGATACTTTGGTATATTAATTATATAGAAATATAAATTAAAGAATTTATTTTAATATATTTCTATGAAGTTATTTTAAAGCATGTAAAGTTTTTAGAAAAGTCTGATGACTTTTCAATTATATGTAAATTTTAAATGTAAAATTATATAAACTTTTATAACAACAACATAATAGTTTAATTGCGATGCTTTATTAAGAAAAGCTAAATTATAAAGTTTAACATGTGTTTAGGTTTTACAAAAGATAAAATATAATCATGGATAAACTAGATAGTATAGGAAAAGATATAAATGAGTGCAGTTAAACTATAAATTATAGTTCATCTAATAAAATAATAAGATATATAACATATTAATACAAAAATATATAGCAAATTATCTTGTATAGCACTCATAAAAATGGATTTTAAACATGTTTTTAATTAACGCTTATATATAGTATATAAAATTTCATTTAAAGGAGGGAAAGAGTTATGAGCGCTATTAAATTAAAAGATAATATATATTGGGTTGGAGTTAAAGATCCTAATCTTAAAGTTTTTGATATTATAATGGAAACTGAAAAAGGAACTACATATAATTCTTATCTTATTAATGATGAAAAAGTAGTTATAATAGATAGTGTTAAGGACGGGTTTTGGAACAAGTCTATTGAAAGTATAAAACAAATTATAGGAAATAAAAAAGTGGACTATATAGTAGTTCAACATACAGAATTAGATCATAGTGGATCAGTTATTAAGTTTATAGAAGAATATCCTCATGCTACAGTTATAGGAACTATTGCTACATTAAATTATCTAAAAGAAATTGTTAATAAAGATTTTAAAGGCAAAAATATAAATGAAATTAAAGAATTAAATACTGGAAGTAATACATTAAAGTTTATTTCAGTACCTAATTTACATTGGCCAGATACTATGATTACATATATTCCTGAACAAAGTATATTATTTACTTGTGATATTACTGGAGCACATTATTGTATGTTAAATGGATGTATTGAAAGTGATTTAGATAATGCAGAATATGTAAGAGAATTTCAGTATTATTTTAACTGTATAATGTCACCATTTAAGAAGTTTGTTTTATCTGCATTAGATAAAATAAAAGATTTAAAAATAAATATGATATTTCCAAGTCATGGACCAATACACAAGGATAAAAATGTACAAAAAGTTTTAGAATTTTATAGACTTATGGCTACTGAAAATGTTATGGAAAATAATGTTCAGATTTTATATGCTTCTGCTTATCATAATACAGAAAATATGGCTAAATACATGTGTGAAAAATTAAATGCAAAAGGTGTAAATACACAAATTCATGAAATAACAGAGGTAGGTATTGATAAAGCTGTGGAATTAATTAATAATTCAAGTGGATTTATCATAGGATCGCCTACTATGAACCAAGATGCTGTTGAACCGGTGTGGAGAGTTTTAACATCAACATGTGTAATACCTAATAAGGGAAAAGTATCAGCTGCATTTGGATCTTATGGGTGGAGTGGAGAGGCTGTTCCAATGATTACAGAACGATTAAAATCTATGAAATTAAAAGTTGTTGAAGATGGATTTAGATTTAAATTTGTACCTTCTAATAAAGATTATAAAAATGCTGATGAATTTATAGAAAAATTTATTTCCTTAATTTAAATAAATTATATAAAAGTTTTATAAAAATACTCACAAACAGAATTTTAGTTGTTTGTGGGTATTTTTTTGTATATCACATATTAATAATTTAAATTTTAATATTTTACAACAAGTATTATAAAAGTTTAATAAATATAAAAATAGATTAAATATTAAAATAGAGTACATTATTTTTAATAAAAACTTGTAATATATAATAAATGTGATATAATAATCATGTAATTTTAATAAAAGTGCTACATTATATCGAAATAATATAAAAAATAAATGTAAATATACTGTTTATATAAATTTGGAGGGTAAAAGTATGAAGAATTTAGACGTATCTATGGGATTGGTTAGAGTAACAGAAGCAGCTGCATTAAATGGAGCCAAGCTTATGGGAAGAGGAGATAAAAATGCTGCTGATCAAGCTGCTGTAGATGGAATGGAAAAAGCTTTTAATATGATGCCAATAAGAGGACGTGTAGTTATAGGAGAAGGTGAAATGGATGAAGCTCCTATGCTTTATATTGGACAAAATGTAGGGGTTGGAGAAGAAAATATGCCTGAAATGGATATAGCGGTTGATCCTATAGATGGTACGGTACTAATTGCTAAAGGATTACCAAATTCTATCGCTGTAGTAGCTATGGGGCCAAAGGGAAGCTTATTACATGCTCCAGATATGTATATGCAAAAAATAGCAGTTGGACCAGGAGCAAAGGGAGCAATAGATATAAATAAATCACCTAAAGAAAATATTATAAATGTTGCTAAAGCTCTAAATAAAGATATAGAAGATTTAACAGTAATAGTTCAAGAAAGAGAAAGACATAATTATATAGTTGAACAAGCTAGAGAAGTTGGTGCAAGAGTTAAACTATTTGCAGAAGGAGACGTAGCAGCAATACTTGCATGTGGTTTTGAAAACACGGGAATAGATTTAATGATAGGAACAGGAGGAGCACCAGAGGGAGTAATAGCAGCCGCAGCAATTAAATGCATGGGTGGAGAAATACAAGCAAAATTAGAACCTCATACAGATGAGGAAAGAGAAAGATGCAAATTAATGGGTATAGAAGATGTAGAAAAAGTTTTAACAATGGATGAGTTAGTTATGAGTGATGATGTACATTTTGCTGCAACAGCACTTACAGACAGTGATTTATTAAAAGGTGTTGTTTTTTCAAAAGGTGATATGGCAACTACACATTCCGTAGTAATGAGATCTAAGACAAGAACTATAAGATTTGTTGAAGCTGTTCATTGTGCTGAAAAAAGTTGCCTTTTATAAATTTTATATATAATTATATTATTTAAATGAAAAAGATTTGTCTTTTATAAAAGATAAGTCTTTTTTATTATTAAAATTGTAAGTGTAATTACTTTTATTAAAACAGTATATAATGTAAAATATATAATAAATGGATAAATTATATTGATTAGAATGTAATAAAATTAAATATATTTTGAAAAAGGTGAGAATTTATGAAAATAACTGTTGAAGATATAATAAAAGATTTAGAATTGGAAATTTTAGTTGAAGGAGAAGAAAATACAGAAATAAAAACCAGCGATATTAATAGACCAGGACTACAATTTGCAGGTTTTTATAGTTATTTTGCCAATTCAAGGGTTCAAGTTATAGGAAATGCAGAATGGAGTTTTCTTAAAAACATGCCTATAGAACTTACTAAAAAAAGAATGAAGAAATTTTTTCAGTTTGATACGCCATGTATAATTATTGCAAGAGATTTAGAACCACATCCTTTACTTATAAAAAATGCAAAATTAAATAGGAGGTGGGTTCTTAGAAGCAAGTTTTTAACTACAAAGGTAATAACAAAATTAATGAATTATTTAGACGTAAAATTAGCTCCCGAAACTAGAATGCATGGAGTTTTAGTAGATGTTTATGGAATAGGGATTTTGATAACTGGTGAAAGTGGTATAGGTAAAAGTGAAACAGCTTTAGAACTTATTAAAAGGGGACACAGATTAGTGGCTGATGATGCAGTTGATATAAAAGAAATAGATGGGGTTTTAAGAGGTACATCTCCTTATATAACATCTGGAATGCTTGAAGTTAGGGGTATGGGTATAATAGATATACCATCACTTTATGGATTAAGTTCTGTATTACAAAGAAAAACTATTCATCTAGTTATATATTTAGAACAATGGAAATCAGATAGAAACTATGATAGATTGGGAATAGATGATGAATTTTTAGAAATACTTAATGTACCAGTTAAGAAACTAACTGTACCAATAAGACCAGGTAGAAATTTAGCTGTTATAATCGAAGCGGCCGCAGCTAACTATAGATATAATTTGATGTCAGAAGTGTCACCAGTTGAAACTATAAATAATAGAATGGAACAGGTGATGAATGGTGAAAGACAAGGATAGAATTAGAAAAATAATAAAAAATAAGAGAAGTTCATTAAATAAAATAGATAAAGAAATTAAAGATGAAAATATATTTAATAAAGTAATTGAAAGTAAAATTTATAAAAAGTCAAAGGCAATATTTATTTATGTAAGTTTTAATGGGGAAGTTGATACTCATAGAATTATAAAGTATTCATTAAATAATGGTAAAATAGTATGTGTTCCTAAGGTTATATCTAATAGTAAATATATGAATGCTGTTAAAATAAATTCATTTGATGAATTAATAAAAGGAACATATGGAATTTTAGAACCTAAGGATTCATGTGAGTTAGTAGATAAAAAGGATATAGATTTAGTTTTAGTTCCAGGTATGGCATTTGATAAAGAAGGAAGAAGAATAGGATATGGTGGAGGATTTTATGATGTTTTTTTAAGAAAAATTGAGGATAAAGTTCCTAAAGTAGCATTAGCATATAGATTTCAAATTTTAAACAGTATTCCTTATGAAGAACATGATATTAGTGTAGATAGAATAATAAGTGATTAATGAGATAATACTAATAAAAATAATACCTTCATGCAAGGATGATGTATAATTGAAAATTATAGATATTTTAAATGGATTTATTAGAGCTGATGATGAATGGAAGGTAGGAAAAAGTAATTATTGGATATTGGCAAATAAGGAAGAATTAAATAATATTCAAAATAAAATAGTTTTTGAAGATCAAAATTTAGATTTTAATAATGTTCAAGATAATAGTACATCAAAGATAGTATTTTTTGATGGATATATGTTTTTAAGGTTAAATATATTAGCTTATCGAAATGAAATTATTAAAAGTAGAGAATTAGATATATACTTAGGAAAGGATTATATAGTAACTATATATAATAATAAAATTACAGTTATTAGAGAGCTTATTGAAGATATTGCAAACTTAAAAAATTGTTTTATATTAAAGAAAAATCCTAAACCTGCTATGGTTTTATATTATATTCTAGACAGGATAATAGTTAAAAATTATGAAATAATGGGGATTATAGAAGAAAAAGCAGATAAAATAGAAATGGAAATATTAGAAAAACCATCAAGACATCATGCAGATGATTTAATCCATTTAAGAAGACAACTTTATAGAATACGAAAGTTTTTAAATCCTATGAGATATATAGGTGATAGTTTAGTAAGTAATGATAATTCTATAATTGAAGAAAAGGATATAAAGTATTTTAAGAATATTAATATAAAGATAAATAAGCTTATGAACAATCTTGAAAGTTTAGTTCAAAATTTAGCATTAGTAAGAGAGGCATTTGAATCGGAAATATCAAATAAAACTAATGAATTTATGAAGGTATTTACTATAATTACAAGTATATTTCTTCCACTTGAATTAATAAGTGGAGTACAAGGAATGAATTTTAAAAATATGCCTTTTAGTAAATCTATTTATGGATATTATTATACAATATTACTAATGATAATAGTTACATGTATTCTTATAATTGTTTTTAAAATAAAAAAATGGCTATAAAAATTATTCTTAATTATAATTTTGTGATATAATGGAGAATAAGTATTATTAAGTAAATAGGAAAATATATTAAGGGGGAAAGTAATATGGCACAAGATAAACCTGAATTACAAAAAAAGTATGAATATGCTTGGGATAAGTATTCTGAAAAAGAACTGAAAGAAGTATTTTTACTAAATGAAAGATACATACAATTTATGTCAAATTGTAAAACAGAAAGAGAATGTATAGATGAGTTTGTGAAAATAGCAGAAGATAACGGCTATAAAAATATTCAAAGTATAATAGAAGAAGATGGAAGATTGAAGCCAGGGGATAAGGTTTATGCAAATAATATGGGGAAAACTTTAGCTATGTTTGTAATAGGAAATAAACCTTTTGAAAGAGGATTAACTATATTAGGTGCACATGTAGATTCACCTAGACTTGATTTGAAACAAAATCCATTATATGAAGATAGTGATTTAGCTTTATTGGATACTCATTATTATGGAGGAATAAAAAAGTATCAATGGGTTACTTTACCTCTTTCAATTCATGGGGTAATTGCTAAAAAAAATGGAGAATTAGTTAAGGTTGTTATAGGAGAAGATGAAAATGATCCTGTAGTTGGTATATCAGATCTTTTAATTCATTTAGCTGGAAGTCAAATGGACAAAAAATTAGCTAAAGGTGTAGAAGGAGAAGATTTAAATATATTAATTGGAAGTATGCCAATTAAAGATAAGGATGTTAAAAATAGAGTAAAACAAAATATTTTAAGATTATTAAATAAAAAATATGGTATAGATGAAGAAGATTTTGTATCAGCTGAATTAGAAGTTGTACCTGCTGGACGTGCAAGACATTATGGATTAGATAAAAGTATGGTTATGGCATATGGTCATGATGACAGAGTATGTGCATATACTTCCTTTGAAGCTTTACTAAATATTGAACATCCTGAAAAAACTTGTGTAGCTTTATTAGTTGATAAAGAAGAAATTGGAAGTGTTGGAGCTACAGGAATGCAATCAAGATTTTTTGAAAACACAGTAGCAGAAGTTATGAATCTTGTTGGGGAGTATAATGAATTAAAATTAAGAAGAACTCTTACAAATTCAAAAATGTTATCATCTGATGTAAGTGCTGCCTTTGATCCTAATTATCCATCAGTAATGGAAAAAAGAAATTGTGCATATTTTGGTAAAGGTGTAGTGTTTAATAAGTACACAGGAGCAAGAGGAAAATCAGGTTCAAATGATGCTAGTGCAGAATATATGGGTGAAATTAGAGCTATTATGGAAAAGCATAATATATCATGGCAAACTGCAGAACTTGGAAAAGTTGATGAAGGCGGCGGTGGAACTATAGCATATATACTTGCTGAATATGGTATGAATGTTATAGATTGTGGTGTTGCTGTACAAAATATGCATGCGCCATGGGAAGTAGTATCTAAAGCTGATGTATATGAAACTATGAGAGCGTATTGTGCATTTTTAGAAGAAGCATAATATAAATAAAAGGCATGATATATGCCTTTTATTTTTTATATAAATTAAATTGCACCACTATTAAGAATTATGTAATCCTCAACGGCTTCACGATATTTTTCATTAACTATGTCTTCTAATAAAAAAGGACTATGAGTTTTAGGATTAATACTGCCAGTTAATATTCTATTTGCAATAATTTCTACTACTTTTTCGTTAGTAGAAGTGTTAAATATATTATTTTTAAAATGTGAGAATTTCATTTAAATATAACCTCCTTTATAAGAATAATATGTTATGGTGCATTACTAATTATAAATTCAAAAGCCTTAAAAAATTTTCAAGATTAGTTCCGGTTAAAATAGAATCTCCTATATAACCATGTTTAGTGTCTGTCTTTTCTAAGCCATGATAATCCGAACCAGCAGAAATATTCTTGTTATATTTCTTTGCTAGGTAAATAAATTTTTCTGTTTCACCTGATTTATTTAAAGGATAAATAGCTTCAATGCAATCAAAATCATATTTTAAGATTTCTTCTATAGGAGATTTTTTTATAAGTGTAGGATGTGCAAGTGATGTAATTGCATTAGCTGATTTTAAAGCCGAAAGTCCTTCTTTTATTGAGATTTCTTTATTAGGTACATAGGCTGGACTATCATTTCCAATTATATTATCGAATATAAAATCAAAATCATAAGGGTAACCAGCTTGTATTATAGCTTTTGCTATATGAGGTCTTGCGATTACACCTTTATTAGCTTTAAGAATTTTATTAAAATCTAATTGTATATTAAAAAATTTGTATAAATTACTTAAGATTTTTTTAGCTCTTGAAATCCTATGCTCTTGTATTTCCTTAAGATAATTTTGAAAGAAAGGGTTTTTATAAGAATCATCTTTAAAATATCCTAACACATGAATACTTTCACCATTATATCTTGTGGAAAGTTCTATTCCGGGAATGATCTTAATACCTAGTTTTGTTCCTGAAGATATGCCTTCTTCTAATCCAAAGGTATTATCGTGATCTGTAATAGATATAATATCAAAGCCATTTTCTTTGGCTAATGTAACTAATTCAGTAGGAGATAATTTACCGTCAGATGCTGTGGTGTGTAAATGAAAATCACCTTTTTTATACATAAAATTCACCTCTAATTAAAAAAAATAAATGACTTTAATAGTAATTATACACTTAATCATGGGATATTATAAAGAAATAATAATCTAATTTTTAAAATTATATATTTTTTAGAGGGAAATTTGGTAGAATATATAATATGTAGATATTAAACTAGGAGGTGCTTAAATGGAATTTAAATTAAACAATGAGTATCATGGATTTAAGTTTATAGAAGAAAAAGAAATTAAAGATATAAATTCAAAAGCAAGAATATTTTATCACGAAAAAAGTGGTGCTAAACTTTTAAACCTTCAAAATGAAGATGATAACAAAGTGTTTGCAATAGGATTTAGAACACCACCTGATGATAGTACAGGTGTTCCTCATATTATGGAACATTCAGTGCTTTGTGGCTCCAGAAAATTTCCAATAAAAGATCCATTTGTAGAACTTGCTAAAGGATCATTAAACACTTTTTTAAATGCTATGACATTTTCAGATAAAACAATATATCCAGTAGCAAGTAGAAACGAAAAAGACTTTTTTAACTTAATGGATGTATATTTAGACGCTGTGTTTTATCCAAACATATACAAATATCCAGAAATATTAATGCAAGAAGGGTGGCATTATGAATTAGATAATAAAGATGATGAAATTACTTATAAGGGTGTAGTATATAATGAAATGAAAGGAGCTTTTTCATCACCTGAGGATATATTATTTAGAAAAATACAAGAAACATTATTTCCTGATACTACTTATGGAGTGGAATCAGGTGGTGATCCAGAAGTTATTCCAGAACTTACTTATGAACAATTTATAGACTTTCATAAAAAGTTTTATCATCCTTCTAATAGTTATATATATTTATATGGTGATGGTGATTTAGATAAAGAACTTAAATTTATAAATGATGAATATCTAAGTAGATTTGAAAAGATGAGTATAGATTCTCACATAGATATTCAAAAACCATTTGGAGAGATTAGGGAAGTTGTAAGTGAGTATCCGGTATCACAAGGAGATTCGGGTAATGATAAGAGTTTCTTTAGTTTAAATTTTGTATTAAAAGACAATAGTCCAGAAACTTATTTAGCATTTGAAATATTAGAATATTTATTATTAGAAACTCCAGCTGCACCACTAAAAAAAGCTCTAATACAAAAAGGTATAGGAAAAGATGTATATGGATATTTTGACTCAGGAATACTTCAACCTGTATTTAGTGTAGTGGTTAAAAATGCTAATAAAGATAGAAAAGAAGAATTCAAAAATATAGTATTTAATACATTAAAAGAACTTGTGCATAAAGGAATAGATAAGAATTTAATTGAAGCTTGTATTAATATAAAAGAATTTAAATTAAGAGAAATGGATACAAGAAACTATCCAAAAGGATTGATATATTATACCAAGGCTATGGATAGTTGGTTATATGATAAAGATCCATGTATGTATTTAGAATATGAAAATGCATTACAAAAAGTAAAAACGGCCTTAACTACAAATTATTTTGAAGAACTTATAGAAAGTAATTTAATAAATGTTAATCATGGATCATTGTTAATCTTAAATCCTAAAGCAGGTTTAGCTGAAGAAAATGATGAAAAATTAAGAAATAAATTAAGAGAATATAAATTATCGCTTTCTGAAAAAGAAATAGATAACTTAATAAATCAAACAAAGGCTTTAAAAGAAAGACAAATGAGTGGAGAGAAAAAAGAGGATTTAGAAAAAATACCACTGCTTTCATTAGAAGATATAAACAAAAAAGCTGAAGAGTTTTCTTTAGAAGAAAAACTAATTTTAGAAAATAAGGTTCTTTTTCAACCTATGTTTACAAATAAGATAGCTTATATAAAATTAGTTTTTGATACTACAACTGTTAAAGAAGAGCTTGTTCCTTATTTAGGATTATTATCAGGGATACTTGGAAGAATAGATACAGATAAATATAGTTATGGGGATTTATCAAATGAAATAAATATATATACTGGAGGAATAAGTTATGCTCCAGTTACATTTATACAAAATAATACTAATGGAGATTTTGTGCCTAAATTTATTGTGAAATCTAAGGCTTTAGTTGATAAAGTGCCTAAATTATTAGAAATTATAGAAGAAGTTTTACTTAGAACAAATGTAGAAGATAAAAATAGATTAAAAGAAATTATTCAAGAAATGAAATCTCGTTTAGAAATGATGATTTTTGATGCAGGGCATATTGTTGCTGCAAATAGACTATTCTCTTATTTTTCAAAGGTAGCTAAATATGAAGAATATATATCAGGATTAGAATTTTATAAATTTGTAGAAGAAATAGAAGAAAATTTTGATGATAAATTTGAAGAGATAGTAGATAAGTTAAAACAAGTACAAAATCTTATATTTAATAGAAGAAACTTAATTATAAATGTTGCAATAGAAGAAGAGTATTATAATGAAATAGAGGCTAGTTTAAATGAATTTTTACAAAAATTAAATAATGAAAAACTACAAAATTATCAATATAGTTTTGATTTTAGCAAAAAAAATGAAGGATTATTAACACAAGGCAATGTACAATATGTAATGAAAGGATATAATTACAAAGAGTTAGGATATACTTATAAGGGAAGTATGCAAGTACTAAAAACTATAGAAAGTTTAGACTATTTATGGAACAATATCCGTGTGCTTGGTGGTGCATATGGAGCATTTGCAAGCTTCGGTAGAAGTGGTAATCTGTTCTTTGGTTCTTATAGAGATCCTAATATAAAAGAAAGTTTAGAAGTATATGATAAGGCAGAAGAATATTTAAGAAATTTTGATGCAGATGATAGAGAAATGACAAAATATATTATAGGAACTATAAGTGGTTTAGATACGCCATTAACTCCATCATTAAAATCAGAAAGAACTTTATCTTATTATTTAAGCAATATAACTCAAGAAGATATACAAAAAGAAAGAGATGAAGTAATAAATTGTAGCAAAAATGATATAAGAGATTTTGCTAATATGATTAAGGATTGTATGAATAAAAATTATATATGTGTTCTTGGTAATTCTATAAAGATAAAAGAAAATAAAGAGTTATTTAATGAGCTTGTAGAAATATTTAAGTAAGATATATTATAAATAAATTAAAAGCAACTTAAACTTACAATTTTAAGTTGCTTTTAACTTTAAATAATTATTTTTTTAAAGTATTTTGTTTACTAAAAAAAGCATTTTTGCATAGATTATATATACTAAATCTATAAGGTATATTTTTAGTACTTATGTAGTCCATAGGAAAGTTTCCATCCCAAGGATGAACAGATAAGTATTCAGAATTATATACATTAAGTACATATCTTTCTTTACTTTTGGGAAAAGAAAAAAATATTTTATATTTAGGTTTTTCATTAAAATAAGATGAAGGGGTTATAAAGTTAGGCTTTTTAAGTTCTTTAAAAAAACTACATATTATTTTTATATCTTCATTAGAAATATCCTGACGTTTATAAAAATTTGTATCTAATATTTTTACTTCGTATTCATTATATAAGTTTAAATTTTTTGCAAGTAAATTAGTATAGTAAAAGTTACTAGGTTTTTTTCTATTAAGGTACATTTTGCCACTTGCTAAAATAGAACCTAATAATATTAATACAATAAATATAAAACTTCCTTTTTTCAAAGCCTGTTCACCTCTTTTTTATTTATATAAATAAAAGTATGATTACTAAGGATATATTATTACAAATAAAAGAAGACTAAATCTTATTTTCAAAGATTTAATCTTCTTTTATTACACTAGTCATTTATTATATTATTATCTATTAATTCTTTAGAAAAATTATTATTTAAAGAAGTTTGCTTATTAAAAATAATATATGTAACTATTAATGTAACAAAACAAGGAATTACCCATATAAATCCTAAATTAGATAAAGGAATTTTGTGTACAATATCTTTAATTAAATAAACATTAGGATTTATAGAATTTATAGTGCTTAAAACAGAAAATAAAAGAGTTACATAAACAGTTATAGATATAATTTTAGTATTTTTAATATTATTTCCTAAAAGATTTAATAAAATTATTACTATTACTACTGGATATAATATATCTAAAATAGGTGATGCTAAAGATACGATTATATCAACACCGTTTAGAGCAATTATCATACTTATTATACATATAGTTATAGCATTAAATTTATAAGATAGTTTACCTTTAGATAGTTTAGCAAAAAATTCAGATGCTGTAGCAGTAAGACCAATAGATGTTGTCAAACAAGCAAGGCCTACAGAAATACTAAGAGCAATTGTTCCAAAAGATCCAAGTGTGTTTTTGGATATTTCAGTTATTAATTTAGTTCTAGTTATATTAGCATTAAATAAAGTAGTAGTTTGTGAACCTAAATATAAAAGTCCACCATATATGAAGCTAAGTCCGATAATAGCAACTATACTAGAGGTAATTGTTGTTTTTATTATATCATTAGATGTTTTATATCCTTTTCTTTTTACAGAAGTAATAATAATTGATGCAAATATTACTGCTGCCATAGCATCCATTGTTTGATATCCTTGTAACAATGAATTTGAAAAAAGATTATTAAAACTAGTATTGGTAATTGGTCCTATAGGATAAAGTATTCCTTTTATAATTATTAAAGAAAGCATAAGTATTAAAATAGGTGTTAAGAATTTACCTATATTATCTACTATAGAGCTTGGCTTTAAAACGAAAGCAAGTACAACAATAAAATATATTAAAATTATTATAAATGGCTTTATAGATGGAAATAATGGATGTATGCTTAATTCAAAAGTCGTAGCAGCAGTTCTAGGAATTGCAACCATAGGACCTATAGCAAGGATTAGTGCAGTAGTAGTTATTAAAGAAAATTTTTTTCCAACTTTACTTGCCATTACTTCAAAATTGCCCCCACTTTTTACACAAGATAAGATACCTAGTAAAGGAAGTCCAACACCAGTTATTAAAAAGCCTAGTATTGAAATAAGATATCCATCTCCAGTTTGGCGTCCTAGTGCAGGAGGAAATATTAAATTACCTGCCCCAAAAAACATAGCAAAAAGTGCGAATCCAATCACCAAATAGTCTTTTATTCGTTTGTTCATAAAAATCCTCCTTGTTGACTATATATTTATGATAATATCATAAATAAGAGTTGAATACTAATAAAAAATTAAAAATAATTTGTTTTTATCTTGAATTTTCAAGAAAAATATTAATTTTTTTATGAAATTTATATCGAAAAATGGGTAAAATAATAAGGAAATTATATAGAATATATAAGGAGGAAGCTATTTTGGGAAATAAAAAAAGTAAAAAATCTAGAATGATAACAGAAAAGCTTTCAAGAGAATATGATAAAGTTAATATGGAAGTAGCAGAAGATATGGGAATGCCTGGAACAGATAAAAAAAGAAAAGCAGGTAAAGGTAGTTCTATAAATCAATTTAGATAATTTATATAGTTTTGATAGTTAAAAGGTTAGATTAAAATCTAACCTTTTGTTATTTGAAAATATATTTTTAGGTCAATAACAAAATTTAATAATAAATATATTCATTAATATTTATGAACTATTATAAATGTACAACCATATTATAACTATGAGAAATAATATATATAGTACTTTGATTAAGAAGGATGTGAGTTTTATGAAATATGACGATAATCAAAGATGGTATATGACATGTAGATGGGAAAATTGTAAATGTAATGATGAAAATTATAATTGGAAAGATGACTTCACATGGGGTAACCAGTGTGATTACAATGACGATTTTCAATGGGAATGTCAATATGAATGTAATTATCCAGGATTCCCATTAATACATTCAAATTGTGAGATTAATGAGGAGGAAACTGATTGTAGTATAGAAGATGTGCAAGAAGATAATATAAAATTTATACAAGGACCAGAGGGACCACAAGGACCTCCTGGACCAGAATCAGATTGGATAAAAAAAAATTGCGTAGATCCAATGAAGTTTGTATTAGAACAGTTGATGAAGGCAGAAGTAGATGACTTAGAAATTGGAACAGAAAAACAAGGCACCATACTAAATTGTAGAATCATAGGTATAAAAGAATCACTTATTAAAGTTCAAACACAATATAATTATATTTTAATACCTATTCATCAGATTATAGGTTTATATTCTAATAAGATAAAGGATATTTCTTTAATGAGTCAACCTAAAGAAAAGCAAGGTGAAGATTCAGAGTGTTGTGAAGGTTCACTAAGAAGATATATATCAACCAAAATAGGAGTAGCTTTAAGAATAAATACCTGTGGTAATGATGAGTTATTTAGAAGTGTATACGGAACAATAACTAAAGTTGGTAATGGAACTTTAATTTTAAGTAACAAGATGATTATACAGATTAGTAAAATAATTTATATTGAAGAAGACTTTGAATAAATAATTATATAAACTTATTAAAGCTACTGAGGATTTCATTAATCAGTAGTTTTTTTATATGTAAATTTAGAAATAATTTAAAAATATCTATATATCACCAAAATACGACAAATTCATATTATAAATCAGGGGGGAATAAATATGAATATTTTTTCTTTAATTATAGTTGCAATAGTTGGTGAAGCAGTATGGGAAAATTTAAAAATGATATGGCAAAAAGGTAAACTTTGCTTTGATAAAGTTGGTTCTTTAATAATTAGTATAGTATTAGCCTTAGATACTGGTATAGATATTTTAGCGTTATCAGGAGTTCCAACTAGAATACCTTGTATAGGAATTATTCTTACAGGTATAGTAATTTCTAGAGGTGCAAATTTTACACATGATATAGTATGTGCTATAAATAATATTTATCAAAATTCAAAAAATACAGTAGGAAAATTAGATAGCAAAGAAGATACAAATAAATCTAGCCCCAAATTATAATCTTTAATATCCAAGCTAAAAGCTTGGTTTTTGTTTAGTTAAAAAATATCACATAAAATTACTTAAAAATTTAATACTATATAATGAGGTGATATATATGGAGGATAAATTAAAAGAAAAAATGAACAAGTTAGAAAAAGAGATAAAAGTTTTAAAAAATAAAGTTGAGAATATGGAGGAGAGGGAAGAATTTACAGGAAATATTTTATTTAAAGAACCAATAAAAAATTACTATAATAGATAAAAATCAAAATGAGCTTTAGTTTTAAAGCTCATTTTATTAATATATAACATTTTTGATTTTCATAATTTATTATGAAATTTTTCTAATTAGAATAGATTTTAACACCTTAATATTTCACAGGAAAAAGGGCTAATCTTCTTTATCTTTTTCTTTAGAAATATAATTTTTGATTTTTTTTACATCACTTTTTATATCTTTTAATGCATTGAATTTTTCTGTAAGTTTTTTTATTATATTTTGATAATTCTCTTCACGTTGTCCTTGTTTAGAATCTCTTTTTTCTTGAGTTTTTAATATATAAAATATAAGAACTATTGTTAAGGCTGCCCAAATTCCTTGAGATGATGCTAGCTTTATAAGCTCTATTTCCAATAAAAATCACCTCCAGGTTCAAGTTTAAGGATCAACCTAATAACATATTATGATTTTAAATTTTAAAAGGATAGACTTATTTTTACATAATATACACTCTAAGAAAAATTTATAAAAACAATCTTGGTTATTGTTAAAAACAATGAAAATAAAAATTAATTTGTTTTGTTTTTATTTTTTAATATTTCGGAAAAGAACTCTTTAGAGTTATCATTTTCTTGTAATATAATTTTAATATCTTGTAGTTCTCTAAAAATTTTTTTTAAAAGCATTTCTTGTTCAGTAGTCATAATAAAAACCTCCATTAAAATAATTATTACTGTGTTAATTATATTTTAAATTACAACTTTGATATAAGAGATCTTGAATACTAATTTAAAGTATTATACTTTAAAAATATTATAGAACTATGTTCATATTATATTAAAACATAATGAAAAAATATTTAATCTGTAAATATTTAAGTGTAAAAATTAGTATTTAACATATTTATAAATATTAAAGTTTTGATAATTAATTAACACATTGCATCCATCAATATGAATTATAATACAAAATATAAAAAAATAATACTGGTTATAAAATGAAATAAATGAATAATAATGAAAATGTTCAAGTTAGTTCAATAAATTTGTTGATGAATTATAAGTGTGTTTAAATGGGGTTTAGATTAGAAATTTCTAAAAATATATTAGTTATGTCCATCTACGATATATATATGTCCGCAATACACACATATATATTAATATTATAAATTAAAATGATAAAAAAATAACAACGGAAAACGAAAGTTGATGTTTTGTTATAAGTAAGGTAAGTTTAAAAATTTAAATTAGTAAATTTAAAAATATTAGAATAAAGGTAGGCATTTAATATAAATAATGTTTTGAAATTAATTATATGTTTTGTAATGAGATACTTAAATATAAAAAAATAACTTTGAATTTTTATTCAAAGTTATTTTTTCATGGTGCCGAAGGCGGGACTTGAACCCGCACGCTGTTGCCAGCGACGGATTTTGAGTCCGTTGCGTCTGCCAATTCCACCACTTCGGCGTACTTTACGAATATTATATTAGCATGTTTTTAAAGTGGAGTCAAGAGTTTTATTTCAAGTGGTATTTACTGGAAAACTCAAATAATATATTGTTTAAAATTCATTAGAATAATTATATAATTTATATGTAAATACTATTTGGTTATAATAAATGATAATGGAAAGGAATTAATTAGTTTTATTGATATAGTTATAGAAAATTAGTAAACTAAATTATATGATTTTTAAAATAATTGTATTAATTATAGTTAATATTGGAGGTTTATAATGAATAAAGAAAGATTGTTAATACTTGATGGTCATAGTCTTATGTATAGAGCATTTTTTGCATTACCACCACTTACTAATAAAGAAGGAATACATACTAATGCAATATATGGTTTTATAAAGATGCTTTTAAAAATGAAAGAAGAAATAAAACCTAATTATATAGTAATTGCTTTTGATAAAAAAGCTCCTACTTTTAGGCATAAAGAATATGAAGATTATAAAGCTGGAAGAGAAAAAATGCCGTCAGAATTAAATGAACAATTTCCTATAGTTAAAGATATTTTAAATAAACTTGCTATAAATATATTTGAAATTGACGGATTTGAAGCGGATGATTTAATTGGAACACTGTCTGAATTTGCAGAAGGAAAAGGTATTGAAGTATACATAGTAACAGGAGATAAAGATGCTCTTCAACTTGCAACAGATAATGTAAAAATAGTTATAAATAAAAAAGGTATGAGTGAAAAAGAAATATATGATAGAAAAAGAATGATAGAAGAATATGAGGTTACTCCTACACAATTTATAGATGTAAAAGGTCTTATGGGAGATAAATCAGATAATATTCCTGGAGTACCTGGAATAGGAACTAAAACTGCTTTTAAGCTTATAAAGGAATATGGAAGTATTGAAAATGTTTTGGACAATGTTGAAAATATTAGTGGTAAGAAAATGAAGCAGAATCTTATAGAATATAGAGAACAAGCTATATTTAGTAAAAAACTTGCTACTATATGTAAAAATGTTCCTATAGAAATTGATTTAGAAGAAATAAAATCTAAAGAAAATTATGATATAGAAGGTGTTAGACAATTATTTGAAAGTTTAGGATTTAAAACTTTAATTAAAAACATTGATAATAGTGATAATGAAGAAGAGTCTGTAAACAATGAGGAAAAGAGGGAAGAAACAAATATACAAGTAGAATTTTCTAATATAGAAACTATTGATGAACTATATAATTTATTAAATAATATAAAAGATACAGTATATTTTCAAGCGGAGTACATAAATGAAAGTATATACTCAAAAATAGAATTTAATACTATTTATATAAGAAATGAAGAAAAAGTTTATGTTGTTAATGTAAATAAAATAAAAAATGAAAACTTTCATAAGCTACTAGAACTTTTAAAAAAATTATTTGAAGATAAAAAGATTAAAAAAATATCCCATGATATTAAAAATGTATATGTTGTTTTACGTAAATATGATATTGATGCAAAAAACTTTATCTTTGATACTAAAATAGCGTCATATTTACTTGAACCTTCAAAATCAGATTATATATTAAGAGAGATAATATTAGAAAAGTTATCTATAAATATAGATGATTCAGATGAAGAGTGTAAAATAAAAGAAACTTATTGTATAAAGGAAATATATGAAAAATTACAAAAAGAAATAAAAAAGGCTAATATGGAGGAGTTATTTTACAATGTAGAATTACCTCTTACTAAAGTGTTAGCATCTATGGAATGTGAAGGATTTAAGGTAGATAAAGATAGGTTGACAGAAATAGGAGAAAAATTCAAGGCTGAGATTAAAATGTTAGAAAAAGAAATACATAAACTTGCAGGTGAAGATTTTAATATAAAATCGCCAAAGCAGTTAGGAAAAATTTTATTTGAAAAGTTAGATTTACCTGTAATTAAAAAGACAAAAACAGGGTATTCAACTAATGCAGAAGTACTTGAAAAGCTTAAAGATAGTCATCCTATAATATCTAAAATAATAGATTATAGACAAATTACTAAATTGGATTCAACTTACGTTGAAGGTTTAAAACATGTAATTGATGAAGATGGTAAAATACATTCTAGTTTTAATCAAACAGTTACAACTACCGGTAGATTATCAAGTACAGAACCTAACCTTCAGAATATACCAATAAAACATGAAATGGGAAGAGAAATAAGAAAGGTTTTTGTAGCTAATAATGAAGAGTCAGTTATATTTTCTGCAGATTATTCACAAATAGAGTTAAGAGTTCTTGCCCATATTGCTAATGATGAAAAATTAATTGATGCATTTAAACATCATAAAGATATTCATACTATAACAGCATCAGAAGTTTTTAGAGTACCTGTAGAGGAAGTAACTCCTTTAATGAGAAGTAATGCAAAGGCAGTAAACTTTGGAATTGTATATGGTATAGGTGCATTTAGTCTTTCCAAGGATATAAATGTATCAAGAAAAGAAGCAAAGGAATATATAGATACTTATTTTAGCAGATATCCTAATGTAAAAAAATATATAGATGATATAATAAATAAATCAGAACAAGATGGTTTTGTAACAACAATAATGAATAGAAAAAGGTATATACCGGAAATACAATCTAGAAATAAAATAGTTCGTTCTTTTGGAGAAAGACTTGCTATGAATACACCAATCCAAGGAAGTGCAGCAGATATAATAAAACTTGCAATGGTCCATGTATATGAAGAATTAATAAAAAGAAATTTAAAGAGTACACTTATACTTCAAGTTCATGATGAATTGATATTAAATGTATACAAGGATGAACTGGAAGAGGTTAAACAAATGGTAGTAGAAAAAATGGAGGGTGTAATGAATCTGTTAGTGCCACTAGAAGCTGATGTAAATATTGGAATAACGTGGTATGAAGCTAAATAAAATTGTAAAATAGAGTATAGAAAGTAGGTGCCTTATAGTGTAAAATGAAATTTGGTACCTACTTTATAATACTTAAAATTAAGGGGGAAGTCTATGATAAAAGTTGGATTAACAGGTGGAATTGGAAGTGGAAAAAGTACTGTATCTAATATTCTTAAATCTAAAAATATTCCTATAATAGATGCGGATCTTATTTCAAGAGAAGTTCTCTATATATATCCAGAAGTATTAGAAGAAATAAAAAATATTTTTGGAGAAGAATTTATAGATGAAAAAGGGAATTTAAAAAGAAGAGAACTTGGAAATTATATATTTGGTAATGATATTCTTAGAAAAAAACTAGAGAATTTAATAATACCATATATAAAAAAAGAGATATTTAAAAGAGTTGATGAATATAGTAATTTACATAAGAGAATATGTATTATTGATGCTCCTACATTAATTGAACACCATATAAATGAAAGTATGGATATAAATATATTAGTTTGGGTTGATAAAAAAACACAAATTGAAAGAGTTAAAACTAGAGATAATATGAGTGAAGAAGAAGTTTTACAAAGAATAAATTCTCAAATGTCTTTAGAAGAAAAAAGTAAATATGTGGATTTTACTATAGATAATAGTGGGGATTTAGATACTACAAAGGAAGAAATAAATAAAATTTTAGAAAAGGTTATGGAACATTAGGAGGAAAAATGAAAAAGAGAAAGTTCAGGGCGTTTTGGGTGGTACTAATTATATTAATTATAACTGCTATTAATATAAAGCCTGTAGGGAAAATGTTATATCCAATAAAGTATAAAAATTACATAATGAAATATTCAGAAGAATATAATTTAGATCCTTATTTAGTGTCAGCAGTAATAAAAGCTGAAAGTAATTTTGAAAAAAATGCAAAATCTAATAAAGGTGCAATTGGTCTTATGCAACTAACACCATCTACAGCAAAATGGGCTGCAAAGGAAATGAAAATTAAAAATTTTAAAGTTGATATGTTGTATAATGAGGAAGTTAACATTAAAATGGGTTGTTGGTATATAGATAATTTAAAAAAAGAATTTAATAATAATATTAAGCTAGTTTTAGCAGCTTATAATGGTGGACGAGGAAATGTAAAAAAGTGGTTAAACAATAAAGAAAATTCAAGAAATGGAATAGATCTTCACTATATACCATTTAAAGAGACAGATAAATATGTAAAGAGAGTAGAGGTAAGTCAAAAAATATTTGAATTTTTATATACTAATGATAAAGGATATATTAAGTCTATGAAAGAAATTATATCGAGTTATTTTTCATAAGACTATTGACAATGTATGTTATGATGGTATAAAATTATTTATACAATTATAATATATATGCAGGAGTGGCGGAATGGGCAGACGCGTACGTTTAAGGGGCGTATACCGTGAGGTGTATGGGTTCAAGTCCCATCTTCTGCACCAACAATAAGACACATAATTAATTATGTGTCTTAATTTTTTAATTTACATATTAAACATTTTAAGCATGTATTAGGAGGAAATATGGACAAATACTTAATAGTAAATACAAAAATTTTGCCAGAGGTTTTTGAAAAAGTATTACAAGCAAAGGAGCTTCTAAGAACGGGTAAAGCAAAAGATATAACAGAAGCTGCCAAAATTGTAGGTATAAGTAGAAGTTCTTATTATAAATATAAAGATTTTGTATTTTCTGTTTTAGAAGGAACTCATGTACAAAAGGCAACTATTGGATTGCTATTATCACATAAAACTGGAACATTATCAAGAATATTAGATAGAATAGCTCAAATTAATGGTAATATATTAACCATAAATCAAGATATTCCTGTAAATAATGGAGCAAGTGTTACAATAACATTTGATATATCAAATATGAAAATGGAGTTACAAGAATTTCTCAATGAAATGAAGAAGATGGACAATGTAGTTAAAGTATCTTTAATAGCTATGGAATAAATAATCAAAAGTGTGTTGAAAATTAAAAGTTATGCATACCTTATAATGTAGTAAATTTATTTGGAGGTATGTATATGAGCTTTGATAGAGAGGATACTTTTGAAAAAAGCATAGATGAAAGTTATGATATGGTTCCTATTAATACTTATATGAAACAAATGGATAATCATAGCATGTTTTCACAATTACCAATTCAATATAAAAATAATTATCAAATTCCTCATCAAGATTATAATATGTCAGTTAATAATGAAATTAAACCTATGACATATTATAAAATAGATCATAGTTTAATTGATGATAGTGTAGAAGATAATTGTGGATTTAGAAATCTTAATTCACCTAATAATTATGGAATGAGATTGATGGAAGAAGATGATGAGTATTCTGATGATAAACCCCGTGAACTTGATTATGATGATTTTGTAGACGTAAATAATATGTTAATGAAAATTGAAAGATATAATCCTGGTATTTTTCAATTTTTAAGAAGATACGGCATGTCCTATGAGGATGCAAAGAAGATTATAAAAAAAATTATAACAGTAACACTTATGTATGAAAATAATTAATAAAATATATTAATTTCAAATAGGAACTTTGTTTTAACCTTTAAGTTTAAAAAATATAAACTTAAAGGTTATTTTTTTTGAAAGGAAAATTTCTGTTTATGTAGAAATAAAATTAAAGAGGTGTAGCATATGTTTGATATTAAATTAGAATTTGATAATATAAATATTTTTAGCATAGAAAAACAAGATATAAATTTAATATATAAATGGATTCGATGGAATAATCAATATTTAAGAAATGAAGATAATATAAATATAACTTATAACGAATTTTATGAACATTTTTTAGAATATTATTTTAGTGAATGTGAATTTTTTTTAAAAATAATTAAAAAAAACAGGTTGATAGGAATATTTAAAGGAAGAACTGAATTTAAAAATCCTAATGAAGTATGGATAAAATATTTTTTGATAGATAAAGACTATAGAAATTATGGATTAGGAAGTAGAATTTTAAATGAAATATTAAAATATTTTTCTAATGATTGTGGAATATTTAATTTTTATACTAAGATAAAATATGATGAAAATAATTATACTAAGTTTTTGCTTAAAAATAATTTTTATATATTAAATAGTTTTAATGAATTTGATATAAAAAATACTATATTAAAAAAAGAATGATAAAGACATAAAACTAATTTTTAAGTATAAAAGATAGGTATAGCAAATATTATTAAAGTATACGAAAACATAAGTTGAATTTTATATGGGGGTATAAAAATGAAGTATACTAGATATGACTTGAAGAAAAATAATAGAAAAAATAACGGTATTTTTTTTATAGTGTTAATCTGTGTAATATTGATATTAGCGTTTCTGTCTGGAACGATGATATCTAATTTATTTATAAAGAAACCTAAACAAAATGATGATTTTGGAAAGAAAGCTGTACAAAATATAACTGAAAAAAATAATAACAAAAATAAGGACAAGAGTGTACGAGAAATAAATGATTTTATAATTATACAGTGTGGTGTATTTGCAAATGCAGAAAATGCTAATATTTTAAAAGAAAAATTAAAATCTTATGGGAATCCATTTATAGTAAAGGAAAATGAAAAAAATAAGGTTATACTTGGTATATATTCAGTAGTTGAATTTCAAAATATAGAAAAATTATTAACCCAAGATAAAATTGAACTTACAAAAGTTAATATAAAGCCAGATTTAAGTAGTAAAGCCAACTTACAAATTGCGCAAATTATAGATGCGCAACTTCAAATATTACATAAATTCTCTAATAACAAAGTAAAATCTGTACAAACTAAGCAAGTTAAAGATTGGTGTTCAAATTTAGAGCAAGTTGATAAAAATGAAAAAAATTATGATATATTAAATAAATTAAAAGATAATATAAAAAAGTTACCTCAAGAAATAACAAAAGAGAAACTAGAAGAAATTAATAGTTATTTATACAAAAATATAAAATTATTACAGTAGATATTGTGTAACCCATTTAGAACATCATTCAACAAATTTGGATGATGTTCTATAATTAAATTTAATAAAATTATATCCATATATACTTGTTTAAGCGCTTATTAAGTGATAAACTATATAGGATAAAAAGTTAAAAGGGGAATATAGGGTGAGAGGCAATAATAAGAGTGGTTTTTTTATATTTATTGTTTTACTAGGAGGCATATGTGGAAGCTTTATTGGTGAAATTTTAGGAAATAATATAGACCCCCTAAGCTTTTTAAAAGCTACATATCCTATCGGTACAGCTAGCCCATTTGTATTGAATTTAAAAGTAGTTGAAATTACATTTGGAGTAAATTTCTATGTGAACATAATGGCAATTATAGGGGTTATCATTGCCATATTGTTATATAGAAAGTATTAGGAGTGATTATTGATGAGGATTGTATTAGCATCTGCCTCAGAAAGAAGGCAAGAGCTTTTACAAAGAATAACAAATAAGTTTGAAGTTATAGTAAGTAATTTTGATGAGAATACTGTTGATTTTGAAGGAAACTTTGAAAATTATGTAATGAAACTTGCAAAGGGAAAAGCAATATCAGTAGCTCAAAATTTATCTAAAGATGCAGTAGTAATAGGCTGTGATACAATAGTAGCTTTTAATGGAAAAGTATTAGGGAAACCTAATGATGAACTAGAAGCTTTTAATATGTTAAAAGCGTTAAGTGGGAATGTGCATAAAGTATATTCTGGCATCGCTGTTATTGACACTATAAAAGGCAATACTAGAGTAGAAAATGTATGTACTAGTGTTAAATTTTCGTCTCTTACCAATGAAAAAATAAAAGAGTATATATCTACAAAAGAACCTATGGATAAAGCCGGAGCATATGGTATTCAAGGTTTCGGAGGAGTTTTTGTAGAAGAAATAAATGGAGACTATTATAATGTAGTAGGACTTTCATTAAATAAATTAGATAAAATGCTTTGGGAGATGGGGGTAGATTTATAAAAAAGGAGTATATATAATGTGTGATACTTTTAAAATTATGGATTTACCTCAAAGTGAAAGACCAAGAGAAAGACTTTTAAAATATGGTACACAGTCATTATCTAATAGTGAACTTATTGCTATAATATTAAGAACTGGTTCAAGTAATGAAAATGTACTAAACTTAAGTAGTAGAATATTAAAGCAGTGTGGAGGTCTTAATGGTCTTTTAACGTTAGTACCTGAGGAAATTATGACCTTAAAGGGAATTGGAAGGGCAAAAGCTACACAAATTATGGCTATAGGTGAACTTGCAAAAAGATTTAAGGCGTATAAATCAGGTGATGTATACATAATAAAAAGTCCAAGAGATGTAGCAGATTTGGTTATGGATGAAATGAGATATTTTAAAGAAGAACATTTGAGAGTAATAATGTTAAATACTAAAAATATAGTTATAGATTGTAGGGATGTTTCAATAGGAAGTTTAAATTCTACCATTGTTCATCCAAGAGAGGTTTTTAGCTATGCTATTAAGAAAAACAGTGCCTCAATTATAATATGTCATAATCATCCATCAGGAGTGTGTACTCCAAGTTCAGAAGATATAGACGTTACAAAAAGGTTGAAAAAATGTAGTGAAATATTGGGAGTTAATTTATTAGACCATTTAATAATTGGCCATGGTAATTATATTAGTTTAAAAGAAAAGAATATTTTGTAGTTTTAATATTGAAAGGAGAATTTCAAGTGGGATTTTTTGGTATGACTAAAGATATGGGGATAGACTTAGGAACAGCAAATACATTAGTTTATTCTAAAGGAAAAGGAATAGTGTTAAGAGAGCCTTCAGTAGTTGCTATAAATAAGGTTACAAATAAAGTTTTAGCTGTGGGGGAAGAAGCTAAGCAAATGATAGGAAGAACTCCTGGAAATATAGTAGCAATCAGACCTCTAAAAGATGGTGTTATTGCAGATTTTGATGTTACAGAGGAAATGCTAAAAAGCTTTATAACTAAAATATGTTCAAAATCAGCATTTACAAGTCCTAGAGTAGTTGTATGTTTTCCAACAGGAATAACTGCTGTTGAAAGAAGAGCTATTGAGGAAGCAAGTAAAAGAGCAGGAGCTAGGGAAGTTTATTTAATGGAAGAGCCTATGGCAGCAGCAATTGGAGCAGGACTTCCAGTTCATGAACCAACAGGAAGCATGGTTGTAGATATCGGAGGAGGTACTACAGAAGTAGCTGTTATATCACTTGGAGGTATTGTTACAAGTAAGTCATTAAGAATAGCTGGAGATGAATTAGATCAAGCAATTATAGCTTATATTAAAAAAGAATATAGTCTTATGATAGGTGAAAGAACTGCTGAAAATATAAAAATGGAAATAGGTTCAGCTTATGCAACAAATAAAGATGAAGATGCTGAAGATAAGGAAGTTTTAGAATCAGTACAAGAAAATAAAAAATCTAAAAGTGAAGAAGAAGTTGTTGTAGATTCAGCAGATAAAAAATCTAAAGTTAGTATTGTTGATGGAGAAAGATGTATGCAAATAAGAGGTCGTGATCTTATTTCTGGACTTCCAAAGGTAATACAAATAAGTGAAGTAGAAGTTAGAGGAGCTTTAAAAGAGCCTGTAGCGGCTATTGTAGAGTCTATAAAGACAAACCTTGAAAAAACTCCACCGGAACTTGCAGCTGATATTATGGACAAAGGAATAATGCTTACTGGAGGAGGAGCTTTATTAAGAGGACTTGATAAGCTTATCCATAAAGAAACACACATGCCAGTACACATAGCCCAATCACCTTTAGACTGTGTTGCAGTAGGCGCAGGAAAAGCTTTGGAAAATATAGACAAAATGTCTAGAAAATAAAATAATAAATATATGAGACTTTTTAAAAATAAACTGGCAGTAACTGTTATTGTGCTGTCAGTTAGCTTTTTAATATTAATTGGTTATACTGTAGGAAAAGAAAAAATGTCTACTGCAGAAAATGGTGTGGGTATTGTTTTAAATTCAGTACAAGGTGTTGTTTATAAATTTAATAGTAAAGTAAAGAAAAGTGTTAAGTTTATCTTTCATTTTAAGGATGTAAAAGAAGAAAATAAAAAGTTAAGAGAAGAAAATGCCATTTTAAAGGATAAAGCACTTAAATATGATTCATTAGCTAAAGAAAATGAAAGATTCAAGAAAATGATTAATTTTAAAGATCAAAGATCTGAATATGATTACATAGGATGCGAAATAATAGGTAAGAGTGGAGAAAATTGGCTAGATGGATTTGTTATAAATAGAGGTTCAAATGATGGAATACAGAAGAAAATGGTAGTTGTAACTGGAGAAGGGTTAGTAGGACAAGTAACTTCTGTAGCTAATAAATGGTCTATAGTTCAATCTATAATAAATGAAAACATACAAGTTGCAGGAATGCTTAATAGCACTAGAGAAAATGATGGTGTTGTTAAGGGATATAAGGATTATAGTAATAAACTATTAGCAAAACTGTATTTCCTTCCATTAGATTCTAAAGTAAAAAAGGGTGATACTGTTTTAACATCAGCATTAGGATCATTATATCCTAAAGATATAAAAATAGGAACAGTCATTGATGTAGAAGAAGATAAGGGTAAATTGGTTAAAAATGCATTAATTGAGCCAAGTGTTGATTTTAATAGACTTGAGGAATTGTTTGTAATAGTTTCTAAAAATAAAGATGGTAAATATTAAGGGGATATAAAATGAAAAGAGTATTTACTGTAGCATTTTTATTAATATTATTCACTATATTGGATAATGCATTTATGCCTTTTTTATCAGTTAAAGGTGTTTACCCTAGTATAGTATTTGTTTTTATAGTTTTTTATTCTATAATCAATGGAAATATAAGTGCCATATATTTAGGATGTATATCAGGGTTATTACAAGATGTATATCTAATGAATGGTATTGGAATAAATATGTTTATAAATATGATTATTTGTTTAATTTCTGCGAAAATAGGAAAAACCATATTTAAAGATAAAGCAATGATACCTGTAATAACATGTTTTTTACTTAGTATATTAAAAGGAATTTTAATGTTTGTAATTTTATATATAGTAGGTCAACGTACACATATTAATATTATATTATATATGAGTTTATATAATATGATTATTTCAATTTTAATATACAAAAGAGTATTTAAACTTTGTCAAAAAGATTTTATGATTAAAAAATGGAGATTTTAGAAATGGTGATTGATGATGATAAGGAGATTTAGAAAACGTAAAAATTTCATCACGAAAAGAAAAAATAATAAATTTGACAGATATGTAGCATTAACAATAGTAATGATATTTATTTTTTCTATGATTCTAACACGACTTACCTATTTACAGGTAGTAAAAGCTGAAGAATATAGAGAATTAACTAGTAAAAAATCCATTAGAAATATACCTATTACGCCACCAAGAGGAAATATAATTGATTGTAAAGGTAAGGTGCTTGCTGAAAGTAGTCAAGGATATACTTTAACTTTTACAGAAACAGATGAAAGTAAAGAAAACTTTTTTCCAACAATGCTCAAGGTATTTAAAATCTTAGAAGAAAATAGTGAAGTACAACAAGATGCTTTTGAATTAAAAATAAATCCTTTTAGGTTTGAATTTAACACGGATAATGAAAAGGCAAGAAAAGCTATTGAATTAAGGTTTAAAAAAGATAGAGGAATGGATGAAAAGGTAGCAAAGGAATTATTTAAAGAAAAAAATAAAGAAGAGTTAACAGATGAAGATAAGGCTAAAATAAATGAGGCTTTGTTAAAGAAAACTCCAGAAGAAACTTTTAATTATTTATTAGATTTATATAAGATAAACGATGAAGAAACTAAGGAAATATATACGGAACTTTTTAATAAGATAAGAAAAGAGCCTAATGGAGAAAGTCGATTTAGTGAGTATTTAAAAACTTATGATGTAAAGGGAAAAAATCAAAAAGATCAATATAATCAATTATATAAGAATATGAATAAAGAGAATGCTTTTGATCAGTTAGTAAACTCATATAAAATAAATACTAAAAGATTTTCTTTAGAAGAAAAGAGAAAATTTATGGTAGTAAAAGATGCCATAAAGCTTCAAAGCTTTTATAGCTTTAAACCTGTAGTTATTGCATCAAATATTAAAAGAAATACTGCATTTATATTTATGCAACAATATGAGGAATTACCAGGTATAGAGGTTACAGTTGAACCTATAAGAGTATATCCTTATAATGAGGTAGGATCAGGTTTCCTTGGATATCTTTCTAAAATAAATTCTTCACAAAAAGAAAAATATGAAGAAAAGGGATACGATCCTAGTAGCGATTATATTGGTTCAAGTGGTATAGAGAGTGCTTTTGAAAGTACCTTAAGGGGATCTAAAGGAACTAAAATAGTACAAATAAATAAGTATGGAAGAATAATGAGGGAACTTGGAAGAAAAGAACCTTATCCTGGAAAAACTGTTCAACTTACAATTGATGCAGAATTACAAAATATTGCAGAACAATCTTTGAGAGAATCTATGAAGATTTTACAAGGAGAAGGTAGACACGGAGATGTAGATACAACAAATGCTACAAGAGGAGCAGCTGTGGTTGTGGATGTTAAAACAGGAAAGATATTAGCTATGGCTAGTGAACCTGGATTTGATCCGAATTATTTTGCAGTTCCCGGTAAACTGACACCGGAACTTCAACGACAATTTTTTCAACCTGATTTAGCATCCTTTGGAAGACAATATGTTACTAAGCTTCTTAGAAGAAGTTATGAAGCTAATAAAGCATATGGTGGAAAGTCCATAGATGAAATAGTAGATACGTTATTTCCAATAGATAAAAGTATAGCAAATAATAAAACTATAAGGCAGGATTATTATGATTTATATCCAAAACCCTTATACAATTATGCAACATGTACTCTTGCGCCTCCAGGATCTACATTTAAACCATTAACAGCAGTAGCTGGATTAGAGGAAAATGTAATACAACCATATGAGACTTTCGATTGTCCATCCGTATTTACTAAGAACAAATATAATGGAAAAAATTTCTTGGGAAAGCCTTTTCCACATGTAAGTGTAACAAAGGCATTGGAACAATCCATTAACTATTTTTTCTTTGAGATAGGAGATAGATTATATAAACAAAAGAAATATAATGATGGATTTGATGCACTTGCACATTATGCTTGGAAATTTGGATTAGGAGCACCTAAAGGTGTTAAACCAGCTACAGGTATTGAGATAAATGAAAAATTTGGCCAGGTATACAATTTAGAATCTGGTAGAAAAATTTTTTCATCACTTTATATGAATTCGTTAGTTGACCTTTTATCAAAGGGTACAGATACAAGAACACCTAATTATAGGGTTCATTATATAGGAATAAATATTAATGATGTTTCAGGTGATTCCGACGAAGTTAAAATTATTAAATCAAATTTAAGAAATGAAATAATTGAAGAAATTAAATATAAGAAAAATGGTATATCTAATATAAAGAATATGTTAGTAGAACTTTCTGAGAAGGATCCTATATTAAAAGCTAAATATGATTCTGGATATGATGAATATGTAAATAAATATTCAGGAGATTCTAGAAAGAAAATGAGTAAGGAAAAGTATATTTCCGATCAAATAGAACAAGCAACATTGGCTATATCATATTCAATAGATGATGGTAATTTTAATATAAACAATCAAAATAACGTTTATGATGCTTCTATAGGACAAGGAACTAATCAATTTACTCCTGTGCAGCTGGTTAATTATATAGCTACTTTTGTAAACGGTGGTAATAGATATAAAGTTCATTTAGTTGATAGTATTTTAGATCAGGATGGAAATAAGGTTAAAGAATTTAAACCAGAAGTTATTGAAAAAGTAAATCTTAAACAAAGTACTATTGACATTGTAAAAGCAGGTATGAGGGATGTTGTTAATGAAGGTACTGCAAGAGGTTATTTGAAAAGTTTTCCTATATCAAATGGTGCTAAGACTGGATCAGCAACTATATCAACAAAGCTTCAAGATTTAATAGGAAGATCATCTTATGGTGTTTTTATAGGATTTGCACCTTTTGATGATCCGGAAATAGCAATTTGTACCATTGTATTTGATGGTGGACATGGTGGAGAATCTGGAGGATTAGTTGCAAGAGCTATATATGAACGATATTTTAAAGAAAGACTTGAAAAAGAATGTCCTGGATATAAACCTATGTTTAATTATGAACTTAAATCTAATAAAGAAAATAGTGATATAAAAAAAGATAATATAGATAAAAACTTAGAATCTAATAATGAATTACAGCCTGAAGGTAATATTGATAAAAAAGAAAATGAACAACCTCAAAATCAGTCTGAAATAAAAATTGATGGACAATAAAAATTAATATGTTATAAAAAACCAGATAAATTTATCTGGTTTTTTGGTGTTAAATTATATAATATATAATTATATACATAAGAAATGGATAGAATTTTATTATACATAAAAGAAGGAATTAGTAAAAAGGTGTTGAAATATATTAAGTAAGGCTGTTATGGAGGTTTAATATGGTTAGGGACAGAATACTAATAAAAGGAAACAGAGACGGCTTGAATATTATAATTGATATGAATAAGTTTCAAAATTTTGATGAAATGATTGAAAACTTTATAAAAAAGTTGTCTATAGGTAAAAAATTTTATAAGGGATCAACGATAACAATTACAACTCAATTAAAAGAATTTAACGAAAAACAAATAATGAAATTTGAACAAGTCTTATTTGAAGACTTTTTTATAAAAGATTGTATTTTTCAAGAAATGCAAGAAACTAAAAGTAAAATTTTCACTGGAGTTTGTGAGGGACGTACAAAATTTTATCGTAGAACTTTAAGAAGTGGACAAATTATAAGATATCCCGGAAATATAGTTATAGTAGGTGATACAAATCCGGGATCAGAGGTCTATGCTGGCGGTAATGTAATAGTTATAGGAAATTTATGTGGAGATGTACATGCGGGAGAATCAGGGAATAAGAAAGCAATAATAGCTGCTTTTAGACTACAACCTAATATTCTTCAAATATCCAATATAATGACTAGATCTCCAGAAGATGGAGTCAAACCTTCATATCCAGAAGTTGCTAAGATAAAAGATGGGATTATAATAGTAGAACCTTATTTACCTAATAAATTTGTATAATGGAGGAAAGAAGTATGAGTGAAGCAATAGTAATAACATCAGGAAAGGGTGGCGTAGGAAAAACTACTACTACAGCAAATATAGGAACTGCACTTGCTTCTCTTGGCAAGAAAGTAGTTGTTGTTGATGGAGATACAGGTCTTAGAAATTTAGATGTTTTAATGGGACTTGAAAATAGAATAGTATTTACACTCCTTGATGTTATAGAAGAAAGATGTAGAATAAAACAAGCCCTTATAAAAGATAAGAGATTCCCTAATTTATGTTTATTACCTACAGCTCAAACAAGAGATAAAAATGATGTTAGCACAGAACAAATGCTTGATTTAATAAAGACACTAAAACAAGAATTTGATTATGTAATAATAGATTCTCCAGCAGGAATTGAACAAGGATTTGAAAATGCAATAATAGGTGCAGATAGGGCACTAGTTGTAGTCAACCCTGAAGTTACATCTGTTAGAGATGCAGATAGAGTTATTGGAAAATTAGATGCAAAAGGTATAGAAGATCATCATTTAATAGTAAATAGATTAAGCTACGAAATGGTGAAAAAGGGTGATATGTTAGATGTAAATGATATTTTGGATAGTCTTGCAATTAAATTAATTGGAGTAGTCCCAGTTGATGGAGAGATAACTGTAGCTACAAATAAAGGAGAGCCTGTAGTTCTTAATGAAAAGGCTATATCAGGTAAAGCTTTTAAGAATATTGCAAGAAGAATAGTTGGAGAGGAAGTTCCTATTGAAACATTTAACGATCATCAAACAGGATTTTTAGCATCCTTAAAGAAAATATTTAACATTAGATAATAGGAGGAAAACAAATGGATTTATTTAAATTATTTTCAGGAAAGCCTTCCTCTAAAGAAGTTGCAAAAGACAGACTTAAGCTTATATTAATTCATGATAGATCAACTATTGCTCCTGAGCTTTTAGATATGATGAAGAGCGACATATTAAGAGTTATTTCAAAATATGTAATAATAGATGATGACCAGGTAGAAGTAAGGCTAACAAAAACAGAAGAAGTTGAAGCCACTTCTCCAGCACTTATTGCTAGTATACCTATAAAAAAAATGAGACAAAGATAGAAATAAAAAGCTATGCATAAATTTTGTATTTGTGCATAGCTTTTTGTCAGTTATGTGATATAATTTTTTATATACAATGGAGGGATAACAAGTGCTAGAAAACTTTAAAATAAGTAAAAAATTATTAAGACAATTAGACTTTGGAGTCATAATTACATGTATAATAATAGTATTATTTAGTTGTGTAAATATATATAGTGCTACTTTTAGAAGTGTAGGTATTTATTATGCTAAATTACAATTTATATGGATGATTATAGGAGGCTTAGTAGTTTATGGCATACTTCTTGTTGATTATGTTATTATAGGAAATTATGCTAGTATAATTTATTGGGCTGGTATAGTTTTATTATTACTAAATGATTTTGTATTAGGAAGTACCCATAAAGGTGCTAAGGGATGGATTGGAATAGGATCTCGTGCTATTCAACCTTCAGAGTTTGCAAAGCTTGGAATGATAGTAATGCTTGCAAAACTTTGGGACGATATAGATGGAAAAATAAATGAGCCTAAAAATTTTTTTAAATTAGCTTTTTATGCTGTATTACCTATGACACTTATAGTAATTCAACCTGATATGGGAATGACAATGGTTACATTTTTTATAGCCTTAGGTATATTTTTTATAGGTGGACTTGATTTAAAGGTGATTTTAGGAGGGCTTTTAAGTATATTTGTGGTTATTGTGGGAGTTTGGAATTCATCGCTAATGCCTACATATTGGAAGGGAAGATTATCCTCTTTTATAAACCCAGAAGCTCATGTTCAAGGAATGGGATTTCAATTAAAGCAATCATTAATGGGAATAGGTTCAGGTAATGTACTTGGAGAAGGCTTTAAAAGAGGTTTACAAGTATCAGGTAATAATATACCTGAAGCTCATACAGATTTTATATTTGCTGTAGTAGGAGAAGAGTGGGGGCTTATAGGCGCTATATTTCTTTTATGTTTATACGGACTTTTAATTTATAAATTTATAAAAATAGCAAAAAATTCTAAGGACATTTTTGGAACTATAATAACAGTTGGAGTTATTTCAACTTTCTTATTTTCTATATTCCAAAATATAGGTATGACAATAGGTCTTATGCCAATTACAGGTATAACTTTACCACTTATGAGTTATGGGGGTAGTTCTATATTATCGAATTTTATGTCAATAGGATTAGTTTTAAATATAGGAATGAGAAGAAAAAAGATTAATTTTTAGGGGGAATAACAATGAAAATTGCATTAGTAGCACATGATGGAAAAAAAGAGGATATGATTGATTTAGTTACTAGATATAGAGAGGTTTTTGCTCAGCATGAGTTGTTTGGTACAGGAACTACAGGAAAACTTATAAATGAAAAAACAGGATTAAATGTTACAAGATTTTTATCAGGTCCCTTAGGTGGAGATCAACAAATAGGAGCTAAGATTGCTGTTGGAGAGATGGATATGATTATATTTTTAAGAGATCCATTAACAGCACAACCACATGAACCAGATATTTCAGCTTTACTAAGAATATGTGATGTTCACTATATACCTTTAGCTACAAATGTAGGTTCAGCTGAGGTGTTTATAAAGGCACTTTCTGTAAAAAGATAATATAATAATAAATAAAAGAAGAGAGATTATGTTTTTAATCTCTCTTCTTTTATTCATTTAGAATTATTATAAACAACTTCATTTTGCTGTATTATGGTATTAAGTTTATTTTTAATCTGTTCCATTTGTTCATCAATATCATTTAAATCATATTTTGAAACATTATAATGTAAATATATATCTTCGAATGATTTGGCGATTTTTATTAAATCTTTATTAGTTTCTATAAATCTTGAAAATTTATTACTATTATGAGCATTTTTAAATTTGAAGATGTCTTCCTTTATAGTATTTATTATGTCTTCTTCATTTTCAAAGGTTGCAATAGGCATTGAATAAGGACATATTCTTTCAAGAAAGTACATATTTTTTCTGTTAATGTGGTATATATACTTGAATTTTATTGAGTCTATGCAAAAGTCCACATAGCGAATAGATCCTTTCATTTTATAGACTGTTGCACCTAGCAGTTCAAGTTGACACTTTAACATTGATTCTTGTACTGACATATATTTGTCTATAATAACACCTCCTATCATAATCTAAATATAACATATAAATTGACATAAAATTGGCAATTGTTTAAAGATAAAATACTAATAAGTACACTGTAGATATGCATATTGATGTTAACATTAAAGGAAATCCTACTCTAAAATAATCTTTAAATGTTATCGTATGACCGCTTTTCCCTGCAATACCAATTACAATTAGGTTAGCAGAAGCCCCTACTATGGTTCCATTTCCACCAAGACAAGAACCTAATGATAAAGCTAACCAAAGAGGAAGCACATTCATATGTCCAACAATAGACATAACTTTAATTAAAGGAATCATTGTAGCTACAAAAGGTATATTATCTATAAACGATGATGCTATTGCTGATATCCATAGTACTAATATAGATGAAAAAAGTAAGTTACCTTTAGTTAAAGATAAGGCTTTTGTTGCTAAAAGATTCATTAGACCTACTTTTTCTAATACACCAGTCATTATAAATAATCCAATAAAAAAGAAAAGAGTTCCCCATTCTACTTCTTGAAGAATTTCTTCAGGATCTGTTTTACTTATTAAAAGAAGAATAGATGATCCCACAATAGCTACAGTAGAAGAGTCAAATCCTAAAAATCCGTGAAGTAGAAATCCTAAAAAAGTAAATGCTAAAACTATTAAGCTTTTTTTTAATAAAACTTTATCTGTTATTGTTTTTGATTCATCTAAATTCATAACTATTTGTTTTTTTTCTTCAGTAGTATGAACATCTTTTTTATAAATATATTTAATTAACAATATATTTACTATAAATATTACAATAACTATTGGAGATAGGTTTATAATAAAGTCCATAAATGTAAGGGTTGCTGCGCTACCTATCATTATATTTGGTGGATCACCAATTAATGTAGCCGTACCTCCAATATTAGAAGATAGAATTTCAGACATTAAAAATGGAATAGGATTTGTATTTAATGTTTTAGTAACAACTAAAGTTACAGGAACAAGTAATAAAACAGTAGTTACGTTATCAAGTAGTGCTGAAAAAATAAAAGTAATTAGTGAAAATACTACAAGAAGAGTAATTGGATTACCTTTAGATAGCTTGGCTGCTTTAATTGCTACATATTCAAAAACCCCTGATCGTTTTGTAATGTTAACAATTATCATCATTGATACTAATAATCCGATAGTATTAAAATCAATTTTTAAAAAAGCTTCTTGTTGAGATATAAATTTAAAAAGTAGCATAAGAGAAGCTCCACTAAGTGCAGCAACAACTCTATTAAGTTTTTCACTAATAATTAATAAGTAAACTGCTAAAAATATAATTGTTGGTATTACCATATAAATCCTCCTTTTCATTTGTATATAACTATTTGATTATAACATATAAATATGAAAAAATGTAAAATTATATAAAAATATACATGATGTGAAAAATATAATAATGAAAAGATAAAGATACTTTTTAGCACATCATATATGTATTTTATTCAATAAATTACATAAATATCCTCTTAATATATAGATAAAATTCATTTAAAAAGTTTTTATAAATGGAAAATTACAATTATCAAATAGTATTAAAGGATAATAGATGTTTAAAACATTAAAATAAGAATAAGATTATAAATTGGAACTGATGGATATACGTAGAATAGTATATATTAAGACTAAAATTAAGTGCTTATTATCATAAGATAAAAATTAGGAGGGGATAATTAAGGATGAGTGATAATAATATAATTATACAAAATTGTGATGATTGTTGTTGTAGATGTATACAATCTAAAATTTTGTCTTCATGTGAAGGGGAAAATATTAAGACTAAAGGAATTAATGGACCTCTAGTAGCAAAGGCACCAGTAATATTAGGAGAAAAAGAAGTTAATATTAATTTAAAAGTTAATATAGGATTACAACAAAATTGTTATGAAATAAAAGCTGATAAAAAGAATGTTTATTTAACAGAAAGTATATTATTACCTACAGCAGGAAAAATAGAAAATGGAGTTTTAAAATCTGGAAAATTATTTTTAGAAGGTTATATAAGAGAAAATATACAGTATTCTACGGTAGAATGTATTAATAAGTATGAAACTATAAATTGTAGCCATGGAAATATAGTTAGTGGAGATATTAAATATACTACAATAGATATTCCATTTAACTGTGTAACGGAAATACAATATTTGGTTCAGCCTCAAGTGAGTCCTAAAAAATATGATACTAATAATAACTTAAATACAATAGAATATGTTAATTCATGTATGGATAATTCTAATTATCATGAAAGTTTTAGAAACACTATTTTCTACGTAGACAAGCCTTATTGTGAAGTAAGTCAGGCTAAAATAATTGAAAGTGATTCATGTAAAAAACTATGTATTACAAATACACAATCTAAATACAAAAAAATTGAAAAAAAAATTTCACTTTCCTTAATGGTAACAGTATTACAAGTACAACAAGTTAATATATTAGGATTATCAAATAATACAATATGTTAACAATTTTATTAGTTAACAAAATATAATATATCATTGTCTTTGGTTCAAAATATGTCGTAAATGAATATATTATTAATGAATCAATCAATGAGAGGATACAATGAAGAAAAATAATAAAAAAGATAATAATAACAAAAAAAGCAAAATAAATAATATTAAAAATAATTATAATAATATAACTAGCATAGAACAAATGATTTATACTATAAAAATTATATTAAAATATTACAATAGAATGAGTGGATATAGTAAAGGATACTTAACTAGAGAATATATAAGAAAAAAACGTAAAGTTATAAAAAATTCTAATAATAATCAAGATGCAATAAATTATAAAAAAATTAAAGAAAATGTAAAGAGTAAAGACCAGGAAAAAAATAATATAGAAGTTAAAGATAAGTTAAAACAAGTTGATACACATAATAAAATTATAAACATACCTATTATAGTAGCGGAAAGATATATAGATATTTTAATTGAAGAGAAAATTGAATTAGAAGATTTGGCATTTGAAGTTAATGAAATAAAAAATAATATATATTTGAATGATTACAAAGTTATTCCTAGTAAAATAGAAAATAAAAATCTGTGTACTGAAGGAAGGGTTTTTATAAAAGGGAATATTAAAAATAAAATTCAATATAATACAGTAGAAAATATGAGTTCAAATAGTGTTAGTGGAAAAGTTAAGTATAAGGTAGTATACATTCCTTTTCAATGCAATAGTATTATTAATTTTCAAATGCCTTTAAGTGTAAATTTTGAAGGTGAATTTGTTGAAGAAATAAAGTGTAATATGAAATCAGCAGAAGTATTTGGAAGTAATTTATATGAAACTAAAAATGAACTTGTTAGTCATAGTTTTAAGAGTTTCAATGAGAAAATAATGTTAAGGTTACATTTAACATTTACTCAAGAAAAAAAAGTAATTATTAATGAATTTTTATAACCAACATATATTAAAATAATTTCAATAATTAATAAAATTATAAGTATTATAAGTAATTTATAAAAAATATATAAGAATTTGTTTTGACTCATAGCAGAACTCCCAAATTAGTATTATATAATTATTTTATGCATGCCTATAGATTTATATAATTAATAATATAAATAACATTTTAAAAACAATAAATAAGTGACATAAATTCCAAATTAAGGTATAATCTAAATTAGTAATTAAGCGAGGTGATGAACTTGTTGCATTATGAAAATTCTTATATAGTACTTATGCCCAAAAGTACAAATGTAGTATTCTGCTACTATAATATATCATCAATGACTATAAAAGATTTTGAAAATATATATGGTGAAGATATTTGGAAAAATTCTAAAGGGGTATTGAAAGTATATGAGGTAGATCATGGAATTAACAAAGAGATAAAGACAATCTATATAGATATATTTGCAGATAATTGGTATATAAATTTAGATAAATCCAATATTAATGTATTTGTTAAGTTAGGAAGAATATTACCTAATGATAAATTTGTATCTATTGCAATATCAAATACAGTTATAACTCCAAGAAATTGTCAGTCTGATAATACGGATATATTTTATATAGATATTTCTAAAGAATGTAAAGAATATATAGGAGAAGGATCACTTACTTATGATGATAAGTGTGATTTAAAAAAAAATACAATCCAGATTTATTAATTTAACATCGAAACATTTCTATAATAAGTATTTAGATCAATATTTTAAAAAAATTTTAAGAGAATATATGATAGGGTCATCCAAATAGAATAACTTTTTTAGGAGATGAGAATTTGAAAAAGGGATATGTATCGATAATATTACATACTCATATGCCGTTTGTAAGGCATCCAGAACTTGAAGATGCATTAGAAGAACGATGGTTATTTGAAGCTATTAGTGAGTGTTATATACCATTAATTAATGTATATGATAATTTAATTAGAGATAATGTAGATTTTAAAATTACTATGTCTATTACACCTCCTCTTATGTCTATGTTAGAGGATGAATATTTAAATGAGAGATATCTAAATTACTTGAAGCAATCTATAGAACTTTCAGAAAAGGAAATTATAAGAACAAAAAATAATGATGAACTCAATAAATTAGCACATTTTTATAATAAAAGATTCAATAATATATTAAAAATATATAAAAGTTATGATCAAAGGCTTATGAATGCTTTTAAAAAGTTTGATAAATTAGGATATCTTGAAATATTAACTTCTTCTGCAACTCATGCACTATTACCATTACTTACAATAAATCCTGAAACTATAAAAGCACAAATAGAAACTGCAGTTGAATCCTATACAAAGTGTATTGGTCATCCCCCTAAAGGAATATGGCTTCCTGAATGTGCGTACACTTATGAATTAGATGATATACTTAAAAAGTATGGAATAAGATATTTTATATCTGAAAGCACAGCTGTATTAAATGCTTCTCCAAGACCTAAATATGGAACATATGCACCTATAGCAACACCAAATGGAATATGTGTCTTTGGAAGAGATATGGAATCATCAAGGCAAGTATGGAGTAGTTTTATGGGATATCCAGGAGATTTTAATTATAGGGAATTTTATAGGGATATTGGTTATGAAGCTCCTATGGAGTATATTGCACCTTATATTAATAGAAGTGGAATAAGAATTGATACTGGAGTAAAGTATTATAAAATAACAGGTGAAACTGAAAACAAACTATATTATAATAGAGATATGGCTATGAAAAAGATAAAAGATCATGCAGGACATTTTGCGGATGGAAGGAATTCTCAATTGGAATTTGCAAGTGAAAATATGGATACTGAACCTATAATAATATGTCCTTATGATACTGAATTGTATGGACATTGGTGGTTTGAAGGACCAGATTTTATAAAGGAATTTTTAAGAATGTCATCAGAAGATTGGACTAAATATGAATTAATTACACCAGGAGATTATATAGAAAAACATCCTATAATACAATGTTCAAGTCCCAATCCTTCTAGTTGGGGAGAGAATAGTGATTATTCTGTATGGTTAAATCAGTCCAACCATTGGATATATAGAAAACTCCATAAATGTGAACAAGCTATGATAAAACTAGCTAATAGCTATAATAATCCAGATGAAACTATAAAAAGAGCATTAAATCAAGCTGCAAGAGAACTTATGCTTGCAGAGTCATCAGATTGGCCATTTATAATAAAAAATAATACAACTGTAGAATATGCGGTAAAGAGAGTAAACTCTCATATAGAAAGATTTAATAAAATATATGAAGATATAAATAAAAATTCTATAGATATAAAGTGGTTAAGTAATATAGAAAATATAGATAATATATTTCCTAATATAAATTATAAAATATATGCTTCATAAATATAAATTAATTAGACATTAAAATCGAGTTAAATTTGATTTTAATGCCTTTTTTATTAATATACTTTTTATTTTGGTAAAGTTAAACTATAATAGTTTTTATAAATTAAATTTTAAAAGGAGAATATATGGATAAAAGTATTTTTGATTTAAAAAAATATACATTGAATAATGGAATTAATTTGATAACTATAAGAAAAGATACTCAACTAGCTGCTATTAATTTAGGAGTTAAAATAGGTTCTATATATGAAAACAAAGATGAAAAAGGAATTGCTCATTTTGTTGAACATATGTTATTTAAAGGAACTAAAAATAGGGATAATAAAACACTAAATGAAGAATTAGAACAAAGGGCAGGAGAATATAATGCTTATACAGATTATACTGCTACAGTATATAGTATAACTGCACTAAAAGAGGAGTTAGAAAAATCTTTAGAATTATTTGCGGATATGGCACAAAATTCAATTTTTTCAGAGGAGGAAATGGAAAAGGAAAGAGGAGTGATATTAGCTGAAATAAGAACTAGCAAAGACGATATAGAAGATTATAGTTATAAAAAAACAATAGAATATGCTTTTAAAAAGAGTCCTATAAGAATAAATACTATAGGAACAGATAAAAGTGTTAAATCTTTTACTAGGGAGAATTTAGTTGATTTTTATGAGAAATATTATGTTCCAAATAATACTTATATAACGGTAGTTTCTTCGAAAAATCACGAAGAAGTATTGAAGTTGGTAGAAAAATATTTTGCAAATTGGAAGACTAAAGAAGTTAAAAGAAGTAAGGTAATTTATGAAGATAATATTTCTTGTAAAAAAATTTCTTATAAAAAGGATATAGAGCAAAGTACTATAATATATTTATATACATTTCATAATTTAGATAAGAAAGAAGAACTAGCACTTAGAATACTTAATTATAAGTTAGGAGAAAGTGCAAATTCATTATTATTTAGAAAATTAAGAGAAGAAAAGGGACTAGCTTATGATATATATTCAGAGCTAGATGCAACGAAGAATGTTAAAATTTTAAATATTTATACTGCTGTAAATGAAGAAGATGTAGAAGAAAGCTTAAAGCTAATAGATAATATTATTAGTGATATAGTTAATGAAAAAATAATTTTAGATGATAGCAGTGTAGCACTTATGAAAAAGGTACTTAAGACAGCAGTAGTTCAAACATTAGAGGATTCTACAGAACTTGGCAACTATATTTTACATCAAGTAATGGACAATGCAGATATATATGAATTCGTAGATGATATGAATAACATGGAAAATATAAAAGGAGAAGATATATATAATGTTGCAAAAACGGTTTTAAAGAATCCTACAATACACATATTACTTAGTGAAAAGAGTGATAAGTAGTGGAAAGATTAATAACTAAAATAGAAGTTGGAAAGAAAAATAAAAATAGAGTTAATGTATATTTAAATGAAGAATTTGCTTTTGCATGTAGTGCTGATTTAGTTTACTATTATAAGCTAGCAAAAGGTAAAAAAATAGATGAAAAATTTTTAAATGAAATTGTTGAAGAAGATAATTATTTAAAAGGAAAGAATTATGCACTTAAATTACTTGAAAAAGGATACAAATCTGAAAAAGAGATATACGATAAGTTAATTTCTAGAGAATATAATGAAAAATCAATAGCTAAAATAATAAGTTTTTTAAGAGAATATGAATTTATCGATGATGAAAGATATTGTAAGCTATTTGTAAATGAAAAGTTATATTCATATGGAAGAAATAAAATTAAATATTTGCTAATGAAGAAGGGAATAAATAACGAAATAATAGAATATACAATAAACAATATAGATGAAAATATAGAAAAAGAAGTAGCCATTAAATTAGCTGAAAAAAAATATAAATTATTAATTTCATCAGAAAAAAATTATAAAAAATTATATAAAAAAATTGGTGATTATCTTTTAAATAGAGGATATAATTATAATATAGTAAGTGGTATTTTAAACAATATAATAAGAATAGAGGATACAAACAACGATAATACTACAGGAGATGATTTACAAAAATTAGCAGAAAAAAGATATAGAATAGTATGTAAGTCAGAAAAAGATCCTATAAAAATTTATAGAAAGCTCAGTGCATATCTTATGAGAAGAGGTTATCACTGGGAAGATATTAAAAATACGTTAAAGGGAATAGTGGAAAATGAATAATAAAATTAATTTTATCTTAGAAAACCCCATAGATGTTATGTTATTAGTGATATTTGCTTATCCTATAATAAAGGGATTTTTATTTAAATTTTCTTCTAAAAGTTTAAAAAATGATATAGAGGATGCTGGAGGTTATGTTTCTTTTATAATTGGATCTATATTAGGTGCATATATTACTAAAAGTATTTTTATAGAAAATAATAAAGGGATATATAAAACCATATATGATTGTATTCCTAAAAATATTATATATTTAATAGAAGGAAAACCTATTATTATATATGTAGTTTGTATGCCAATTGTTATTTTTGTAATTTATAAAATAATTGATATTATAATTTTATGTGTAAATAGAATTACATTTTACCCTCTTTTAGATGGACTTGAAAGATTATTAAAAGAAAAAAATAATTTTATTAAAAGAGTTATAGGAGCAATATGTCAAATTCCAAAATCAATATGTTTTATTTTACTTGCAACATTTTTCTTAAATGTTTTTAGTATGCTTGGAATTAATCAAGAGTACAGTAGAAAACTCGAAAAATCAGATGTATATGCATTTGTTTCAAGAGAATTTATAAGTCCTATTACTAATTCAAACCTTGCAAAAGAACTTCCTAAAATAATTAATAATTCTTTTAAAATTGTAGTTAAAAATGATTCACAAGATTCTAATGAAAACAACGGAATAGGAAGTAAAACAATTGTTTATTATAATGGTATAACATTAAATGAGGGATTAAGATCTAATAACGAAATAAATGTTTTTGCAAGAAATCTTGTTAAAAATAAAATTAGTCAAAAGTCAAAAGCAAGGGTAATATATGATTGGATTGGAAAGAATATAGAATATGATTATAAAAAAGCAGATAGTATACTAGATAATAATTTTGCTATGAAATCAGGGGCTATTAATACTTTTTATACAAGAAAAGGAATATGTTTTGATTATGCTTGTCTTTATGCAGCTATGGCTAAAGCCAATGGACTAAAAGTTAGGGTAATTACAGGTGAAGGATTCAATGGTTCTAATTGGATTAGTCATGCTTGGAATCAAGTATATATAGAAGATGAAAAAAGATGGATTAATGTTGATGCTACTTTTTATAAGGGTGGAAATTATTTTGATAGCTCAATATTTAATTTAGATCATAGGCAAGCAAAAATAGCAGGATGAAAAAAGTTCTAATTACTAAAAAAGTAATTAGAACTTTTTATTTTTGTAGTTATTAATTATGAGATTAATAGCTTTTTCACAATCCTTATCATCATTATTTAAAGCCCAAGCAGTATTGAAGTTTACTAAAGCATTTTTATTGTCTTTTAACATAGAGTAGCAATATCCGAGATTAAAATAGTAGCGACTATCTCTTTTTTCGGATATTGCAGACCTTAAAAGAGGAATTGCCCTTTTATAATCTCCTAATTTAATAAAACATACTGCTGTATTATATAATGAAGCAGTAGTATTTTCTTTGTATTCTATAGCCTTTTTATATATATCTATAGCTTTTTTATATTCTTTTTGATTATAAAGATTATTAGCATTTTCAAAGTAACTCATAGTATCCTCCTTAAAGTTTGCATAAAAGTAATTAAATGTAAATAATTTATATTTATATTTAATTATTATCGTTTTAAGGAAAATTTATTCATATTTCTATAATTTAGTTTATATGATATTGATTTTTTGTTATACGTTTTTCAAAAATAGCTACTAGTTTATACATTAAAAATGCAAGAAGTGACAGTATTAGTATACTCATCATAACCATATCTAATTGAGAAATTTGACCACCGAATATTATTAAGAATCCGAGACCGCTTTTAGCTACTAAAAATTCACCCATTATTACCCCTACCCAAGAAAGTCCTACATTTATTTTTAATGATGCTATTATAGTAGGTATTGTTGCTGGAATTACAAGATAGCGTAAAATTTGAAATTTAGTTGCTTCAAAGGTTTTAAGAAGTTTAATTTTATCTTCATCTATTTCTTTAAAACCGTTTAATATATTTAATATTGTTACAACAATGGAGATTAAAACTGTAATTAAAACAATTGCAGATGTTCCATTGCCAACCCAAAATATAATAATTGGAGCAAGTGCAACTTTAGGTAAGGCATTTAGAACTACAAGATATGGATCCAGTACCTTGCATGCAAAGTCTGACCACCATAATAGTATAGCGATAATAGTACCGAGTATTGTACTTAAAAGAAATCCTAGTATGGTTTCTAGGCAAGTTATGGAAATATGTTTAAATAAGGTTCCTTCACTATAAATTTTAATTAAGCTTTTCCACATTCTTGATGGTGTGCTTGTTAAAAATGGATCTATTAATTTCATATCTCCAGCTATTTCCCAAAAAGCAAAGAAAAGTATTAATATTAGTAATCTTGTAAATATAACTTTTTGCTTATTTTTTTTTACGTTTTTTAAGTATTTTTCATGTTCTAAGCTGTAGTTATTCATTAGAATCAATCTCCTTCCAAATGTGGTTGAAATAAACTCTAAATTTAGAATCTTCTCTAGATTTAATAGGAGAATTATACTTAGACGATAAATCAACAGGGATTTCTTTTTTTATTATGGCTGGACGTTTTGAAAATATAACTATTTTAGTTGACATTGATATTGCTTCTGATATATCATGAGTTACCATGATAGCAGTTTTATTTTCTTGTTTTATTATTCTAAATATATCATCGCTTGCTTTTAATCTACTTTGATAGTCAAGAGCGGAAAAAGGTTCGTCCAATAATAAAATACTTGGATTTACAGCAAGAGTTCTAATTAGAGCTACTCTTTGCCGCATTCCACCAGACAATTGACTAGGAAAGTGATTTCTAAAATCCCATAGGTTATAATTTTTTAGTAGTTTTTCTACTTTTTCTTTATTTTCCTTGGTTAATGTATTTTGAATTTTTAGTCCCAAGAAAACATTATCTAATACTGTAAGCCAATTAAATAAGTGGTCTTTTTGAAGCATGTATCCTATTTTTAGTGATGATTCATTAAGTTTTTTATTATCTATTAAAACTTCACCTTTAGATGGAGTTAAAAGTCCAGCTATAATATTAAGTACAGTAGATTTTCCACAACCAGATGGACCTACAATACTTATAAAGTCTCCGCGGTATACAGAAAAGTTAATATCTTTTAATGCTTCAGTTTCACCTTTAGTAGTATGATAATTTAAAAAAATATGAGACATTTTTAATTCTTTCATGCTATATCAACTCCTAAGACTTTATAATTCAGTATATGTTACATGAATAAAAAAGGATAATGTTAAATATTAATAGATAATATAATAGATAGATTGGAATAGATAGCATTAATTTATACTAAGATAAATGGTTAAAATGTACATAAAAAGAATAAAAGTAAGTGTTGAAAAAAAATAATAATAATTTTATAATATATTGAAAATCTATTGGGTTTATATACAAATACTGCTATCTGATAAATATAGTTGTTTTATATATAAAATATTGGAAAGAGTAGGAAGGAAAATATGAGAGAAATATTATATTTTGGATTAGATGTTGGATCAACAACAGTTAAACTAGTGGCTTTAAATAAAAGAAATGATCTAATTTATGGAAAGTATAAAAGACATTTTTCTGATATAAAAAGTACAATTATTAGTCTTATGGAAGAGGCATACTTAAAATTTAAAAATTATCATATAAGTATTATGATAACAGGTTCGGGCGGACTTGCAGTGTCTAAATGGTTAAATGTATCTTTTATTCAAGAAGTAATTGCATCTACTAAAACTGTAGAAAATATTATTCCAGAAACTGATGTTGTTATAGAACTTGGAGGAGAAGATGCAAAAATAACTTACTTTAAAAATGGTGTGGAACAAAGAATGAACGGTACTTGCGCAGGGGGAACTGGTGCATTTATAGATCAAATGGCAGCACTTCTTCAAACAGATGCTAAAGGATTAAATGAACTTGCAAAAAAATACAAAGTAATTTATCCTATAGCATCTAGATGTGGAGTTTTTGCAAAAACAGATATTCAACCACTTTTAAATGAAGGTGCAGCCAAAGAAGATTTAGCAGTTTCAATTTTACAGGCTGTGGTAAATCAAACTATAAGTGGACTTGCTTGTGGTAAGCCTATAAGGGGAAACGTAGCTTTCCTTGGAGGTCCATTATATTTTTTATCAGAGCTTAGAAAAAGATTTATAGAAACATTAAAGCTTAAAGAGGAAGAAGTTATATTTCCAAATAATTCACAGTTATTTGTTGCAATGGGAGCGGCATTGGCAGCTAAGAAAGAAAAAAGTATTACATTTAAATCACTTTATGAAAAATTACCTAAATTAAGAGAGAATGTTGAGAGTGAGGTAACTAGATTAGAACCTTTATTTAATAGTGAATTAGAACTAGAAACTTTTAAAAAAAGACATTCTAAATGTAAAGTTATAAGAGGAGAGTTAGCTAATTATAAAGGAAATTGCTTTTTAGGAGTAGATGCAGGTTCTACTACTACAAAGATAATATTGATAGGTGAAGATGGTTCTTTGTTATATTCGTATTATGGAAGTAATGAAGGTAAGCCCCTTGAGATTACATCAAAGGTTTTAAAGGATATATATAATAAGTTACCGGAAAATTGTAATATAGTAAACTGTGGAGTTACAGGGTATGGAGAAGGGCTTATTAAGAATGCTTTAAAAATGGATATAGGGGAAATTGAAACTATAGCACATTATAAAGCGGCAGAATTCTTTTTACCAGGTGTGGAGTTTATTTTAGATATTGGTGGACAAGATATGAAGTGCATGATGATTAAAAATGGAGTAATTGATAGTATCATGTTAAATGAAGCTTGTTCATCAGGATGTGGTTCATTTATTGAAACTTTTGCAAAGTCTTTAGATATGAAAGTGGAAGATTTTGCAAATGCTGCGGTACTTGCAAAAGAACCTGTTGATTTGGGATCAAGATGTACTGTGTTCATGAATTCTAAAGTTAAGCAAGCACAAAAGGAAGGGGCAACAGTAGGAGATATATCAGCAGGACTATCTTATTCAGTTATAAAAAATGCTTTATATAAGGTTATAAAGCTTAGAAATCCAGAAGAAATGGGAAAAAAAGTTATTGTTCAAGGTGGAACTTTTTATAATGATGCTATTCTTAGAAGTTTTGAGATTATATCAGGAAGAGAAGTAGTAAGACCTGATATAGCAGGTCTTATGGGAGCTTTTGGAGTAGCGTTAATAGCCAAAGAAAGATATGAAAAAGGTCATAAAACCACACTAATTTCATTAGAAGAATTAGATAGACTTCAAGTTAACTCTAATCTAAAACGTTGCGGAGGCTGTGGCAATAATTGTCTTTTAACTATTAATAAATTTTCTGATGGAGGAGTATTTATATCAGGAAATAGATGTGAAAAAGGATTAGGCGGTGGAAGAGTAAAAAAAGATATACCAAACCTTTATGAATATAAATATAAAAGATTGTTTAATTATATATCACTTACTAAAGAAGAAGCTCCAAGGGGAACTATTGGAATTCCTAGAGTTTTGAATATGTATGAAAATTATCCGTTTTGGTTTACTTTTTTTAATGAACTTGGATTCAGGGTGGAAATTTCACGAAGATCATCAAAAGAAGTATATCAACTTGGAATGGAGACTATACCATCTGAGTCAGTATGTTATCCAGCAAAACTTGTACATGGTCATATAATGGATTTAATAGAGAAGAATGTTGATACCATATTTTATCCATGTATTCCATTTGATAAAAAGGAACAAGAAGAAGCTGATAATAATTATAGTTGTCCAATAGTAACTTCTTATTCTGAAGTTATAAAAAATAATATGGATATTATAAGAGAAAAAAACATAAAGTTTATGAATCCTTTTATTGCTATGAATGATAAAGAGAAACTTTCAAAGCGACTTTACCATATATTTAAGGAATTTGAAATTTCTAAAAAAGAAATTATACTTGCTACTGAAAAAGCATGGCGTGAGAGAGAAAATTTTAAAAATGATATTAGAAATAAGGGTGAAGAAGCATTAACATATATGAATTTAACAGGAAAAAAAGGTATAGTTCTTGCAGGAAGACCTTATCATGTAGATCAAGAAATACAACATGGAATAGCAAATTTAATTACAGAATATGATATGGTAGTATTTACTGAAGATTCTATAGCCCATTTAGGAAAAGTTAAAAGACCTTTAAGAGTTCTTGACCAATGGGTATATCATTCTAGACTATATGCGGCTGCAAGTTTTGTATCAACAAGAAAAGATTTAGAACTTGTTCAGTTAACTTCATTTGGTTGTGGATTAGATGCAGTAACATCAGATCAAGTAGAAGAAATCTTAAGAGGTAATAATAAAATATATACTCTAATAAAAATTGATGAGGTCAGTAATTTAGGAGCTATAAGAATAAGAATGCGTTCATTAAAAGCTGCTATGGATGAACGAGAAAAAATGGGGATAGAACCCAAAGATAATTACAAACCTATGGCAAAAGTACCATTTACAAAAGAAATGAGAAACAAACATACTATTTTAGCGCCACAAATGTCTCCTATACATTTCGAGCTTGTACAAGAGGTTTTTTTATCATCTGGATATAATGTAGAGATACTCCCATCAGTTGATAAAGGAGCTGTAGAGACTGGACTTAAATATGTAAATAATGATGCTTGTTATCCATCTATTATTGTAATAGGACAATTAATAGAGGCTCTTCAATCTGGAAAGTATGATGTTAATAATACTTCTCTTATAATAACTCAAACTGGAGGAGGATGTAGAGCCAGTAACTATATAGGTTTTTTAAGAAAAGCTTTAAAGGAAGCAGGATATTCAAATATTCCTGTTATATCTTTAAATTTTGTGGGTCTTGAGGATAATCCAGGTCTTGAAGTATCCCATACTATGATTAAAAAAGGGATATTAGCTTTAGTATTAGGGGACCTATTTATGAGAGTTTTATATAGAGTTAGACCTTACGAAAAAATAAAAGGATCTGCAAATTTATTGTATGATAAGTGGAATGAAAAATGTAAAGAAGTTATACGCAATGGAAATTTCAAATTAGCGAAACAATATGTTTATGATATAGTTAAAGATTTTGATAATCTAGAACTACTTGATATAAAAAAACCTAGAGTAGGTGTTGTTGGAGAAATTCTTGTTAAATATCATCCTACTGCTAATAATGATATAGTAGGTAAATTAGAAAGTGAAGGTGCTGAGGTGGTAGTTCCAGATCTTATTGATTTCTTTTTATATTGTGCATATGATGAAACATTTAAATATAAATATTTAAATGGTAAGTTTAAGTCAAAAATAATAAGTGATATTGTCATTTGGTATATGGAGTTATTTAGAAAAGATATAAGAAAAGCCTTGAATAAAAGCAAAAGATTTACATCGCCTTTAGATATAAAGGAACTTGCAAAAGGAGCAGAACCTATTTTATCAATAGGAAATCAAACAGGAGAAGGATGGTTTTTAACAGCTGAAATGGTAGAGCTTATAAATTCAGGAGTTAAAAATATAGTATGTCTTCAACCATTTGCATGTCTTCCGAATCATGTAACTGGAAAAGGAGTTATAAAAGAATTAAGAAGAAGATATAAGGATACTAATATTGTTGCTATAGACTACGATCCTGGTGCAAGTGAAGTAAACCAAATAAATAGAATTAAATTAATGCTTGCAGTAGCTTTCAAAAATTTAGAAAGCAATAAAGTAGATTTCATGTATAACATGGTAGATGAAACCATAAAAGAAATCGCAAGTGATAAATAAAAATTATCCCCTATAAAAACATAGGGGATAATTTTTATTTCATTACATTTTCTGAGAATTTTGTATTAACAATTGATTCAAAATTTGGGCGTTCTTTAATTAAGTCAGATTTATAAGATTGAATTACGTCCATGAGTCTATTTAAATCATTAGGTTTTATAATAGGATTTGGTGCAAAGGCGTTTATCTTTTTATAGTTTTTAATAACATTTGATATTATATTTACGTTACTTCCAGGGAAAAAAGATGCAATTGATTTTGCTATATCATCATTGTTATGATTAGCAACCCATATTTGAGCTTTATATATAGCCTTTGTGAATTTTTGTATTACTTCAGGATTTTTGTTCATGTAAGATTGAGTGGCAAAGTAACAAGTGTAAGGAAGAGAACCAATATTTTTTCCTATAGAGTCTACTATAAATCCACCATTAGAATCTTCAAGAATACTTGCATTAGGTTCAAACAATGCTACGTAATCACCAGTACCAGCCTTAAATGCACTAGATGTAGCTGTAAAATCTAAATTAGTTATTAGTTTTACGTCTTTATTAGGTGTTAGTTTATGTTTCTTAAGAACATATTCAAGGCTCATTTCAGGAACACCGCCAGGTCTTCCACCTATAATAGTTTTTCCTTTTAAGCTATTCCAATCAAAGTTTTTAAGCTTATTTCTTCCAACTAAGAATGATCCATCTGTTGAAGTTAATTGAGCAAACAAAATAGGTAAATCTTGACGTTTTTGATTATAGATATAAATTATTTGTTCAGGTCCACAAAATCCTATATCAGAGCTTCCAGACAAAACTTGTTGCATAGTTTTATCTGGAACTATTACCAAAAGACAAGTTATTCTTTTGCCTTCTAATACCACCTACAGGAACATCAGAAGAAGCATTAAAAAGATTTATTTTTAATGTTGATGTTTTACTATCCCATACAATATAATTAATAATTTCTAAAAGATATGAGCGAAGTTTTTCAGTGTCGGTTGTAGAATCACAAAGAGTTTTGAAGTTTTTTATTTTAGAATTAATTTCATCAATGGAATTTACATTAGAATCTGTGTTTTTAATAGATTTTTCTAAAGAGTTTAGTTCTTTTTTTAAAGAAGTGTTTTGTTTATTTAAATTATTAATTTCCTTTTTGAATTCTGAAATAATAGTAGGATCGTCATCTAGAAGGGCTAATTTTCGTATTAATCCATGGATTATTTTATTATTATTTTCTATTTCTTTTGAAAGCTTATTTTGTTTTTCTTTTATTGAAGTAAGGGCATTTTTATTATTGATTATATCATCATAAGCTTCTATAAGGTCATTTAAAGTAACACCTTTTATACTAGATAAAACTAAATCCTCAGCTTTATAGGCATTTAACATTTTACTACTACATCTATTTGAAGCTCTGTTTTTTAAATTACATCTATAATACTTCTCGTACTTACCATTCTTAGGATTATTACGACTCCATGATCCCATTGTACTACCACATTCATTGCAAACTAAAAGACCAGATAAAAGAAATTTGTTTCCAGTAGCACTCCTAGGAGAGGATTTTTTACTATTCAAGGAATTAATGTTTTGACATTTAATCCATACATCACTTGAAATTATTCCTTTATGTTTTCCAACGGATACAATCCATTCACTAATAGGATTTGCTTTTTTACCTTGTTCTCTCTTATTATATGTGATAACACCATGTTTCCCATCGAAATTGCCACAAAGTATTGCACCTTTATCTTTAAAATATTTATAGATTTTTTTATCAGCATAAGTGTAAACAGGATTTTCTATAATTTGTTTTATAGTCCCCTGTGAAAACTCTCCTTCGTTTTTTCCTTTATATTTATGGGAGCAAAGATAGTTTGCAACTGAGGGAAAACCTTTCTTTTCTAAATATAGATTAAAAATTAGTTTTATAAGTTCAATTTCTTCGGGGATTTCAATTAGTTTATACATTTTTTTATTTTTACCATTAAAGTCTATATAATTAATAGCTTCGGACTTAAAGCCAAGGGGAGTAGTACCACCAAGCCAACGACCTGTCTTTGCAAGTTCAAACATATTATCTCTGATTCTTTCAGCAATGGTTTCACGTTCAAGTTGTGCAAAAACAGATGCTATATAAACCATTGCACGACCAATTGGTGTAGAGGTATCAAAGTGTTCTTTAATTGATACAAAATCTATATTATGCTTTTGAAGGGTTTCAAGAGTAGAGGAAAAGTCAGCTACATTACGAGATATTCTATCAAGCCTATAACAAATTAGCATAGAGAATTTATTTGATTTTGCAGCTTGTATCATTTCTTTAAATTTAGGTCTATTAGTATTACCACCGCTGAAACCTTCGTCTTTATAATATAAAAATTCTGTGGCTCCTGCACGAGTACCAAATTCTTTGCAAAGGTGAATTTGATTTTCTATGGATTCTCCTTTGTCTGTTTCCATGGATTTTCTAGCGTATATTGCTGCAATCATTAAAGCACCTCCATAGTAAGTTAAAGTACCATATTAAAGTTTATGTTATATTATAATTTAAAAGAATGTTATTGTAACAAAATTACTGAAAACCAATATTATATAGTGGAATAATATTTATATTGGTGATTTTATGAGAAAAAGTAGAGAGATTTCAGTAGAATTAAATTATCCGGATAGTGAAGAAGATTTAATAAACTTAGAACGTAGAAAAGCTAGAATTATTATTAATATATTAAAAGATCAATATGGTGAGATTGAATTAGACAAGTTTATTAATAGTATTAGGGAAAAGGCTCAGTAATATTCGTAATATGAAATTTAAAACTCATATAAGTTGAAAAGATAGATATAATAAGGTCTATCTTTTTTTATATTTATTTAAAAATTGTTTTAGTAGAGTTTTTATAGTTTGAAATATTTTTGAAAATTATTGAAAAATAGATATTCTTATGTAAATATATAATATATAAATAAAAAGTTATTTAATATTTATAAAATTTATATTTAATGTTTAAATATAAATGAAGGAGGCAATAAGATTTGAGTATATGGTTATTTAGAGCAGGTTCAAATGGAGAGTATGAAAATAAATTTTTAAGTGATAATAGGGTGTATCTTACTTGGGAGGATTTAGATGTAGATCTAAATGAATTTAAGCAAAAAGAGGATTTATATGAGTTCTTAGTTGATAAGTATGATTTAGAAAAAGAAAAAACAGCTATAAATTGGGCATCTCAAATATATCCTATAGCACATAGAATGGTCAAAGGGGATTGGGTAGTATTACCAAGCAAAATAAATAGAACTATTCATTTTGGAAAAATTATAAGTGACTATAAGTTTGATAAAAGCTTAGGAAGTCCATATTACCATTATAGAGAAGTTAAATGGTTTGCTTTAGATATTCCGAGGGATAGATTTGATCAAGATATTCTATATTCACTTGGTGCATTTATGACAGTGTGCAGAATACATAAAAATAATGCCGAAGATAGAATTAAAATAATGGCTGAAAATAATTGGAATAATACAAATAAGTTAACTAATATACAAATAGATGAAGGGGATAACGAAATAACTCTTGATTTAGATGAATATATATTTGATAGAATATCGGATCATATAATACGAAAATTCAAAGGTCATAAAATGGAAGTGCTAGTTGAGGAAATATTAAAAGCTAAAGGATTTACTACATATAAGAGTCCAGAGGGATCAGATAATGGTGTAGACATATTAGCATCTTCAGATATTTTGGGTTTTGGATCTCCTAAAATTTGTGTTCAAGTAAAGACATCAGATGTTCCTATTGATAGACCAACAATGGATCAATTAATAGGTACTATGAGTAATTTTAATGCTGATTATGGTTTGTTGGTTTCTTGGAATGGATTTAAGACATCTGTAATAAGAGAAATTCCAAAACAATTTTTTAAATTAAGGTTATGGGATTCTAGAAAAATTATAGAACAAATATTTGAAAATTATGAACGTTTAAGTGAAGATATTAAAACAGAGATACCTTTAAAAAAAGTATGGATGTTAAATATAGAAGAATAAGAAAAAAGTAAGCTGGTTTATGTACAAGCAATCAGCTTACTTTTCATTTTTATTTTGTAATTCTCAAATATTCAATTATAGCTGTTTGAATAATTTTTGAACGATTTCTTTTTAAGGTCAAGTTATATTTAGTACATACTCTTTCTTCAAGTAATTTCATAACGAAGGAGTTTATACATATAGAAAATTTTTCGTTTGGAGAAGTAGATATATATTCAGCATATTGAGAGGGCGAAATGGTTTCATCTAAAGATCCTTTATTAAGGATTTTATTGGTATTAATATTATCATACTTTAAGGTATGTTTATTTGTACTTTTTTAATATGTCTATATAGGTGGGTATAGTTTTAGAGGCTATAAGGTTGAAAAGAAGATAATGATTTGTTTTAAAAGAATATAAAAAATTTGAAACAAAATATTTTTGGTTATTTATATATAAATATAACATTTAAACTATATAATGAAAAATGTAGAAAAATAGGGTTTTAATGTTGATAATGCTTTTGTTTCATATTATAATTATTTTATACACTATTTAAGGAGGCATCAAAATGTTAAGTAAAGATGATTTTTTATTTGAAGAAGTAAATGATTCGGAAATATTTGCTGAATATTCTGAAGGATGTTCAGGTTCAAGATCAGATTGTTGTACAAGAGTTTGCACGAGAATGGGTGAGTATGCAACAGAAGAACAATGGGGCAAATTCTTAGAAGTAAATGCAGGGATTGTACAATATTAATTAAATAAAAAAATCTTCTGAAATTTATCAGAAGATTTTTTTTATGAAAAATAAGAAGGGAGGATAATTTTGATAATTTCAAAAATACCTGTCATTAGAACTAAATTAGTAAAAGAATATGATATTAACTTATATGAAAATAAAGTATTTGGGATTGAAGGAGCTGAAGCTATATTTAAAAAGTTAATAGGAGAATCTACCTTGGAAAAAGTAGCACTTGTATGCTTAGATTCTAGCAATAAAGTAATTAATGCAGCTATAACAAGTATAGGTACTGATAACAAGGTGTATGTAGTACCTTCGGAATTATTTAGAATAGCTCTACTATCAAATGCTAGTTCAATTATTATATGTCATAATCATCCAACAGGAGAGCTTAAGCCTAGTAACTATGATATAGAAATTACAAGAAAGATTGGATATGTAGGATCAATATTAGGAATAAAACTTATAGATTCTCTAATTATAGGAGATGGTGGAGAATGTCTTTCAATAAGAAGTGAGATTAATAAGAAAGGAAGGATATAATGAATGGTAACATTATATATAAAATAAGAGATGGTGTAGATTTATATTTAAATAATAATGAATTGTTAACTATATATTTTATGAATACTAGGCTTAGAAAACAATTTAAGGTTTCGAGAATTATTATAAGAATACTAGAACATATAGATGGAAAAAATAGTATAAAAGATATTCATGATAAATTAGAAAATGAGTTTTCAAGTATTATAGAAATGGATAATATAAATTTTATTTTTAATAAATTAAAAAATTTAAATGTAATAGTTGAAAAAGTTAATAACTTAAAGGATGTAGATTTAATTAAAAGATATGATAGACAAATTAATTTCTTTGGGGATTTTATAAATGGAGATAGGCAAAGTATAGATGCACAAAAGAGGTTAAAAGAATCTAATGTTTTAATTTTTGGATGTGGAGCAATAGGAGGAGATATTGCTATACAATTAACAATGTGTGGAGTGGAAAATTTTATATTATATGATTACGATTTAGTAGAAGAATCTGATGTTAGTAGGCATATGTATTTTAGAAAAGAATATGTTGGTATGAAAAAAGTAGAAGCATTAGAAAATTATTTAATAACTATAAATAAAAATATTAAAATTAAGAAGATAGATGATATTTTATTACCTAACAAGAAAATAGATAAGTTGATTGATGAAGCAACTTTTATTGTTAATACAGCCGATGAACCATATATAGGATATACATCTATGAAAATATCTAGATACTGTACAATAAATAAAAAAGCTCATTTTATTGCAGGTGGATTTGATGCACATTTGGCAAGTTCAGGAGAACTAATTATTCCTGGTGTTACACCTTGTGTTGATTGTTATGCACAATACTTTAAAAAAGTATTACAAGACTGGAAACCTAAAAAACATCTAGCGCTAGATAGACATTTAGAAATAGGAGGAATGTCGAGTTTATCGTTATTTTCAGCTAGCTATGCTGCTATAGAGATAGTAAAATATATATGTGGTTTAATAAATCCTAAAGAGTATAGAAATACAAGAGGAGAGTTTTTATTTAATACAATGGATATAACTTATTTAAATGTTACTAAAGATAAAAATTGTAAAGTATGTGGAGAGATAAAATATGAATAAACCAAAATTGAGATCATCTGTATCAGTAGTAAGTTTAAAAAATGATATTATTGAATTTTTTCTAACTAATACAAGACAACAAGTAAGAATAAAAATGAAGAGTAAAAAAATATTAGAGTTAATATTAGAATTAGATGGCACACTAACTATTAATGAAATAATCACCAAATATAATATTAATGATCAAACTAAGAAGTACTTAATAGATTTTTTGAAATATTTAGAAGGAAAGGGAATAATAAAGAATAATAATAATGATATTTTCAAAGAATACTCTAAATTTCGAAGAATAGTAAATTTTATAGAAGATTTTTCAAGTAGCACAATGGAAACTGAAAAAATGTGGAATAATGTAAGAAATTCACATGTTGTGATTATTGGATTAGGAGCGGTAGGATCATGGGTAAGTTCTTTATTAGTTCAAAATGGAGTTAAAAATTTTACATTAATAGATAAAGATGTGGTTGATATTACTAATTTACATAGACAGTTTGGATTTTCAGAAAGTGATGTTGGATTGTTAAAAACTGATGTTATTGAAAAAAGGCTTAAAGAGTTTGATGAAAACGTAGTAGTAAATAAAATAAATAAATTTTTAGATGAAAGTCTATTATATACTGAAATAGATTATAAAGTTAATTTAATAATAAATTGTGCAGACAAACCTAATGTTGATATTACATCATTATGGGTAGGGAAATATTGTATGGAAAATAATCTACCTCACATTATTGGTGGTGGATATAATTTACACTTATCATTAATTGGTCAAACAATAATTCCATTTAAAACTGCTTGTGTTAAATGTTTTGAAAAAGAATTAAAAAGAATTAATGAAATAGATACAAGATCATTAAGAAAATTAAATATTAAAAATAGGAAAATAGGAAGTTTTGGTCCTATGTGTTCAATTATTGCAAGTATGATAGCTATGGAAGCAATAAAGGTATTAACTCAAAAAATAATGCCATCTAATATAAATAGAAGAGGTGAATTTAGTATATATAATATGGATATTAAATATCATAATATTTCGAAAGATGATAATTGTGAGTGGTGTGGGAAAAAAGGAATATATGGAGGAGAACATGAGAAATATAGAGGTAATATATGCAAAGGAAAATAACTTGAAAAATATAAGTGTAGATATACCAATAAACCAAATGACGGTAGTAACAGGAGTTTCAGGATCAGGGAAGTCCTCATTGGTATTTGATACTATATATGCAGAAAGTGAAAGAATGTTTTTGAATAGTATGTCTATAAATGATGGTTCCGTTTATTTAAAGAAACCTAATGTATATAAAATAAATAATTTATTACCAGCAATTGCAATTTCTCAAAAAAGAACAAATAGAAATCCTAGATCAACAGTTGGTACTGTAACTGATATTTCAGAGTTTATAAGGTTATTATTTGCTAAAGTAGCAAGTTTAGATACTAATAGGGTATGGACACCTGGGGATTTTTCATATAATAATCCTAAATCATGGTGTACTATGTGTAAAGGAACAGGAGAACAGTATGTTATAGATAAGGATAAGGTTATAGATAAATGCAAATCTATAAATGATGGGGGAATAATGTACTGGAATGAAACTAATACAAATTATTATTTTAAGTTAATTCAGGAGGTAGCAAAATATTATGATATAGATTTAAATAAAACTATAAATGAATTAGACAAACATAAATTGGAATTTATTTTAAATGGTAAAAGTGATATTAAGTTTAAAATAAGATATAAGAACTATAAAAATAAATATAGAAGTAAGGAAGTTGAGTTTATAGGAGTTTACAGAGATATAAATGAAAAACTTAAAGATATAGATACTCCATCAACATTTAAGAGTATAGAAAAATTTCTAACTAAATCTGAATGTCCAATTTGTAAAGGGGCAAGATTAAAAAAAGAAATATTACAATTTACTGTGCATAATAAAAATATACAATATATAAATAATTTAACATTAAGTCAGTTGAAGTTGTGGTTATCAAATAATAGAAGAAAAAATGCAGATATAAAAGATAAAATTTTTGATGAAATTACAAGTGAAGTAATAATAAGAATAGAAAATTTGGAAAAGCTGAAGTTGGGCTATTTATCATTGGATAGAAGTATACCTACATTATCAGGAGGAGAATCTCAAAGATTAAGGCTAGCGAATCAGTTAACTTGTGGGTTATCAGGGTTATTATATGTTTTGGATGAACCTACAATGGGATTGCATATAAATGATATAAGCAATATATGTGATATTCTTAATGAGTTAAAAGAAAAGGGTAATACATTATTATTGGTAGAACATAATGCAGAAGTAATGTTAGGTGCTGATAAAATTATAGATATGGGACCAAGAGGTGGAGCATATGGAGGGGAGATCGTATTTGATGGTTTGCCAAGTGAAATAATTAATTATCAAAATTCTTTGACAGGAAATTATTTAAGATGCTATAGGAATAATATTAAAAATAAGAAAGATAATAACCTTAATAAAGTTATTAGGGTAAAAGGGGCAACTTATAACAACATAATTAATCAAGATTTTAATGTTCCACTAAATCAATTAGTAGTTATAACAGGTGTTTCAGGGTCGGGTAAAAGCACATTTACAGAACATATTTTAGAACCGTCTTTAAGAAAAAAAACTAATGTTAATTGTAAATCAATAATAGGATTAGACCAAATAAATAAGGTTATAAAAGTTGATCAGCTACCAATTGGAAGAAGTGGTAAATCAAATATTGCTACATATACAGGTATGTTTGATTTAATTAGAAATGTCTTTTCAAACATTACAGAGGCTAAAAAAAATAAAATAACTAAATCATATTTTAGTTTTAATGTAGAAGGTGGACGTTGTGAAAAGTGTAAGGGAGACGGAGTAATAAAGGTAGATATGAGTTTTATGCCAGATACATATATTAAATGTGATAAATGTAAAGGTATGAGATATAAAGAAGAAATTTTAAACATAAAATACAATAATAAAAATATTGCAGAAGTGTTAGATATGACTGTAATAGAGGCATATAATTTTTTTAAATCAAGCACTAGAATAGCAAGTATATTAAGATGTTTGATAGATGTTGGATTAGATTATGTTAAAATTGGACAATCTGCATTAACTATATCAGGAGGAGAGGCACAGAGAATAAAGTTAGCAAAGTACTTAAGTGATGAGTCATTAAAAAATGTAATGTATATTTTAGATGAACCATGTGTTGGATTACATCATAGTGATATACAGAAATTAGTTCAGTTATTACAAAAAATAATTAATAGAGATAATAGTATTGTTATAGTAGAGCATAATCCTGAAGTTATAAGGAGTGCAGATTATATAATAGACATGGGGTATAACGGTGGTCCATCAGGTGGAAAGGTTATTGATATGGGAAACTTATCACAGATTAAGGCTAACGCATTAGCATCAGTTTCAAATATTTTATAATAGTATGTTAGAATATTTGAGTTAATATAAATAGGATACAAACTTATTCTATAAACTTATTTTTAAGAGTATTATATTTAATATTACAAATAAAAAAGTTTGCTAAAGTAAAGTGGACCCTGTGTCAAGGACATTATAAAAAATGGGTTAAGCAACATCTAAAAGATGATTTCTAAATTGTTTAGGGTCATCTTTTTTAATCCCAATTGACATCTATGATTATTATAATAATCTATGTAATCGTTGATATTATCAATCACATCTTCAAGAGTGAAGCATGATGTAAAGTTTACTTCATATTTGATATGACTAAAGAAGGATTCTTGTGGTGCATTATTCCAACAGTTATCGCGTCTAGACATAGATTGTCCTAGATTATTTTCTCTAAATAACTTTTGAAATTTGGGGCTTGTATAATGAACTCCTTGATCAGAATTAATAAATGCATCTTTATGTAAAGTGTGTTTATGTAAGCTTATTAGTTTATAAATAATATCTAGTGTAATTCGATCAGATACATGATATGCTAGAATATCGTTACTAGAACTGACTTTAATAACTGATAGATACGCCATTTGATTTATCTCTTAATGGATATACGTAATATATTTGAGTAGAATTTTATCATGTATATATTGTTTAAAGTTCCTCTGTAATAAATTAGGAACTACTCTATGCTCTTTTGTTTCTTTAGTCATTCTTCTATATGGATTAGCTTTTCTTATAGGGCATACTATGCTGTATTTTCGCATAATCCTTTGAAGTTTTTTCCTACTATATGTAATGTTAAATTCATTTTCTAGAGTCATTTTGATAGAACTTGTGCCTTTATTATATTCTCTATAATCATAAGCTTTTAATATGATATCTCTAACATTCAAATCATCACTTTCTATTTTATATCTAGCAGGTGTTGTTTTGAAATAATGATAGTAACGTGAACGTGAAACTCCTAAAATTGAACAGCTATAAGAAAATGTGCCCCAATAATCTTTTTAGATACAGTTTTAAAAAATAACTCATATACTTCATTATTTATTAGATTTACGCAGTTGTTTATCAGCCTTCTTTCTGTCATGTCGAATTTTTTTAACAAATCTAATTGTTTCTCCAAAAGTTTTATTTTTGCTTCTTGTTTATTAATGATAGCATCTTTTGAAATTGTAGTGCCACTTGGTCTATCAGAAATTTCTTTTCTAGTATTTCTTAGTCCTACAATTCCATCTTTATTGTAGGCTCTTATCCATCTCGCTGCCGCCTGCTCATAGCGCTTGATGGCAATTACTTTAATATCAAATCCAGCTTCTCTAAAAATAGTTCTAGGTGTATTATCTCTCAGGTATTTTTTGATAAACATTCTTTTAAACTTGTCAGAATATGTTATTGACTTATCGCTGATATGTTTAACATAGGGATTACAAATTAATTTTTTAATAAATTCTTTAGAAAATGTAATTTTACTCGTATTAGGATCTCCGTATTAAAAAGTTATTATACACAAAAAAACATCTGTAAACTAGTTCTAGTGTTGCATTTATGTAATAATTAAATACTTGACAAAATTATAAAGACAACTGATGGAAGTATATTTTCTATTAGTTTGATTTATATAATATAAGTGGAATTTATGTTTAAATTATAAATGTAAAGTATATATAAATTCCATCTATCTCAAACTATTTTTTCAAGTGTCATCTTGCCCCCAAATAACCGATGTTATATTCATCAATTAGCTCAAGTAAATTAGACCTAACAATACGCGTTAGCGTGAGCATTGAATACTTAGCAACAGTAATAGTGCACGATAAGTATTCAAGCATATATGAAATAAGTGCTGAAAACACTTGAATTTTTACATCATTTTCATTATATCCAATGAACTTTTTTATTCTAAGATTTTGATTAATCAACTTAAAGAACAGGTCTATTTACCACCTTTTTTATTATATATCAGGATGGTATATCAAATATATTAGCTATAGCTATAAATGTAACGGCTTCGCCTTTTTGTCAAAGGTTAATATTTCTCTATAGCTTTTAGATGTAATATTTTTAGAATAAGTTGTACCTAAGATTACTTCAGTATCATATATATCTTCATATGGTTTAGACTATATCATACGTTTCTCCATAAATATAGCATTTGGGGTGACTCTGGTAACGAATTTTATACATTCATTACTAAGCTGATTATACAATTTATAATTATAATAACCTCTATCAAAGACATAGATGCTGTTCTTATCCTTGAGGAGAACATTAATTACTGTATCATTGACTATATTAATTTTTTCTGGAAATTCTATGTTAAATCACGTGCTTATCTTTATTCTGGCTTGACTACTATCCATTTGGAAATAGGGAGTAAGTTTTAAAACAGTTAAAATAACTGTTGAATCAATAATCTTTACCGGAGGAATGTCTTTCATCATTCTAACGCCTCCAAACCTTTTTTAGACTTATTAACTAAATGATAAAATATATCCTCAAAAATTCTATAGTCTTTTGTGGCGTTTTTCTTGAAATTTGGGATACACTTGGCACATTAACGAAACTACTAAGTTTTTTTATTTTATGAAATTTTGCTTTTAGCCTCTCTTAAGTTTTTGCATCCACGTATGTTTAGATATAGCATTGAGTTTATATGAGATCTAGTATCAAAGTGCTTACTTATATAGTCTCAATTATATTTTTTTATAGTATTATTAATAAAATTTCCTGCTATTTCCGCTATTAATCTATAAAAAACTAGTTTATTATTTTTATTAGATAATATAAGAAAAACCCTTGTTAATAGTTGTTTGGTCACTTCTATTTAAACACAAGGAGGTTTTCTTTTTCATTATTAAACTTTTATCAATTAAAAAATATAAATATAAAATAATTGCTTTAATGCAACACTAGAAAATAAACTAGACACTTTTTTCATGTTTTCAATCTATAGGTGCCATTTTAAGACTTTTTTCAAGTCAGGCTTTTCTTTAGTTATTTCTTAAAAACCCTTACCTCTAAACTCTTAAAATTTAAACTTGTGTTTTGAACATAGGAGCATCAGCACCTTGACCAGTGGAAAGATTAATATCTAGTCCTTGTTCTTTAAAGAAACCTTGGTTAATAGCTACGTACATAGGAGCATAAAAAACAGAACGAACAACTTCATTTAATTTAACCTTTTGAAGCTCAGTGTCATTTTTCTTTCCACAACCTGTACATAAAATTGATGTCAAAAGAAACATAACAGCTAAGCATGTACTTAAAATTTTTCTTTTCATAAACTAGAAACTACCTCCTAATTATTGTTTATGTCACTGTATTATATGCTGGGAAGTTTTTATGGGTGAGAATGAGTTTCAAGTTTTATATTTATGAAAATAGCTAAATCTATATTTTAGATTTAGCTATTTTATAAAACATTTTATTTATATTTAAAATTTAAAAAGTGTTAAATTGAAACGTTGTTGATAAAATATGAAATTTAAAAAACCTTTGAGATATAAAATTCTATTTGCAAAATCTATACCTAAGATAGCGTCAATACCTACTCCAGAGACAGAAAGGTTTATATTAACACTTGGATTATTTGCATCAAGAGTTGTGTCAACTATATTGATGCCTAAAAGACTTACTTTTACTGCAAAAGAGTCATCATAAATATTATCTGGATCTATATTGTAATCAATTTCCCAATTAATAATACCCCAATTTCCACCTACTTGACCAGTTACAGGTGGTTGACTTTGTATATTTCCACTACAGCAATTCTTGCAACAATTCATACAACAATTCATGCAAGATTGCATACAAGAGTTCATATTAGTACATCCATTTATCATCATAATAATTAGTTCCTCCTAAACAAAATAATTTAGGTACTTCCTAAAAAGCTTATTGCTAATAATATTAATATGTGAAAGTAAGACAATATGTTACAATTTTTAAGAATATTTTGTAAAATAAGTTTTATTAATGTAAAAAAATAAAGTCAATGAAAATTTATAAATTTAAGTATTTTTATTAAATATGAAGTATATAATTATGTAACAATACTCTATAAGAACGAATATTATAAATAAGCAAGAAGAATCTTGACTATATTTTTAAGGTGATAATATATGGAAAATATGAATCAATTTCAGTGTTGTTGTACAGGTAATACAAATTCTATTCAAGTACAAAATCAGGGTTCATACAGTTCAAAGGTAACTGTAAGTTATATGAGTGGTGGAACACAGGTTAATGTAGATAGTGGAAATATACCAAGTTGCACTAATAGACAAATTAATATACCAACGACGGCTAACAATTTACAATTTAATATACAAATTTGTAATTGTGGAAATTGGGTTTCGCTTTATAGCAATACCTTGAATGGATCATCTTCTTTTACAATATTATTAACAGGAACGGTAAATTCACCAAAGTATAATATAGTACCATTACAGGTGGAAAGTACACAAACACCTATAATAACTGTAGCTCAAACAGTAGAACCTTCAGTAGCTACTATAGGACAATGTATAACATTAACAACTACTGTAACAAATACACAAGGAACAAATGCAAATGGAGTTTGCTTAATGTTAACACCTCCAGTTGGTTCAACATTTATTCCAGGTTCATTACAGGTTAATAACTGTCAACTTTGTTTATCAGAACTTCCTGCATCTGGTATAAGCTTAGGTAATGTTGCCGGTGGACAATCAGTTACAGTACAGTATCAAGTGCTTTACAATTTAATGCCATCACAAAATGAGGTAATAAATAAACCAACAATAAGTTATAGCTATGTAGGTAGTAATGGTTCAAATCAAGTAAATACTGTTACAGGCACAACAACATCATTAAAAATAGTATCAGATTGTGAACCTCTTACTTCAGGTTGTTGCTGCTGTTGTTGTTGTTGTAAACCTAATGATTCTGGTATTTATAATTCATCCGACCAATGCATGATGTAAATATAGAAGTTTAATAATAAATAAATTATAAAAAAACTAGTTCAAGTCTATCAGGTCTTGAACTAGTTTCTTTCTGTTTTCATAGATTAAATTATACCCCCTTATAATTTATATGTTTGGTGAGGGAGAATAGGCTATTTTTTCCACTTGGAATATAAGTCTGGACGTTTTGTTTTTAATATTTTAAAAAATCTTTTAGATACCTTAAGTCTTCTAAGTCCACTAAGCATATGCTTAGGATATTTTTCTTTTCTAGTGCAATTGTTTTTTAAACCTATGATTTTTAATTCTCCATTTTTATTTATAAATATATGGGATAGACCAGTGTCTAATCTAGTAAATCCTAATTCTTGGAAGTTATCTATGATATCTATTAAACTTAATGCTAAGTCTTCATTTAAACTATTTTTTTTTATATAGTCAATTATGCAAACTCCACGTACATATTCTCTTAATATATATCCAATTCTGTATTCATATACTTTAGGAAAATATTTATTATTATTTGCATATCTTAGAATTAAATATTCTCGTCTGCAATTATCAACATTTTTACAGATTTTTAATACCCTATTATTAGGTGTTAAATAGATTAATTCAGATTTACTTCTATGGAGAATTTTACATTTGTAAATATCTACACCTGCTATTATTAAATTTTTCATATTAATACCTCATTTATTAACTTAGCTTAGAATAGGATAAGTTAATATATATTTATAAAATAAAAACTCTTATTATTACAGTATTCCTTTAATATTTAATTAGTGAGAGTAAAAAAACTTGACACTTAAAAAAATAAAGGTATAATAAAAAATAATTGTATAATTTAAATACAGTGAAAAAGAGGAGTAAAGATAAGGAGTATTAAGAGAAGAAGGTTCATAGGCTGGAAGACTTTCTATATAAATTATCTTGAAGGTAGCTTTGGAGTTTCTTTATTGAAATTATAGTAGATAAAGACGGTGGTCACATCGTTAATTTAAATGAGTGCTTGATTAATTTCAAGAATTAAGGTGGTAACGCGCATTGTCGTCCTTTTATGGATAGACAGTGCTTTTTTTATGTTATATAAAATTTATGATAAAAAATGTTTAAAATTTAAAATATAAATTTCAAGGAGGAAGAATAATGGCAGAAGTTAATATTGCAAAGACTTATGATCCTAAAGAATTTGAAGATAAGTTATATGAAAAGTGGGAAGAAAAAGGATATTTTACACCAGAAGTTGATAAGACTAAAAAACCATATACAATAATGATGCCACCACCAAATATAACTGGGCAATTACACTTAGGGCATGCATTAGATGGAACTCTTCAAGACTTTTTAATCAGAACTAAAAGAATGCAAGGATATAGTACTTTATGGTTACCAGGAGAAGATCATGCAAGTATAGCAACTGAAGTTAAAGTTGAAAAATCTCTTTTAGAACAAGGTTTACATAAAAAAGAAATGGGAAGAGAAGCATTCCTTGAAAAGGTATGGGATTGGGCATATAAGTATAGAGATAGAATCAAGACTCAGTATCAAAAACTAGGGATTTCAGCTGATTATACTAGAGAAAGATTTACAATGGATGAAGGATTAAATAAGGCTGTAAGAAAAGTTTTTGTTGATTTGTATAATGAAGGGTTAATATATAAAGGAAACAGAATAGTAAACTGGTGTCCTAAATGTCAAACTGCAATATCAGATGCAGAAATTGAGTACGAAGAACAAAATGGACATTTTTGGCATATAAAATATCCAGTAGTAGATAGTGATGAATTCTTAGAAATAGCTACTACAAGACCAGAAACATTATTAGGAGATACAGCGGTTGCCGTTAATCCAAATGATGAAAGATATGATCATTTAATAGGTAAAACATTAATGCTTCCAATAGTTAATAGAGAAATACCTATAGTTGCAGATGAATATGTTGATGTAGAATTTGGAACAGGAGCAGTTAAAATAACTCCAGCTCATGATCCTAATGATTATGAAGTAGGAAAAAGACATGACCTTCCGCAAATAGTTGTATTAAATAAAGATGGAAGTATTGTTGAAGGATATGGAAAATACTCAGGACTTGATAGATATGAAGCAAGAAAAGAATTAGTTAAAGATTTAGATGAGCAAGGATATTTAGTAAAAATAAAAGATCATGCTCATAATGTAGGAACTCATGATAGATGTGGTAGTACAATTGAACCTATGACATCAGAGCAATGGTATGTAAAAATGAAACCTCTTGCAGAACCAGCTATAAAGGTTGTACGTGAAGGTGAAATAAAGTTTGTTCCTGAAAGATTTTCAAAAACATACTACAACTGGATGGAAAATATTCAAGATTGGTGTATATCAAGACAATTATGGTGGGGACACAGAATACCAGTTTGGTATTGTAAGGATTGTGGAGAAGTAATAGTATCTACAGAAGATCCAACTAAGTGTTCAAAGTGTGGAAGTGAACATTTAGAGCAAGATAAGGATGTACTTGATACTTGGTTTAGTTCAGCATTATGGCCATTCTCAACTCTTGGATATCCAGAAAAAACAGAAGATCTTGAATACTTCTATCCAACAAATACATTAGTTACAGGATATGATATAATATTTTTCTGGGTAGCTAGAATGATATTCTCAGGTCTTCATAGCATGAAGAAGATACCATTTAATACTGTGTTAATTCATGGTATTGTAAGAGATAGCCAAGGAAGAAAGATGTCTAAGTCTTTAGGAAATGGTGTTGATCCTCTTGAAGTTATTGAAAAATACGGTGCAGATGCTTTAAGATTTATGTTAATTACAGGTAATGCTCCAGGAAACGATATAAGATATTATGAAGAAAAAGTAGAAGCTGCTAGAAATTTTGCAAACAAGATTTGGAATGCATCAAGATTTGTTATGATGAATCTTGATAAAGATTTAATGGATAAGTATAAGGATTCAAAAGAATATACTTTAGCAGATAAATGGATATTGTCAAGAATTAATACAGTAGTTAAAGAAGTTACTGAAAATATAGATAAATTTGAAGTTGGTATAGCAGCACAAAAAACATATGACTTCATGTGGAACGAGTTCTGTGATTGGTATATTGAACTTGTAAAACCTGTTTTATATGGTGAAGATGAAAAAGCTAAGGGTATTGTGTTAAATGTATTAAATGAAGTTCTAAAGAAAGGACTAAAATTATTACATCCAGTAATGCCATTTATAACAGAGGAAATATATACAAATCTTCCAAATGCAGAAGAAACAATAGTAACATCTGCTTGGCCTGTATATAGTAATGAGTTAAGTGATTCAAAAACTGAGGAACAAATGAATTACATTATAGAAGCTATAAAGTCCTTAAGAAATGTAAGAGCTGAGATGAATGTTCCACCTTCAAGAAAAGCTAAAGTTGCAATTTACGCAACAGAAGGAAGAGATGCTTTTGAAGAAGGAAAAGTTTACTTTGAAAAATTAGCATCAGCATCAGAAGTTGTATTTATAGATTCAAAAGAAGATGCACCAGAAAATTCGGTGGCTGCTGTAACAAAAGGTGCTGAAATGTTTATGCCTCTTTTAGATCTTGTAGATGTTGAAAAAGAATTAGAAAGATTAAATAAAGAAAAAGAGAAGTTACAAAAAGAAATAGAAAGAGTAGAAAAGAAACTTTCTAATGAAAAATTTGTAAGCAAAGCTCCAGAAGCTGTTGTTAATGAAGAAAAAGAAAAAGGCAAGAAATATAAAGAAATGTATGAAGCTGTACTTCAAAGAATAGATAGCTTGAAGTAATTGAAAAATACATCGGTAATTTTACCGATGTATTTTTTCATTAAGTTTTGATTTTTAAAAAATATTATAATAAAATATAAGTTAAAAGTTTAAAACAAGACGCTAATATAAAAATTTATTTAATGAAATGGGGCGAAAAATTTGAATTATAAAGAAGCTATGAACTATATAGAAGATTCATCAAAATTCAGTATAAAACTTGGATTAAGTAGAACGGAAAGAATACTAGAAATTTTAGGTAATCCACATAAAAAGATTAAGTGTATACATATTGCAGGAACTAATGGAAAAGGCTCTATAACAGCAATGCTTTCCTCTGTCTTAATAGAAGAAGGGTATAAGGTTGGAATGTATACTTCCCCATATATTGAGGAATTTGAGGAAAGAATACAGATAAGTAATACTAAAATATCAAAAGAAGATCTAGCCTACGAAATTACAAAAGTATATGAAGCTGCAACTAAAATAATAAAAGAAGGTTATAGTTATCCCACTCAATTTGAAATAATAACTTGTGCTGCATTATTATACTTTTTTGAAAAAAGTGTAGACTATGCTGTTATAGAAGTTGGACTTGGAGGAAGGCTTGACTCAACAAATGTAATAAAACCAATACTAAGTGTTATAGCGTCTATAAGTTATGATCATATGAATATTTTAGGAAACGATTTGAGGGAAATTGCATATGAAAAGGCAGGAATAATAAAATATAAAGTACCTACTGTATTATATCCTCAACAAGAAAATGTTGGAAAAGTAATAGAAGATGTATGCAAAGATAAAAAAGCAGAGCTTATAAAAGTACCTGGTGATTGTGTTGAATTTTTAAGTTGTAGTGATAAAATTTTAAATGAAGAAGAAAGAAGAGTACAAAATATTATTATTCATACTAAAAGTCAAAGATATTATATAAATCTTTCTCTTTTAGGGAAACATCAATTATTAAATTGTGCTACTGCAATATATGCTATTGAAAAATTAAAAGAATTAGGGGTTTTAGTAAAGGATAAATCTATTATAGAAGGATTGTTAAAAGTAAAATGGATGGGAAGATTTGAAATATTAAATAAGAAGCCTTTGATTGTTATAGATGGTGCACATAATATAGATGGAATAAAAAAATTAAAAGAAAGTATTAATACATATTTAGAATATAAAAATATTATATTAATTTTAGGTATTTTAGCTGATAAACAAGTAGAAAATATGGTTGAAGCAATTACACCTATGGCTCAAAAAGTTATATGTGTAACTCCTAATAGTGAAAGAGGTGAAATTGCAACAGAGTTGATGAAAGTTGTAAAAAAATATAATAAAAATTGTGAAGTTGTAGAAAGTTATAAAGATGCTTATAGAACTGCACTTAAATACTGTGAAGAGGATGATTTACTTTTAATATCTGGTTCACTTTATATGATAGGAGATATGAGAAAAGTTATAGTTAAAAATTAGAAAAAAGCCGATTTTATATGATAAAATCGGCTTTTTTTAAGTGCTCTTAATATTTTTATTATTCAAGCGTTTTAATATGAATTTTTGAAGTAGTGTTTTTATTACAGCTATTATTGGTACTCCTAGGAACATACCTAATACTCCGAATGTACCACCACCTACGGTAATAGCTAGTATTATCCAAAATGGACTTACGCCTACTTTATCTCCTAAAATTTTAGGACCTAGAACCCATCCATCAAATTGTTGAAGTACAAGTATAAATATGAATACCCATAATGCTTTAATAGGACTAGAAAATAGTGTTATTAAAACAGCAGGAATCATGCCTATAAATGGTCCAAAATAAGGTATCATATTGGTTAGTCCAACAAGTAAGCTAATTAATAATACATAAGGTGTTTTTAATATTCCAAGACCAATAGCACATAATAGACCAATTATTAAAGAATCTATAGATTTACCAATAATATATTGAGAAAATATAGTGTTTACTTCACAACCAAATATGAGAAAAGAATCAACAGACTTTTTCTTAAATATAGAATATAAAAAATCTTTTATATTCTTTTGAAATACTTCTTTATCTTTTAATATATAAACAGATATTATAAAACCAAATATCATTTTTAAGAATGAAGAAGTTATATCTATGGCTTTAGTTAATGCCACATTAAGAAAAGAATTTAGTGAAGTAGTTAATGCATTTGTTATGTTTGATAAACTCTTATTGGCAAATTGTATAAGTGTAGTATTATTTGATAAATTAAATCTTGTTATTGTTTCGTAAAACCAAGTTTGAGTTTTTCTTACATACGTAGGTATATTATTAGCTAATTGGTCAACATTGTTTATAATAGCAGGTGAAATAATAGTAACTGTTAATGTTATAAATCCTATAAGTAATAAAAATACTATAAGTATACTAAAGTTTCTTTTAAAATTAAACTTTTTTTCAAAGTACATCATTAAAGGATTTAATATGTATGCTATTCCAAATGCCCAAAAGAATGGGGTTAGTATAGCTAATATAACACCAAAAGAGCCTGCTAAAATTTCTATATTATTAATTGCTTTAAAGATAAAGGCTATAATAATAAAAATAGGTATTAGGTTTATATAAGGAATTTTATTTTTCCACAATAAATATATGCCTCCTTTTACTTAAACTCTCAACTGATTATATCATCAAATTATATAATAATAAAGCGGTATATTTTAAAAAATATACCGCTCAATGAAATGCTATTAGCAACAACAACAGCAGCAGCAGTAGTTTAATAGTGGAGCACATGCAGCGCCACCAAAGCCAATGCCACCACAGAATAATATTATCAGTAAAAGTATTATCCAAAGACCATCATCATAGCAAGGGTATGGGCGGTAACCAGCCATAAATACCCCTCCTTTCATTAGGAGATATTATGGAAGGTAGGACTTCTCGGCTTGTCCTATCAATACATAATATGTAATATAAGTAAAAAGTGTTTCTAAAAAATAAAATATTTTGCAAGTATTTTACAAAGGAGGAGTTTTAATGGATAAATTAAATAAGGAATTTTATAGAAGAGATACTATACAGGTAGCTAAAGATTTATTAGGTAAGTATATTGTAATTAATGAAGATAATGAAAAAATAATAGCTAAGATAGTTGAGGTAGAAGCATATTTAGGAATTAATGATAAAGCAGCGCATTCATATGGTGGAAGGAGAACGGAAAGAACTAAAGTTATGTATGAAGATGGAGGATGTGTATATGTATTTCAGATATATGGTATGTATAATTGTTTAAATATAGTTACTTCTCATAAGGAAGTACCACAGGCGGTACTTATAAGGGCGGTAGAACCTATAAGTAATATAGATAAGTTTAGTTTTAATAGATTTAAAAAGAAGTTTAATGAGCTAACTAAGTATCAGCAAAAGAATATAACAAATGGTCCAGGAAAACTTTGTATGGCTATGAATATTACGAAAGAATTTAATGGGGAAGATTTAAGTTTAGATAGAATATATATACTGGACAATAAAGAAGAATTTCAGGTTGTATCATCAAAAAGAATAGGTATTGATTATGCTGAAGAAGCAAAAGATTATCTTTTAAGATTTTATATAAAAGATAATAAATATGTATCTAAAAAATAGATTGAGTTTAACAATTAAAGCATTAAAAATAGGATAAGGATAATTAAAGATTAGATTATAATATAGAGATTTTGGTGTATCCTGCTCCTATTTTTATTTTAAAATTAAAGATTTTCAGATTTTTTAATTTCTTCTAAAGCTTTAGCTAATTGATCAGGACATGATGTACCTTTCCCTCTACAGTTAATTCCACGAAGTTTTTTTATTACAGTATCTATATCCATACCGTCAACTAGACTTGAAATTCCCTTTAAATTCCCATCACATCCACCCACGAAAGAAATGTTTTTTAATTTATTATTTTCAATTTCAAAGCTTATTTCCTTTGAACAAACACCTTTTGGATTATATGTATACAAAATATCATCTCCTTTAAAATTCTAATTTATATTATAAAAGATTCGTTTGTTAATCACAAGTAAACTTTTATAAAAAATTGGAAAGGATAATACCATATTTATAATTATTTACATATTATACTGTGAGGGGGTGAGAATATGAGTAAACTATATGTATGTAATACACATTCAGATAATATATCTGTCGTAGATATAGAAGAATTTAAAGAAGATAGAAAAATACATTTTGAATCTTCCACCTTTGAAAAAGTAGGACCTCATAGCATTTGTAAGTATAAAGACAAGCTACTTGTAGCTAACATTTATAGTAATACTATATCCATATTTGATAAAAAACAGGAAAGAGAATTAGATAGTTATTTTATAGGTATGAATTGTAATGATGTTGTAGTGTATCAAAATAAGGCTTATGCAATATGTGGAGATTCTAATTATGTTGTAGTATTTAATTTAGATACTAATCTTATAGAAGAAGAAATTCCATGTGGAGATTTTCCTAAGAGTATAGAAATTAATAGACAAAAGAAAATTATACTTATATCTAATTTTGAAAGTAATAGCATTACTTTAATTGATTTAGAAGATAGTAATAATGTAAAAGAATTAAGGGTAGGAGCTTATCCAACAAAAGCACTATTTACAGTGGATGGTGAACATATTATAGTTTGTGAGAGTAATATGGGTGGTGATATAAGGGGAAATATAAGTGTTGTTTCATTAAAGGGATTAAAATTATTTAATAGGATATTAGTGGGGAAATATCCTGTAGACATGTATATAAATTCATCATGCGCATTTGTATCTAATTTTGGAGAAGGAACAGTAAGCATAGTGGATATTAATAATTATAAAGAGATAAATAAAATAAATGTTGGGGGGATGCCTAGCGGAATTATAAAACTCGGAGATAGTATATATGTAGGAGATAATTATAATAATCTATTAATAAAGGCTAATTTAATAGAAGAAAATAAAAAAGTCATATCCATAGGAGGAGAACCTACTGGTATGACATATATATAATATCTTATTTAATATCATTTATAAGGACTTTTATAAGCTTATAATAAATTTCTGAAGGATTTTCTTTCCAATTTGCACACAAAGCTTTAGCTTGTTCATTTGAAGCTACATTTAATTTTAAATCAATTAAAATAGAATTATTTTCAATAGCTTTTAAATTTACAATATAGTTATTACCTTCGATGGTATATTCGGAAGAAATAGTTATTTCCTTTTTTATATTTTCTAATTGCTTTGAAAGATATACATCTATTGCTTTCAATTTATCTTTAGATATACGATTTCTAAATAATGACAGTACTTTTAAACCTTTACTTGATATGACTATTCTATGTTTACCTTCTTGTTCTATTACATTTATGAAGGAAGCATTTTCTAACTCGCTTAAGTATTCTTGAAGAGTAAAATAATTAATAAAATTATTTTCTAAAATTATTTGGGTAATTTGATTGTTTGAAATAGGAAGTTTTATATTTTCTAATAAATAAAGCAAAAGAAGCTTATCTTCAACTAAATCTGAGGTGTTATTAAACACGTAATTCTCACTCCTTTTAGTTGTAATTATAAATTATTATAACATAAAAAGCGATAAAATAAATAATAGGTTGAAATTTAAATTTTTTTATTTTACATTTTGTGCTATAATATGGAAAAGATCATAACTAAAAATTGGATTAAAGGAATATTTATCTTGACTTATATATATAAATTCAATAAAGCTATATTATATAAGTTAGGAGGAAATATGAATATACAAAAATATTTAGAAAAGATTAAAAAATATCAAATTTTTATTGTTTTAGGTGTATTTGTATTTTTAGTGGCATTTTTTCTTGGAGTTAATTTTAGAAATCTTCAAGCTGTATCTGGTAAGAGCAAAAAATATCCTATTTATTCTGTTGATACTAATGAAAAAAAAATAGCTATTACTTTTGATACTAATTGGGGTACTAATAATACAAAAAAAGTTTTAGATATTTTGGATAAGTATGATGCAAAGGCAACTTTCTTTTTAATGGGAACATGGATAGACAAACATGAAAATGAAACTAAAGAAATTTTTAATCGAGGTCATGAAATAGGGAATCATTCTAATAGTCATCCAGATTTTACACTAATATCAAGAACTAGAATAATAGAAGAAATTGCAGCTACAGATGCAAAATTAATGAATTTATTAGGTAAGGGCACAGAAGTTTTTAGATTTCCATCAGGTTCATATAATGAGAAAGTATTGGAAATTGCAGAAAGTACAAATCATTATTGTATTCAATGGAACGTGGATAGTATAGATTGGAAAGAACAAGGTGCAGATATAGAATACAATAGAGTAATGAAAAAGGTAAAACCAGGTTCTATTTTATTATTTCATGATAATGCCAAGTATACACCTGAAACTTTGCCAAGAATTTTAAGTGACTTAAAAGCAAAAGGATATCAATTTGTTAAAGTATCAGATTTGATATATAAAAAAGGTTATTACATGGATAATTCAGGTACTCAAAAGTTAAAAGAAAAATAGTTATTGAAATATAAATCAAATTTGTATTATAATGGAAAAGGAACTAATATTGAAATACTTATTATCACATATTTAAATAAATTTATTATATTTTGTTATATTTCAAAATTTATTTGAATATTTATATTTCAGTAAGATAAATAAAAAAGAAAACTAAGGGAGAGAGGGGTTAAGATGGACAATTTAATGTTAAATAACAAAATATATTTAGAGGGTACTTGTATATCGAATCTTGAATTTAGTCATGAGATGTATGGAGAAGGTTTTTACACATTTACACTTGGAGTAAATAGACTTAGTGATGTAAAGGATGTATTACCTGTAACTATTTCAGAAAGATTATTAACAGAGATAGAAATAAAAGAAGGAGTAGATTTAGTAGTTGAAGGTCAATTAAGATCCTATAATAAATTTATAAATGGATCTAATAGATTAATACTTACGGTATTTGCAAGGGATGTACAACCATGTATTGAAAAAAGTAAGAACCCAAATCAAATATTTTTAGATGGTTATATATGTAAAGAACCTATTTATAGAACAACTCCTTTTGGAAGAGAAATTGCAGATATATTATTGGCTGTTAATAGACCATATAATAAATCAGATTATATACCTACAATTTCTTGGGGTAGAAATTCTAGATTTTGTAAGACTTTAAAAGTTGGAGATAATATAAAAGTATGGGGAAGACTACAAAGTAGAAAGTATCAGAAGAAGTTAGGTGAAGATGAGGTAATAACGAAGACGGCTTATGAAGTATCTATTTCTAAATTAGAGCATGCCGATGAATTTGACAATGAACAAGATGAATCATCAGAAAATTTAGCTGAATAAATAAAAATACTTGGCTTTCGCCAAGTATTTTTATTTTCTTAGATCATCCATTAATTTAGTTTTATCTTTAGTTTTGCTATCAACAGTTTTGATTATTTTAGCAGGGCTTCCTGCTACAACTACATTTTCAGGTATATCTTCTACAACAACTGATCCAGCAGCTACAACAGAGTTTTTACCAACACGAACACCTTCAAGTATAACAGCATTAGCACCGATTAAAACATTATCTTCAATTTCACATGGTGATTTACTAGGTGGTTCTAAAACACCTGCAACCACTGCTCCTGCTCCTAGATGAACATTTTTACCTAATTTGGCACGAGCACCTAGTACAGCATTCATATCTACCATTGTACCTTCCCCAATTTCACATCCTATGTTTATTACAGCTCCCATCATTATAACAGCATTCTTTCCAATTGAAACCATATCTCTAATAATTGCACCTGGTTCAATTCTAGCATCTATATGTTTTGTATCAAGCATTGGAATAGCTGAATTTCTTCTATCTTGTTCTATCCTATATTTTTTTATTAATGATTGATGTTTATCTAGAAACTCTAATACTTCTACGCTTTCACCAAATAATATGTAGAAATTATTTTCACCATAGCATTCTATATTATCAAATTTACAATCTTTAAGATTTCCATCTACATATACTTTAAGTGGAGTAGATTTTTTAGCTTCTTTTATGTATCTTGCAATTTCGTATGGATTTGTTAAATCGTAATTCATTCCATAGCCTCCTTGTATGTTTGAATATAATGTATATTATAATCAATATTATGCGTAAATGAAAGGAAAATATATAAAAAACAAATATGAAATAAAAAATTCTTACATAATATAATTGTTATAAGTGGTTATATGGACATATGTATGACAATAAAGTAAAATTTATAATAATGAAATTTAAAATATTGAATATAACATAAATTAATTTAGAAATGAGGTATTATATTATGGAAAAGTTAGTTTCTAATCATGTAGAAAATATTGAAATATCAGGTATAAGAAAGTTTTATAATAAAGTTGTAAAAATTCCAGATGCACTTTCTCTTACATTAGGTCAACCAGATTTCAATGTTCCAGAAAAAATAAAAGAAGCAATGATAAAAGCTATTAATGAAAATAAAACTTCATATACATCTAATGCTGGTATAGAAGAATTAAGAAAAGAAATATCAAATTATTTATATAGAAATCTTGATATAAATTATCATAAAGAAGAAATATGTTTGACTATAGGAGGAAGCGAAGCTTTACTTTCTACTTTCATGGCATTTATAAATGAAGGAGATAAGGTACTTATACCAACTCCTGCATACCCTGCTTATGAAAGTTGTGTAAAACTTTTAGGTGGTACAATAGTTAATTATGAATTAAATGATGATTTTTCTATTAATCACATAAGTCTAAAAGAAATTATAGAAAAAGAAAATCCTAAAATTATGGTGTTATCTTATCCATGTAATCCAACAGGTGCAATATTAAGTAAGGAGGATAAAGAAAAGTTATATGAATTAATGAAGGAAAAAAATATTTTAATTATAAGTGATGAAATATATAGTTCACTTTGCTTTGAAAAAGAATATAATTCTTTAGGGCAATATGAAGATATTAAAGAAAAAGTTATTATTGTAAACGGGTTTTCTAAGATGTTTTCTATGACTGGACTTAGACTTGGATATGTTTGTGCTCATAAAAAGTATATAGATAGTATTATTAAGGTTCATCAATATAATGTATCTTGTGCACCATCAATTGTTCAATGGGGGGCATTAGAAGGTTTGAAAAATTCACTTAATGATGTAGAAAATATGAAAAATGAGTTTAGAAAAAGAAGAGATTACTTATATGATAGATTAGTTTCAATGGGTTTTGAAGTAAATATGCCTAAAGGAGCATTTTATATGTTTCCAAGTATTAAAAAATTCAATATGAGTAGTGAAGAATTTTGTGAGAGATTATTAAATGAAGCTAAAGTAGCTATTGTTCCAGGATCTGCCTTTGGATCTGGTGGAGAAGGATTTGTTAGAATTTCTTACTGCTATTCAATAAAAAGACTTAAAGAATCCATTGAAAGATTAGAAGAGTGGATTAATACCTTATAATAAAATGATTATATTTATAAATTTTATTTATAAATATAATCATTTTAAATTGCAAGAAAATTCAAATAGGGGCAAGAGATGAAGGAAAAATTTCATAAAATAAAAAGTTTGTATGTGACACAATTACGATTGTAAATGCATAAAAATAATTAACATGATAAAATAATTTGAAATATTTCCATATATTTTAAAAATTATTAACAGTATTGACCAAAAGTTAAAAGAGTGGTATGATTTTTAGAAATAAATAATAAAATTATTAATGACAAGTGAAAAATTTTAAAATCATATAGTTTATGAAAAAAATGTATTTATGAAGGAATGCATAGGTAAATTTTCATTTTGCATTATAATTGAATTTATATTTATACATGAAATTTAGGTTTCTGTTTAAAATGAAAAGGGGGAATTTAAGTGAAAAGGAAAGTACTAGCGGTACTGCTAACTACAGTCTTAGCAACAACTATGTTGTTTACTGGATGTGGAAGCAAACAAGGGGCAAATGGTGCTGGTAATAAAGCAGCACAAAATGGAGGAATTTTAAATGTTGATTTACCTGAAATTAAAACATTAGATTCAGCTCAAACTCAGGATACAGCATCAGGAACTGCTGTAAATGCAGCATTTGAAGGATTAACAAGAGTAAACAATACAAAGGTAGAACTTGCTGTGGCCAAAGAATGTAAAGTGTCTGATGATAAAAAGACATATACTTTTACATTAAAAGATTTAAAATGGACAGATGGAAAACCAGTAACAGCTAAGGATTTTGAATATGCTTGGAAGAGACTAGTGGATCCAAAAACTAAAGCACCATTTTCAACATTTATAAATGGTGTAGTAAAAAATGCTACTAAAATTTCTACTGGAAAAGGTAAAGTAGAAGAATTAGGAGTTAAGGCTAAGGATGATAAAACTTTAGTTGTAGAACTTGAAAAACCAGTTCCATATTTTGAGGAACAATTAGCTCATACAGCATTATTTCCTCAAAGAAAAGATATAGTTGAAGCTCAAGGGGATAAATATGGCTCAGATCCTAGTAAAATGGTATTTAATGGTCCATTTGTAATTGAAAGTTGGCAAAAGGGTAGTAAAACTATATTAAAGAAAAATGATAAGTATTATGATACAACAAATGTAAAACTAGATAAAATTGTATTACAAGATATAAAAGAATTACCAACAAAATATCAAATGTTCTCATCAAAACAATTAGATTTAATTCAAGGAACAGGTGAGTATGCAGAAAAGTTAAAAAAAGATGCAGATGCTGGTAAGTGCAATTTAAGAGTAGGTAAAACATTAAGTACATTTTATATGATGTTTAATATGAATGGAAAAAATAAGTTACTTATGAATCCAAAGATAAGACTTGCATTATCTTTAGCAGTTGATAGAGAGACATATATAAATAGAATTTACAAAAGAGGATTTGTATCATATGGATTAATTCCAGATACAATGAAATGTGGAGATAAAGATTTTAGAAAAGAAGTACCTGAACCACTAAAAGAAATTATAAATCAAAATAAAGATCCAAAGGCATTATTTATAGAAGGATTAAAAGAACTTAAAATGGATGAAGATCCATCTAAATATACTTTAAATTATATGGAACAAGGTAGTGATGCTTTTCGTAAACAATGTGCAGAATACTATCAAAATCAATGGAAGACAAAACTTGGAGTTAATATAACAATTAAACAACCAGCTAGTTTTGCAGATTACTTAACAAAATGTCAAGATGGAGAATTTGATATAGCTGTGTCTGGATGGATTGCTGATTTTAATGATCCCCTTAGTATGATGGCAAGCTTTATGAAAAATGATGGTAATAACCATAGTAAATATTATAATACAAAATATGAGGAAGCTATAAAGAAGGCAGAGCAAGAAAGTGATTCTGGTAAAAGACTTGAATTATTTAAACAAGCAGAAAACATTATTGTAGCTGAAGATGCAGGAATATCACCTATTTTCAGTAAAGATGTAAGAGTTGCTGAACAGAAGAAAGTAAAAGGAGTTCAAAGTCCAGCATGTGGTTGTGAATATGAATTTAAATGGGCAAGTGTTGAAAAATAAATTTCAATTTTAGATAAAACAGATAAATACTACAACGAGAATCATTGTTGTAGTATTTATATATATAATGTTTTATTATACATAATATTATTTTAATTATTTAATTGAATAATGTTTTATATAATGAATTAATGATATAAAGAGGGGGAAAACAATGACTAAATATATACTAAAAAGAATAGGTTATATGTTAGTAACTCTATGGGTTATAATAACAGCAACTTTTTTCTTAATGAATAGTATACCTGGGGATCCAGTTATGGTAAAAGCTCAGAAACTGCCTCCAGAAATGCAACAAATTATGAGAGAACAATATGGACTTGATAAGCCGTTAACTACTAGATATATTATATATTTAAAAAATTTAACAAAGGGGCAATTAGGAGATTCTTTTATAACTCCAGGATACAACGTTCAGCAGATTATAGGTGAAAAGTTTCCTAATTCTGCTAGAATAGGTATTCAAGCGGTGTGTATAGGACTTGTAATAGGGGTAGTTTTAGGTGTTATAGCAGCATTTAGGAGAAATACAAATGTTGATTTCATTGTTATATTTCTTGCAATATTAGGAGTTTCTATACCTAGTTTTGTCATTGCAGCATTGCTTCAAAAAGGTTTTGGAGGTGGAGTACTTCCTATAGCAGGATGGTATGATCCTGGTGATGGAATCGATGGATTTAAATTTACTGTACTGCCAACATTAGCTTTATGCTTTGGAAGTTTAGCAACATATGCTAGATATATGAGAACTTCAGTGTTAGATGTTATAGGAAAAGATTATATAATTACAGCTAAAGCAAAAGGACTTTCACAAAGGGCAATTGCATGGAAACATATAATTAGAAATGCCATATTACCAATTATAACTATATTAGGACCTCAGCTTGCAGCAATAATAACAGGTTCAATAGTAATAGAAAGAATTTTTGCTATTCCTGGAATAGGAAATTCTATGATAGATGCAATACTTACAAATGACTATAATATCATAATGGGGTTAACTATCTTTTATTCTGCTTTATACATTGTAGCATTATTAATAGTAGATATTATGTATTCTGTAATAGATCCAAGAATAAGACTAACAGGGGAAAAAAGATAGGAGGGTTGTTTGAATGATGGAATTAAAAAAAGATCAATTTGAAGTAATAGGATGTAATGATGAAAATTCAGAAGTTATATTAAGACCTAATATGACATATTGGCAAGATGCTTGGAGAAGATTGAAACAAAATAAAGTAGCCATGGTTTCTATGGGATTACTTTTTTTAATAATAATTATGTGTATTATAGGGCCTCATATTACAAAACATGGTTATTCAGAACAGATAGCAGAAAATATTAACTTACAACCTAATGGTGAGTATTGGTTTGGAACAGATAATTTAGGAAGAGATATATTTTCAAGACTTTGGTTAGGTGGAAGAGTATCAATTGCAATAGGTGTATTGGGTACTATAATAGAAGTTATTATAGGATGTATATATGGTGGAGTTAGTGGATACTTTGGGGGCAGAGTAGATAATATAATGATGAGAATAGTTGAAATATTAAATAGTATTCCTTATATGATAGTTGTTATTATACTTTCTATATATTTGGGTGCTGGCATGGCATCATTATTAATCGCTCTATGTATTACTGGTTGGACTGGTATGGCACGTATGGTTAGAGGGCAAGTACTTCAGTTAAAACAATCAGAATATATATTAGCAGCTAAGGCTTTAGGGGGAACATCTTCAAGAATAATACTAAGACATTTAATTCCTAATACAATAGGAATAATAATTATATATATGACTTTTGATATACCAGGTTTTATATTTGCAGAAGCCTTCTTAAGTTTTATAGGACTTGGAATAAAGCCACCGGCTACAAGTTGGGGTGCTATGTGTGCGGCTGGTCAATCAGTAATGGATTTTTATCCATATCAACTAATATTCCCAGCTGTATCTATATGTTTAACAATGCTTGCATTTAATTTATTAGGTGATGGATTAAGAGATGCACTAGATCCAAAACTTCGTCAGTAGGGAGGGAAAAATATGACTAAATTATTAGAGGTAAAAAATTTAAAAGTTTCTTTCCATACTTATGCTGGTGAAGTTCAATCTGTTAGGGGAGTAAACTTTAGTTTGGAAAAAGGAGAAACTTTGGCTATTGTTGGTGAATCAGGATGTGGAAAAACAATAACATCAAAAAGTATAATGAGATTAATTCCAATGCCACCTGGAGAAATAAAAGAAGAATCACAAATATTATTTGAAGGAAAAGATATTGTAAAAATGTCAGAAAAGGAACTAAGAGATATAAGAGGTGGAAAGATAAGTATGATATTTCAAGATCCTATGACTTCTCTTAATCCAACTATGAAAGTAGGTAAACAAATAGCAGAAAGTTTAATTATTCATAAAGGTATGAAAAAACAAGAAGCTATGCAAGAGGCATTAAAAATGCTAAAGCTTGTAAATATACCTAATGCAGAGAAAAGAATTAATCAATATCCTCATGAGTTTTCAGGGGGAATGAGACAAAGGGTTATGATTGCTATAGCATTGGCGTGTGATCCTAAAATATTAATTGCAGATGAACCTACAACTGCCTTAGATGTAACTATACAAGCTCAAATAATGGAACTTATAGCAGAACTTCAAGAAAAGTTGGGAACGGCAGTTATATTAATAACTCATGACTTAGGGGTTGTTGCAAGTGTAGCTCATAGAATACAAGTTATGTATGCAGGTCAAGTTATAGAAAGAGGAACTACTGATGAAATATTCTATAATCCAAAACATCCATATACATGGGCATTATTGCAATCAGTTCCAAGGTTAGATACTAAGAATAAAGACAAATTATATTCTTTAAAAGGAACACCACCAGATTTAGTACAGCCTCCAAAGGGATGTCCTTTTGCTTCTAGATGTGAATATTGTATGAAAATTTGTAAAGATTCTATGCCAGAAGTAACTAAGATTAGTGATACACAGGAGGTTTCATGCTGGTTACAACATCCTATGGCACCAGAGGTAAATCCTCCAATAAGTATAGGAGGTGGAACTAATGAATAGTAATAATATAAATAAGAATAATAATGAAAATTTAGTAGAAGTTAAGAACTTAAAGAAATATTTTAAAGTAGGGAAAAATGCTATATTAAAAGCAGTAGATGATGTAAGTTTTAATATAAAAAAAGGTGAAACTTTAGGTTTAGTTGGAGAATCAGGATGTGGAAAGACTACTTGTGGCAGAACTGTACTTGGACTTTATTCTGCAACAGAGGGTGAAGTTTTATTTGAAGGTGTAAATATCCATGGACTAAAAGGAAAAGATAAAAGAGACTTTACAAAACATGCTCAAATAATATTTCAAGATCCATATGCTTCATTAGATCCTAGAATGACAGTAGGAGATATAATAGCAGAAGGAATAGATATTCATGCATTATATACTGGTCAAGAAAGAACAGATAAGATTTATAAGTTACTTAATCTTGTAGGATTAAATAAAGAACATGCGTCAAGATTTCCACATGAATTTTCAGGGGGTCAAAGACAAAGAATAGGTATAGCAAGAGCTCTTGCTGTTGAACCTAAATTTATAGTTTGTGATGAGCCTATTTCAGCTTTAGATGTTTCTATACAAGCTCAAGTAGTAAATTTACTTATTGAACTTCAAAGAAAATTTAATTTAACGTATTTATTTATAGCACATGATTTATCTATGGTTAAGCATATTTCAGATAGAGTAGGTGTTATGTATTTGGGAAATATGGTAGAGCTTGCTGATAGTCAAAAATTATATTCAAAACCACTTCATCCATATACTCAAGCGTTACTTTCAGCTATACCATTTCCAGATCCAGAAGCTGAAAAATCAAGGAATAGAATAATGTTAGAAGGTGAAGTACCTAGTCCAATAAATCCCAAACCAGGATGTAGATTTGCAGCAAGATGTAAATACGCTACAGATGAATGTACAAAGAATAGACCAGAGTTTATAGAAATGGAACCAGGACATTTTGTTGCATGTCATTTGGTGAAACCATCTAAATAATAATATTAAATAAAAAAGACTTAATATAATGAAGAAAATAAAACTTCACTATTTTAAGTCTTTTCTTTATATATAAAGAATAATTAGTGTAGCTTACAACTAGGATTTTGATTTTATAACATCATCCATTGAGTATAATCCAGTGCCTTTACCAGCCATGTATTGGCAAGCTTTTAAAGCTCCTATTGCAAATACGTCTCTTGAAGATGCTGTGTGTTTTAATTCTATAGTTTCTCCAGCTCCTGCAAATAAGATTTCGTGTTCTCCAACAATAGAACCTCCACGAATAGCATGTATTCCTATTTCGTTTTTCTCTCTTTTTGCAATGCCATCTCTTCCTTTATTAAATACTGTTTCAGATGGTATTGCATTTTTTATAGTATTTGCTAAAAGCAAAGCAGTTCCACTTGGAGCATCTACTTTTTGATTGTGATGTTTTTCTATAAGTTCTATATCATAATTTTCATAAAGCATAGCACTTATATCTTTGAGAATATTATTTATTAAGTTTATTCCGATGGACATATTTGCTGAATGAAATATAGGTAAAACTTTGCTTGTTTCATGAATTTTTATTAATTGATCTTCTGTATAACCAGTAGTACATAGTACAAGTGGAAGATTTTTATTCTTACAATATTCTATTAAAGAATCTAAAGCGTCTGGTCTAGAAAAATCTAGAACAACATCAGCCTTTAAATTGCATTCTGAAATATTATTAAAAATAGGATATTCACAAGTGCTATCTTGTAATTTATCAATTCCTGCTATTATTTCTAGGTTTGAGAAGTTAGATACATTCTGAGAAATCATTCTTCCCATTTTACCTAAACAGCCGCTTAAAATGATTTTTGTCATTGTATCTAGTCCTCCTTTAATAAACTTTTGTAATTTTCTAAAGCATCCTTTAATATTTTTAGATTACTGTCTTCCATATCACATAATGGAAGTCTTAAATTACCTACATTCATTTCCATTAAGTTCATAGCTGTTTTAATTGGAATAGGATTTGTTTCTATAAATAAAGCGTTAATTACATTTAACATATCTAATTGTAATTTTAAAGCTTGTTCGTGTTTTCCGTTCATATAAAGATCACACATATTATGAACTTCAGTTGGATATATATTTGCAGCAACAGATATTACACCTGCTCCTCCAAGTGAAAGAAGAGGTATGATTTGATCATCATTTCCTGAATAAAAGTCAATTTTATCTCCACATAGAGCTTTCATTGCAGCTATTTGAGAAAAATCACCACTAGCTTCTTTAATAGCTACAACATTTTTTAAGTGGCATAATTTTAAAAGAGTATTTGGAGTTATATTAAGTCCAGTTCTTGAAGGAACGTTGTACAATATAATTGGAACATTAATAGCGTCATTAATAGCTTTAAAATGTTGTAAAATTCCCTTTTGAGTTGTTTTGTTATAGTAGGGAGTTATTACAAGTACTCCATCTACACCTATACTTTCTGCCCATTTACTCATGTTTATAGCAGAAGATGTATTATTGCTGCCTGTACCTGCAATTACAGGTATTCTATGATTTATAACATCAACAGTGAATTTTATTGTTTCTTTTCTTTCTTCTTCAGTCATAGTTGAAGCTTCACCAGTAGTACCACAAATTATGATTGCGTCAGTACCAGATTCAACATGCCAATTGAGAATTTCCTTTAATTTTTGAAAATTTACTTTGCCATTTTTAAAAGGAGTAATTAGAGCAACTCCAGAACCTTTGAATAAAGTCATTTTGTATCCTCCTTAAAGCAATTATTTCATTGAAATTATTTTTTCTGCAATTTGAATAGCGTTAGAAGCTGCACCTTTTCTTATATTATCAGCTACTACCCAAAGATTTAATCCGTTATCTAGACTAAAGTCACGACGTATTCTTCCGATATATACTTCATCATGACCTTCAACGTCTATTGGAAGAGGGTATACTAGATTTTTAACATCGTCTTTTAAAACTACTCCATCAGCGTTTTGGTATAAATTAAAAATGTCTTCTATTTCGAAAGGTTGTTCTAACTCTACGTTTATGCTTTCACTATGTCCATAAAATACAGGAACTCTAGCTGTTGTTGCAGTTATTTTTAAGTTATCATCATGGAAAATCTTTTTTGTTTCATTAATCATTTTCATTTCTTCTTTTGTATAACCATTATCTAAGAAATCATCAATATGAGGCAAAATGTTTCCAGTTATAGGATGTGGAAATTTTTTTGGAGCTTCTCCATTATAGCCATTTTTTAAGTCGTTAAATCCTCCAACACCAGCACCTGAAACTGCTTGATAAGTAGAATAAACAACTCTTTTTATTCCATACTTATCGTAAAGAGGTTTTAAAGCTACTACAGCTTGAATTGTAGAGCAGTTTGGATTTGCAATTATACCTTTGTGTAATTTTATATCTTCAGGATTAACCTCAGGTACAACTAAAGGTATATCAGGATTCATTCTCCAAGCACTACTATTATCAATAACTACTGCATTATATTTTGCAAAAATTGGAGCGTATTCAAGACTTACAGATCCACCAGCTGAAAATAAAGCAAAATCTATTTGCTTATTTTTTATATTATCTTCTTTAAGTTCTTCAACTATAATATCTTTATCCTTGAATTTAAGGACCTTTCCAGCAGATTTTTTAGAAGCGAATAAATAAAGGTTTTTTATTGGAAAATTCCTTTGGGCTAAAACTTCAATAAATTTATTTCCTACCATACCAGTAGCCCCTACTACGGCAACATTGTATTGCATATTAAAATCCCCCTATGTTAATCATATTAGTTGTTTCATTGAAATTTTAAAATATATTAACGTACATTAATATAATTATACAACGTAAATAAAAAAACACAATTATTTTTATTAATTTATATATAAATAGTATATGTTTGCTTATGAATTGTTAATAAATAAAGATTAATATTATATTAATGTAGTTTAGTTAAAAATATTTTATAGTTTATAATATGTATCCTAATTAAAAAAATGATAAGAAATATTCTTAAATTGAATTTAATTTTAGGGGGTATAAAACATCCAGCTAAGTGGGAATAATATTATTATTAGTTTATAATGGGAGGAATTTAAAATGGGGAGAACACCTTTGAAAAAAGTTATAAAATCAAAATTGAAATCCAATACAGAATTAACAGAATTAGAGAAGCTAAGAGAAAGAGTGAAATATGAAATAGCAGAAGAACTTGGATTAAAGGATAAGGTGGATAAAGAAGGATGGGGAGGACTTACAGCAGAGGAAACTGGTCGAATTGGAGGAATTATGACTAAAAGAAAAAGAACTTTAAAAATTCCTAAAAATGAAGAAATACAAGAAATAGATGAGAGAATATAGTATACAATTACAAAATAATTTGATTTTTTATACGAATATATATTATATTAATCAAGGATTACAGATGAATATTAACACTATAAAAAATACCATAAAGGGGGGAGAGTAATATTATGAGTTGTTATAAAGAATTTGCTCATATATATGATAGATTAATTTATGGAGACATAGATTATGCTAAGTGGGCTAAAGTTATAATGAAGATATGTGAAAATTATAATTTATCTAAAGAAGATTATCTTGACTTAGCTTGTGGCACAGGAAATATGACAAAAGAATTAGCTAAGGAATTTAAACATACATGGGCAGTAGATATGTCTCAAGAAATGCTTACAGAAGCTGAAGAAAAAATGAGAAAAGAAAAAATAAAAGCAAAACTTGTATGTCAAGATATAAGCAACCTTAAATTAAATAAAAAATTTGATTTAATAACATGTGTATTAGATTCTACTAATTATATATTAGAAGTAGAAGATTTAAAAAGATATTTTTCTTCTGTAAAAGACCATTTAAAAGAAGATGGTTTATTTATTTTTGATATAAATTCTTATTATAAGTTAACTAATATTTTAGGAAATAATATTTATAATTATGATGAAGATGATGTGGTATATATATGGGAGAATTTATTAGAAGAAGATATTGTAGATATGTATATAACTTTCTTTATTAAATCAGGAGATATGTATAAAAGATTTGATGAAGAGCATAGAGAAAGAGCATATAAGGAAGAGTTCCTTGAAAAGTTATTAAATGATGTAGGTTTTAATGTAGAAAAAAAATTAGATAGTTATGAAAGTGAAGAAATAAAAGAAGATACAGAAAGAATAGTTTACATATTAAAAAACAATAGGAGGTAATAAATTATGAGTGATAAACTTATAAAAGCAACTGCGAAAGATGGACAGGTTAGAATAATAGCAGCTGTTACTAAAGATTTAGTAAATGAAGGAGTAAAAATACATAATTGTGCACCAACATCGGCTGCTGCATTAGGAAGAATGTTAACTGCAGGAACATTGATGGGATCTATGTTAAAGTCAAATAGAGATGTTGTTACTATAAAAATTGATGGTGGTGGTCCTGCTAAAGGAGTTACAGTTACATCATATGCTGATGCCCATGTTAAAGGGTATATAGGTAATCCTTCGGCAGATTTACCTGCTAATTCTATAGGGAAACTAGATGTAAGTGGTGTTATAGGTAAAAATGGTAGCTTGTTAGTAATTAGAGATTTTGGACTTAAAGAGCCTTATGTAGGAAATGTGCCAATATATACAGGTGAAATTGGTGATGATATAGCTTATTATTTCACAGTATCTGAACAGACACCTACAGCTGTAGGGCTTGGAGTTTTAGTAGATAAAGATTTAAGTATAAAAGAAGCTGGTGGAATAATAATACAAATGATGCCAGGTGCAGATGAAATGTTAGCAGATTTAATAACATATAGATTACAAGATTTAGGATCTATTACTAGCTTTTTAAGTAAAGGTAAAGACATATATGATATGATTAATTTCTTGTTTGATGATATGGATTTAAAAATATTAGAAGAGATTGAACCTAAGTATAGTTGTGACTGTTCAAGAGAAAGAATAGAAAGAGCATTGATTAGTATAGGGGAAAAAGATTTAAAAGAGATATATGAAGAAGGTAAATCAGAAGAAATAGTATGTCATTTTTGTGGAGAACATTATGAATTCACCCATGAACAAATAGGAGAAATATTAGAAAACTTAAAGAAATAATATAAAAAGGATTCTATCTTTTTAAAACACTGAAAATGCTTGTGATTACAGGCTTTGAGTGGTTGGGTAGAATCCTTATTTTTTATAAAAACACAATAAAATAATTATATAAGATATTATGAGATATAAAGAATAAATTGGAGTAAAGTATATGTAATTTCTTAAAATGAGATTTTATTCTGTTGACATATAATCATAGATTTTATATTATATTAATGCGCTCGGCGTTAAGAACTCAAGAAACGAACTTGAGAAAAACGAATGAGAGTAAGGAGTTTTAAAAAATCAAGAAAAAAGTTCTTGACAAGCTAAAAACTCTAAGATATAATAAAAACTGTCGCTGATGACATGGGCGCATAGCTCAGCTGGGAGAGCATCTGCCTTACAAGCAGGGGGTCACAGGTTCGAGCCCTGTTGTGCCCACCATTTCATCAGAATATGTGGCCTAGTGGCTCAGTTGGTTAGAGTGCCGGCCTGTCACGCCGGAGGTCGAGGGTTCGAGTCCCTTCTAGGTCGCCATTTTAAAACTTTGTGGCTGGATAGCTCAGTCGGTAGAGCAGAGGACTGAAAATCCTCGTGTCCCTGGTTCGATTCCTGGTCTAGCCACCAATAATGCGGGAGTGGCTCAGTGGTAGAGCGTCACCTTGCCAAGGTGAACGTCGCGAGTTCGAATCTCGTCTTCCGCTCCAAAATATAAGGCGCTATAGCCAAGTGGTAAGGCACGAGTCTGCAAAACTCTGATTCCCCAGTTCAAATCTGGGTGGCGCCTCCAAATATTTTTGGAGAAATAGTAACAAAGTTAGGTTCAGTGAATAATATATATAAGGCGCTATAGCCAAGTGGTAAGGCACGAGTCTGCAAAACTCTGATTCCCCAGTTCAAATCTGGGTGGCGCCTCCAAATAATCAATTAAATATTGATACAATGAAAAGTCCTTGATTTCAAGGGCTTTTAACGTTTTTTGGAGAAGTTGAGATTGATTTTTTAGTGGGTTTTGGGATAGTGATATGAAAATTTAGTTGATGAAATGCACACACCTTAGGAAAGTTTATAGGGGTGTGCATTTTTTTAGTGGTGTGTGCACAATTTAGCGGAAATAAAAAAGATGATAATATTAATATAGTATATTTAAAAATTTATGAATCTAATAAGGAGGTAACTATAGCTTATGGCAAGAGGTGGCAATACTGTTGTTGCAAGAGTTGGACTTGATGATAAAGGGTTTCAAGAGGGTGTAACTAAAATACAAAGAAGTCTAAAAGTAGTTAAAAGTGAATTTGCAGCAGCTAGTTCAAAACTTAAGGATTTTAGTAAATCTACAGAAGGCTTAAAACTTAAATCAGATAGCTTAAATAAACAAATGGAACTTCAAAAGCAAAAGGTAGCGGCTCTGACTAAAAGTTATCAAGAAAGTGTAGAGAAAAAAGGTGCAGATGCTAAAGCTACAGAGAATTTAAAAGTTAGACTTAATTATGCTACGGCAGAGATGAATAAATTACAGCGTGAACTAAATGAAACTAATGAAAGAATAAGAGTACAAGAAAGCAGATGGACAAAATTAGGTAATAAGCTAAATGAAGATGGTAGCAAAATGCAGACAGTAGGTAAAAAGATGCAAGATGTAGGAAAAAGCTTATCTACTAAAGTTACTGCTCCAATAGTTGGAGTTGGAACTGCTGCTGCTAAAATGAGTATAGATTTTCAGGATTCTCTAGCAAAGGTAAGTACAATAGTGGATACTACTCAGTTAAGCATAGAGAATGTTAAGAAAGGTGTTTTAAACTTATCCAATGAAACCGGAGAAGGCGTAAATGATTTAAATGAAGCACTATATCAAAGTATTTCAGCAAGAGTTGAAAGTGGTAAGTCAGTTGAATTTTTAGGTAGTGCAGTAAAACTTGCTAAAGGTGGATTTACAGAAACGAGCTCCAGTGTTGACCTGTTAACTACAATACTAAATGGTTATAAATTAAAAGCAGAAGAAACTGCTAATGTAAGTGATATTATTATTAATACACAAAACTTATGTAAGACAAGTGTAAATGAACTTAGCAGTAGTATGGGTAAAGTTGTACCAATAGCTAGTGCAGCTAATGTAAATTTAAAGCAGTTATCAAGCGCCTATGTACTTTTGACTAAAAAGGGTATTGCTACAGCAGAAGCTGGAACATATATAAGAAGTATGTTATCTGAACTCTCTAAAACAGGAAGTACAGCAGATAAAACTTTAAGACAAATAAGTAGAAAGAGTTTTGCACAGCTTATGGCAAGTGGTAAAAGTGTTAGTGATGTACTTAATATGCTAAATGAGCATGCAAACAAAAATAATCTAACACTTAAAGATATGTTTGGATCATTTGAAGCTGGAACTGCCAGTATGATTTTAGGTGGTGCTGGAGGACAAGATTTCAATAAAGTATTGGATACTATGAGCAATGTAGCAGGTGCAACAGATACAGCTTTTAATAAAGTTAATGAAACTACAGGTGCTAGATTAAAAATCTTTTAATAGCCTTAAGAATGCTGGAATACAATTGGGAGATAGCTTAGCACTAATGATAGAAAAAGTAAGTGGAGTAATACAAATTTTAGCAGAGAAGTTTAATAATTTAACTCCAGCACAGGCAGATATGATAGTTAAAATAGGATTAATGGTAGCTGCATTAGGTCCAGTCATAAGTATTATAGGTAAGCTTATAAGTACAGGTGGTACTTTGTTTTCTACGCTAGGAAAAGTTTCAACGGCTTTAGGAAAAGCTGGTGGTGCCAGTGCAGTATTAGGAAAAGCTTTTGCTGCCTTAAAAAGTCCAATTGGAACAGCATTAAAAGCGTTACTACTTCTGTTTGGAATGGCATAAAAACAGCCATAACAACACCCATTAATTCAGCGAAAAATATAGTTAAAAAAGCAGTGGATTCTATATATGGTTTCTTTAAGAATCTTAGAATACCTGAGATAAAAATACCTAAAATAAAGCTTCCTCACTTTAGATTAAGAGGAGAGTTTAGTTTAATGCCACCTAAAGTACCAAAGTTTGATGTTAATTGGTATGCACAGGGTGGCATTTTTAATGCACCAAGTATTATAGGAGTAGGTGAAAGAGGTACAGAAGCAGTTCTACCAATAGATAGATTAGATGAAATTATAGCTAAGTCTATAAAAAAAGCACAAGGATTAGGAGAAACTAATGGTTTAACAGTACACATAGAAAAATTTATTAATAATACAGAAAAAGATATAGAGATGTTAGCCTATGAACTAGAGTTTTACAGACAACGTATTTCAATGGGGAAGGGAGGTAATTAAAATTTTAAGTTTTAATTTTGGAAATAAGAACAGCTATGATGATTTTGAAATAATAATATCAAAACGACCTTCTATTCCTTCGCCAAAAAGAAGAATTACCTATATAGACATTCCAGATAAAAGTTCTAATCTAAAATTTGATGAGAGCACTTTTGAGGATATAACAATATTAGTTGAATGCGGAGTAAAATCAAAAGCTAATTTAGTAGACAAAATAGATGAAATAAAAGCATGGCTTATAAATACAGGAGAAAGTGATTTAATATTTAGCTTTCAATCTGATAAAAAATATATTGCCCAGGTAGTAAATATGATTGATTTTAAGCAAGTTTTAAAATATACATCGAGGTTTCCAATAATATTTAACTGTAAGCCTTTTAAGTATGCTGTTAAAGATAAAATAATTACAGTAACTAAAAACAATTCTACTATATACAATGAAGGAACTTTTCAAAGTGAGCATGTGATTAAGGTTTATGGAAGTGGAGATATAAAACTAAAGATTAATGATAATGAGATTACTGTAAAAAAGGTAGATGGATATGTAACAATAGATTCTGTTTTAAAAGATTGCTATAAAGATGATGAATTAAAAAATGGAGATATGATTGGGGAGTTTCCTATTCTTATAGTTGGAGAAAATGCTGTAGGGTTTAGTGGAAATGTTAGTAAGGCTGAGGTTAGAGTTAATGAGGTATGGATATAGAAATATAAACAAAAATAAAATTACTTTTATTTGAACTATTTCTACTAATGAATTAAAATAGAGATATAATTAAGGAGCTAGGAAGGTGAACTAATGAAGCCTACGAATTATGAAGATTTAATCATGAAAAGAGCCATGGATCTTTTTGCGCAGGAAGGACTAAAATTCTTTGGTATAAACAAAAAAGTTAAGGAACTTGGACCAACAGAGTTAGTAGTTTTAGAAACTAAAAATATGTTTATGGACTATACTTTCTTAATGGAAGATGATACTTTTATACATTTGAATTTCAAACAACTAATAAAGGAAAAACAGATTTAAGAAGATTTAGAGCTTATGAAGCACTTCTAAGTCATCAGACTGGAAAAGATGCAGTTACATATGTTGTTTATTCAGGTAACATAAAAATCCAGGAAATACTTTACAAACTGGAATAAGTGAATTTAAGGTTAATACAATATCTATGGCAAGTAAAGATGGAGATAAGATATATAATGATATTGTAAAGAAAATAAAATCTGGAATTGAGATTACAAAACAAGATATAATATCTTTAACATTTACGCCTATTATGGGTGGAAATGTAAGTAAGTAGATAAAATACTTAATGTTATAGATATAGTAAAGGATATAAATGAAGATTATAAGTATGACGTGGAATCAATACTATATGCTTTTGCAAATAAATTTTTAAGTGGAAAAGATCTGGAAAAGTAAGGAGGAATGAGATGACTGAACTTGGTAAAGTTTAATACAAGAAGGAATGGAAAAAGGAATAAAGAAAAAAACTTTAGATGTAGTTAAAAAAGCAATAAAAAAGGTTTAGATAATGAAACGATAAAAGAATTAACAGATTTAGATATTGAAAAAATTCAATTAATAAGAGAAACAATAGAATAAGTAATATATATGATTAAATTAGCAAGGTTATATTGAATTTGTAACTTTGCTTTTTTCATACCTAAATTAAAATGACAGGAGGTGATAGATTGATATGCATCTATGACAAGAAACCACAAAAGGCAACTTTGAAACTAATGGTCTTGGAGTTCTAGATGAAGTTATAAGTTGTTTTATTACAGAAGAACTTAATGGAGATTATGAGTTAGAACTTGAATATTCAGCTAAGGGAAGAAAATCAAAATACCTAGAAGAATGGAACATAATTAAAGCAGATGGGCAGCTTTTTAGAATTTATAGAGTTGAAAAGATAAGTAAAGAAATTAGACAATAAAAGTTTGGGCAAAGCATATCTTCTATGATCTTCTGTACTATTTTATTGAAGATAGTAGAGCTGTAAATTGTAGTATAAAAATGCTATGGAAAAGCTCTGCCGGGAGATGTTAGTACTATATACAAAGTTGATAGCGATATTATTTTAGCTAATACCATTTACTTTGTTCAAACTAATCCTGTTGAAGCTATGTTTGGAATAATTAAAAGATGGAAATGTGGAGAAATTAAAAGAGATAATTTTGATATAAAAATATTAAAGCAAATAGGAAAGATTCAGGAGTTTTAATAGCTCAAGGTAAAATATTTTAGGAATTAAATTTAATTCTGATACTAAAGATGTTGTTACAAGCTTTATCCAGTAGGTTACAATGGAATAAAACTTACTAAGAAATATATAAACATACCTAACTGGAATAGTGATAAGTATCCACCTTTTCCTATAGTTAAAAAGATTCAATTCAAAGAAGCTGAGGATGAAGTAACCTTAAGAGTTATGACAAAAGAAAGTATAAAAACCATAGGACTTAGTAAAGTAAATATTGAAGTGGTTTTATAGAACTTAGTAAAACTAAAGAATACGAAAAATAAACATCTACAAAAGGTTAATGTAGGAGATAGAGTTATTGTAAGATACAAAGATTTTCATATAGATATTAAAGTTCCAGTTATAAAAATAAGGAAGGATGTACTTAGAGGATTAAACGCAAAAGTAGAACTAGGGCAACCTAAAGATAATATTTTAAATAAATGGATACATCAGAAATTAAACAACTGTAGATGAACTTGGCAACAAAGTGCCAGAACACTAACATCCATGCTTTATTATGCAAATCCAGTAGAGTTTATAGTTGGAACAAGCAAAATACAACCTGTATATTTAGGAATATCTGCAGTAGCATCAACAAATCTTTCAATGAATCTTTCATTATATTGTATAGCAAATGAAGAATGTACAATAACAATTCAAATTCAACTATATAGAGAAGACATCACTTTTACCCCAAAGCAAAAACTTTTAAAAGGAGATAATGTTGTAGGAATACCTATAGGAATACCGCAAGTTAAATGTGGTGCTCACTATTTAGGTGTTTTTTTATGGCGTTGATACAGGAAGTATAAAAATACCAAAGTTTAATTTGCAATGTATGGTGGATGGAAGAAATCTTCAAGGTGGATTAAGTTCAGAACCACCACACGCAGAAGTTAAAGAGTATCAACCACTTGTTAATATTCATGGTTTGTATTTTCAAAAATTACAAGTAGTAAATAAGTTTATAACTTTAAAAAAACCTATACCAGTGATATTTGGTGAAGGTATAACGCTAAATAATCATTTATTTATTAATAAAGGAATTACAACTAATTATAATATAAGCTTTAAATAAAAAATCTCTATCTATTATATATATCTAAAACTTAATATGAAAGGGGATGATAACTTGAGTTTTAGAGAAGTATATCATACAGTAAGGATTTCTTAACAGGTAAAGATTGAAAAGGTAAAGAATAAGTTAATAATGCCTGTTCAAGGAATAGCTACAGTAAAACTTTATGACGATTTAACTGGAAAGCAAGTTTATGAGGCAAAAAGTGAAAATAGAATTACAGCAGTACTTACAAATATAGCTTTTTTAGATGAATTTTATTACCCAATGCTTGATAATAAATAGGAGAGATTACTTGAGGATATATTTAAAACTTATCCTTTTAGGGTTTTAGCTCTAACCACAGGAGATATAGAAGAAAATCCATATGATTATTTTACATGGGGAAGTTTAATAGGTTATGCTGATGCGTGGTACACATATAGTGGAGATTCAGAATTTAGGGGAACTATAAATAAGGGGGAATGGTCAAGAGAGAATAAAGATGGAAAAGGAATAAAACACTTTGTCTTTGATTTCCCAACTCATGCTGCTAATGGAACATTTAAAAGTATTTATTGGACAGGAGGACAAGCAGATAGAAGTGAGGCACAAATGCCAAGAATGAATTGTACTTACAAAAGAGAACTATAGTGAAGGAGTGCTACTCAGTATCTTATTATAATTTATGCACAGATCAAAAAAATATTTATACTTTAGAGCCAAATAAAACTATAGTTAATGTATATGATAAATTTACTATTGAGAAGAAAAGTAACATAAATCTTAAATGCGAAGTAAAAGCTATAGATCATGATGGAGAATATTTTTGGATACTTATAAAAGATGGTTCATTTAAAAAGTTAGATAAGAGTTTTAATATAATAGAAAATTATTCTAAAAGTCCTAAAGTTCCAGATAATTTAGTTTATAATGTTCAATATTATGATATAGCTGTTACAGAAAGTAATTTATATATAACCTATAATGGATGTATTAATAGAAATGAAAACAGCAAAGATTATCGAAGTTGTGTAGCTATGTATGATAAGGATGGTACATTTGTTAAAAAGGTTGAAGTTTATACTGGAACTAGTAGCAGATTATTTATTACTAGAATTCCTAATAATAAGTTATATGCGATAGTTAATGATAATAGAGGAATACAGTTAAATAGTAATCTAGATATTTATGGTAGTACAAGTCTTACTTCAACGTGGTATTACAGTATAAGTTGGGATTTTGATACTCAAACTTTATTTGCTTATAATGATTATAGTAATGGAAGTATAGATGAATACTATATAGTTCCAGCTTCAGCGCATACACTTCTCCCAGAACCAGTAACAAAAACGCCAGTAAATACAATGAAAATTCAATATGATTTTACTTGTGATTATGTTTATCCATTAGATATGCCTGCTCATTAATTTGAGTGGGCTTTAATTATGTAAAAAGGAGGCTTTGACAATGAAAAATATTATCGAAACAATACAAATAGTATTTGCTACTATTGGTGGCTATATTGGATGGTTCTTAGGAGGTTGATGGCTTTATGTATGCACTCATAACCTTTGTTATCATTGATTATTTGACAGGACTTATGGTAGCAGTGCTAGAGAAAAAGTTATCAAGTGAGGTAGGCTTTAGAGGGATTTTCAAGAAGGTACTTATTTTTGTATTTGTGGGGATAGGAAATATAGTAGATGTTCATTTGATTAAGAAAGGTAGTGCAATTCGTACTGCTACTATATTTTTTATATCTCCAATGAAGGAATAAGCATTATAGAAAATTCAGCTAAGATAGGGCTTCCAGTACCTAAAAAGCTTCAAGATATTTTAGCACAACTAAACAAGGAGGAGAAAAATGAGTAGATTATGTTTTGATTATGGACATGGTGGAGAAGATCCAGGAGCAACTTATAATGGGAGAAAAGAAAGTAATGATGTATTAAGCATTGGTAGAACTGTAGCAGCAGAAGTTAGAAGGCATGGAGTTATTGTAGATGAAACTAGAACTTCAGATGCTACAGTAAGTCTTAATAATAGAAGTAACTTTGAAAGTAGAAATTCATATGATTATTTTATATCATTTCATAGAAATGCTTTTAAGCCCGAACAGGCTAGAGGTGTTGAAACTTATACTTATTTAAGTGCAAGTACAAAAGCTAAAGCACTATCAGAAAAAATACAAGCTGGACTTGTAAGTGTTGGCTTTGTTAATAGGGAGTAAAGAATGCTAATTATCATGTGTTAAGAGAAACTAGATGACCAGCAGTTTTAATTGAAATAGGTTTTATTGATAATAGCAGAGATAACAATATTTTTGATAGCAAAAGGAATGAAATTATTAGAAAAATAGTTAAAGCTATATTATCTCAGTTAGGTATAAGTTATAAAGAAAATGTAGTTAACGAATCAACAACTTATAAAAAGCAGCAAGCTACAGGTGGACAAACTCTTTATAGGGTTATGGCAGGATCATATGCTCTGAGGGATAATGCAGAAAAGCAAGTTAAGAAGTTAAAGATAGCAGGATTTGATGCTTGCATTATGATTTTTAATAAGTAGTTTTTTAACTCTACAAACCTTGACTTCTATCACCTTTAGAGTGATATATAGTAGTACAAATTTGATAGAAAGGAGTATTTACATTGCGTGTAAGAATTATTGAGCCTACTTTAAAAGTGCAAAATCAAAAGAAAGAGTATGTGCTTATGCAAGGGTTTCAACAGATAGTGAAAAGCAAGAAGAATCTTTAGAAAATCAAATATAATATTATGAAAATCTTATTAAAAAGAGAGCAAAGAAAAAGGGGATTATTTCAGGAGATACAAAAAGTATAAGAGAAGATATCCACTAACAGGAATGCTTTACTGCAGTAAATGTGGAGCTACCTTAAGGAGAAGAACATGGAATAGTAAATTAAGCTGTAGAAAGATAGTATGGCAGTGTAGCAACTACGTTAAAAATGGAAAGAATGCTTGCAGGGGAACTTAAATAGATGATGAGGTTATAAGCAAGCTTAATATAAAGGAAGAAACTGTAGTAAAGGAGGAAATTGGAAATGGCAAGAAGTATTACAGTTATACCAGCAAGAGAACACAGAACCAACATAGCACAAACAATAGAGCCGCACAAAAAGAGAATGGCAGCGTATTGCAGGGTATCAACAGACCAAGCAGAACAGTTATCAAGCTATGAAGCACAGGTAAATTACTATACTAATTTTATAAATAATAGTCCTAAATATGAAATGGTAAAAGTCTATGCTGATGAAGGAATTTCAGGAACTAAACAAAAAAGCGAGAACAATTTAATGAAATGATTAGAGATTGCAAGGCAGGAAAAATAGATGTAATTATAACAAAATCCATATCAAGATTTGCTCGTAATACCTTGGATTGTTTAAATTATGTAAGAACCCTTAAGGAACTTGGCATTGGAGTCATTTTTGAAAAGGAAAATATAAAAACATTAGATGCTAAAGGAGAGGTGTTAATTTCCATTTTAGCAAGTTTGGCTCAAGATGAAAGTCGCTCAATTTCTGAGAATTCAACATGGGGAATAAGAAGGAGATTT